>NZ_JAULUC010000004.1:0-372419 GCF_052851275.1 Burkholderia sp. SR8
TTCTCCACACATCAGTGTGTGTTTTATTGTGTGCAGCGTTGTGTGCATATTAGAAGGGCAAAATTCGACGTGTCAACGACAAATCGCGCTGTGCGGGGGGCGGGTTTTCCCCGGGGGGAACGGGCGTGCGGGTCCACGCGAGCCGCGGGCTACGCGAGGGAGACAAGCGGAACGGTCAGGGGAAGCTGGAGTCCGTCGGGCAGAGCGCGGGGGTGGCGCAGGGACGGACCGGGAAAGAAGGTGTTGTGACTGGATGCGGTCGTACCGGGCGGCCGACGGCATCGGAAAGTCGAGCGGCGAGCGCAGCGGCTTCGAACGCCGCTCCGCTCTGCCGCGACCAGGCGGACGTTACTGCTTCATCCCGGCAGTCGCCGGCGCGCCCGCCGACGTGCCCGGTGCGCCGGCCGGCCCGTAAGCGGCTTCGCCGCTCTTGTGTTCGGCGAGGCGCTTCGCGGCGAGACGTTCCTGCGCGGCGACGATGTCGTCCGGATAGTTGTCGCCGTCGCCGATCGACGGGTCGTAGCCGACCGATTCGAGGTCGAGCAATTCCTGGCGCACCTGTGCACGCGTGAGCGTCGACTGCGACGATTGCGCATACGACGCGTCCGGTGCGGCAAGCAGAACGGCCGCGGTAGCGGCGGCAGTAGTGATGGTGACGACGAAAGATTTCATGACTTCCTCAGACGGTTTCGTTCAGGTCGCGCGCGAGCGCGATGCACTGAACCGGTGTGACAAGTTCGGGAACGTGGTTCGAGCGGATATACGGCGAATCCGGGCGAACCGTGTTCCGGCATGAGGCGGCGTGGTGACGCATGACGATGCGGCGCTACGCATCGACATCCGCCGCGACGGCGACCCCCGGGCTGATCGCGCCGGCAGCGCGCGGCGCGGCGAGCGACGGCAACCTGAACCGTTCGGCGGCGAGATCGACGAACGCGCGTACCTTGCCCGGCAGGAATTCGCGGCCCGGGTACACGAGCGACACGGCCACGCCGTCGCTCACGATCCGGTAGTCGTCGAGCACACGCGTCAGCGTGCCGATACGCAAGTCGTTTGCAACCGCGTATTCCGGCAGCAGCGCGATGCCGCTGCCGGCGAGCGCGAGCTGGCGCTGCATCAGCGCGCTGTTCACCGTAACCGGCGCATCGAACTGGGTAGCATCGAGCGTGCCGTTAGTGCCTGCCCATCGGTAGGTTCTCGCACCGGTCGTGAGCCCGACGATCCGGTGGTGGTCGAGGTCGGCGGGCCGCCGCGGCGCCGTTGCTTCGAGCAGGTAGCCGGGCGATGCGACCGCGATGAGCGGCACATGTGCGAGCGTGCGCGAAACGACGGATACCGACGTGATCATCGTGTCGGCGACGATGCCGGCGTCGAACTCGCCGCCGAGCAGGTCGACTTCCGATTCGGTCAGCGTGATGTGCAGCGATACGTCCGGGTGGCGCGCCTGGTATTCGGCGAACAACCTCGCCAGCTCCGTCGACATCAGGCTGTGCAGCACGACGACGTTCAGGTCGCCGCAGATGCGGCTCGATTCCTGCGTGGCGCGCGATTCGATTTCGGACAGATCCATCAGCAGCGCGCGGCAGCCTTCCGCATAGCGGACGCCGACTTCGGTCAGCACGGTCTTGCGCGTCGAGCGTTGCAGCAGCTTCACGCCCAGATGCGATTCGAGATCGCCGACGTAGCGCGTCACCAGCGACGGAGAAAGATTCAGCTGGTGGGCGGCATGGGAAAAATGATGCGTGTCGGCAACCTTGAGAAAGACCCGCATCGCACTGAACAGATGATTCACGACGGTTCCTGTTGCAGGGGCGTTATCGAAAGCGGGATCAACTGCCGAAGTAGACGTTGCAGAAGCTCACGGGGCCGACGCAGTCGCTGTCCTGCGCCGCGGGCGGGCGATGCTGCGTCTGGCGAAGCGGAACCACGACCTTCGGTGCGGCGTCCGTACGCACGCGGTTGCCGCCGTTCGAGCGCGCGGCGAGTTGCGCGGTGCCGGCTACAGAGGCTGCTTGCAGCTGGATCTCGGGCGAGGCCGGCTGTTGTTGCGCGTACGCGCCAGCGGTGACGGTGAAACCAGACAGTGCGATGAGGGTGGATGCGGCAGGGATGATGACAAACTTTAACATTTAGGATTCCGATAAAATGAATAATGATTCTTTCAGTTCGATTCCGGATGTCGGCGTGGTCGAGTCGTTTGGTCGGTGACCGGGTGCGTGTCGGATTCTTCTTGTCGAATGTATCGGCATGGTGCGGAAGGCTCGCGCGACATGGTCGCCGGGCCTCTCGACGCCGGGATGCGGCGCGACCGATTCATCAGGAATCGATAACGAAAGAATGCAGGAAAACCCTGATCAAGTCCAAGGCGAATTTCCGATGCAGTCGATAAGGCAAATCGATGATTCGGAGGACGAATGGTTTATCTGCGAATTCGCCAATTAAATCGGGAATTCAAATTGAAAAGGAAAATTAAACAATGTGCGAGAACGCGCGAAAGCGCCGCATCCGCATTGCGGATACGGCGGCGTCGAGCCTATGCCGATTATTCGACCGTGGTGCGCAGCTCTGCCGGCGGCGCGATGTGTGTCAGGACGCGTCGCGCGCCGTCAGCGTGCGCAGCGACGACAGGCTGCCATGTTCGAGCATCTCGCGCACCATCTGCGCGAATGCCGTCGACGCGACGGTGCGATAGGCGCCCTTGCGACGCAACAGCGCGACCGTACGCACCGGAAATGGCGGATCGAGCGGCACGTATTGCAGATCGCGATGCTCGAACTCGATCGTGCCGGGCAGGATCGTCGCGATCTTGCCGCGGCTCACGATCTTCAGCACCGCGCTGATCGAGTTCGCCTGCAATGCGACGTCCGGCTGCATGTCGTACGACTGGAAATAGCTGTCGACATAGAAGCGCGACACGAAGCTCGTCGTCAGTAGCGCCATCGGCGTGCCGGCGAGCTGCGTCGGCGTGACGGGATCGCGCTGAGCCGTCAGCGGGTGCGTGCGGCCGACGACGAGCATCAGCTGCTCGGGAAACAGCGCCTCGGCTTCGATCTCGTCGGCGCGCACGTCGACGAAGCCGAACGCCAGATCGACCTGGTCGTCGCCGAGCGCGGTCTCGACCGCATCGAGCGACATCTCGGTGATCTCGATGACGATGCCCGGATAGCGTTCGTGAAACTGCTCGATCACGGGCGCGACGAGGTATTCGGTGAAGGTCGGCGTGAAGCCGATCCGCAGTTGCCCGCGCGACAGGTCGTGCACGTCGTGCAGCGCGCGCTGCGCGGTGAGCAGGTCGTTGTGTGCGCGGCGCGCGTATTCGAGGTACACGCTGCCGAAATCGGTGAGCTGGACCATGCGGCCGCTGCGGTCGAACAGCTGCGCGCCAAGCTCGTCCTCGAGCTGGCGCACCTTCTGCGACAGCGCCGACTGCGACACGCTGAGCGCTTCGGCGGCCCGCGTGAAATTGCGGTGCTCGTCGATCGCGAGCAGATAGCTGATGTTGCGAAGCAGGGGGCTGCGTTGGGTGAACTTCATTTTCCGCGGATTGAGTCGCTGGTCGCGTGGATCGGGTATCGCGCCATTATGCGCCGGTTGCGGCGCGGTGGCTGGACGCGTCGCGCGGCGCTGCGGGGAATCGCCGGGCACGATGATGCCGGCACCGCATGCGTTTGCCGCGTCGGCATTCAACAGCGAGGCTTCGGCGTGCCGGCCCGCGTCGCGCGTCGCCGGCCGTTCGATCGTCAGGTCGTCGGGAACGCTCATTGCCAGCCGCCTCCAAGCGCGAGGAACGTCGCGATCTGATCGTTGTTGACGTCCTGACGCGCGGCTGCGACGGCCGTTTCGGCCGCGAGCCACGTGCGTTGCGCATCGAGCGCCGCCAGTCCGCCCACGCGCCCGCCGCGCCGCAGTTCGTCGGTGCGCTCCATCACGTCGCGGGCGGCGTCGCGCGACGCCTCCAGGCGTTGCAACCGGTCGAGCGCGCCTGCGTAGGTGTCGAGCGACGTTTCGGTTTCGCGCAGCGCGGTGAGCACCGTGGAATCGAAATGCGCGAGGCTCGCGCGGCTGTCGGCCTGCGCGGCTTCGATGCGGTCGCGAATCGTGCTGCGATGCAGGTCCCACGTGATCATCGGACCGACCGCGAAGCGGTTCGTCAGCGGCGTGAGGAACGCGGCAGCCCCGCCGGTCGAGCCGATGCTCGCGCCGAGCTTGATGTCAGGATACAGCGCGGCCGTTTCGACGCCGATGCGGGCGGTCGACGCGGCGAGCCGGCGCTCGGCCGCGCGCACGTCGGGCCGGCGCTTGAGCAGCGCGCGCCCGTCGCCTGACGGAATCGGTTTCGATAATTCGAGCGGCGCACTGCACGCCAGCAGCGCGCGATCGTAGTTCTCCGGCGGCTGGCCCGTCAGCGTCGCGAGACGGAACGCCGCATTGAGCCGGCGGGCGTTCAACGGCGCGAGCAGCGCGCGGCTGTTCTCGATGCTGCCCTGGTCGCGCTGTTGCTCGAAGGTCGGCGCGCGGCCGTTCGCGATCAGCTGGCGCGTCAGCGCGAGGCGCTGCTGCTGAACCGCAATTGCCCGCTGCAACACGTCGATCTGGTTCCCGGCATTGCACAGGTCCGAATACGCGCGCGTGACTTCGGCCGCGACGTTCACGCGCACGAGATCGCGCGCTGCGGCGACGGCTTCATTGTCGGCGGACGCCGCCTCGATCCCGCGCCGGATTCCGCCGAACAGGTCGAGGTCGTAGCTCATCGCGAAGCCGATGTTGTAGATCTCGTGGCGCGGCGGCTCGACATGCGACAGCACCGACGCCGCAGATTGCTGTGTGTAGTTCGTCGACGCGTCGAAGCCCACGCTCGGCTCCCGTCCTGTGCGCGTCGCCGCGAGCAACGCATTGCTGCGTTCGAGGTTCGCCTGCGCGGCGCGCAGGTCGACGTTGCTGGCCAGTGCCTTTTCGACGAGACCGTCGAGCACAGGATCGTTGTACAGGCGCCACCAGTGATCGGGCAGCGGGTCGTTCGATGCGACCGATGCGCCCGCAACGAAACCGCCGTTGGCGGCCGGTGCGTTCGCGAGCGCGTCCGGCGGCACGCGGTAGTCGGGGCCCACCTCGGCACAGGCGGCGAGCGCGACGCAGAGCGCGGCGATGGAAGCCGTACGCAGGCTTACCATGGCAGGCTCCGACGCACGGTGACGTCGCCGGCCCGTGCATGAATCTCGACGGACGCAGTCTGGCCCGGAACGAGCCGCACACCAGGCGGCACCGAATCGATCACGACGCGCACCGGGATGCGCTGCGCGAGCCGTACCCACGTGAACGCCGGGTTCACGTTCGCGAGCTGCGCGTCGCCGCCCGCGCGCTCGCGGTCTTCCACGCCGCCGGCGATGCTCTGCACGTGGCCGCGAATCTCGCTCGCGACGCCCATCAGATAGATGCTGGCCGGGTCGCCGACGTGGATCGCCGGCAGCTTGGTTTCCTCGAAGTAGCCTTCGACCCGCAGCGACGCGTCGTTCACGAGCGCCATCGCGCCCTTGCCGGCGGTCAGGTACGCGCCGGGAAGCAGCCCGACGTTGGTCACCGTGCCGTCGATCGGCGCGCGCACGAGCGTGCGTTCGAGGTTCAGCGCGGCGAGGTTGCGGGTCGAGCGCGCCTGCGCGAGCGCGGCGCGCAGCTTCTCGACGCGCGTCGTGCCCTGCTGCGTCGATTCTTCGGCCACCACGTCCGGCATCGCGCGATTGCGGCGGTCTTCCCGAATCGCTTCGTCGAGTTCGGCCTGCTCGCTCGCGATGTTCGCGTCGGCTTGCTCGAGCGCGATCCGGTAGCGCGACGGGTCGATCACGAGCAGCACCTGGCCTTTCGTCACTTTCTGGTTGTCGTGCACGCGCACGTCGGTCACGAGGCCGCTCACGTCGGGCGCGATCGGCACCACGTCGGCGCGGACCTTGCCGTC
This sequence comes from Burkholderia sp. SR8, assembly GCF_052851275.1. Taxonomy (NCBI): domain Bacteria; kingdom Pseudomonadati; phylum Pseudomonadota; class Betaproteobacteria; order Burkholderiales; family Burkholderiaceae; genus Burkholderia; species Burkholderia sp. SR8. The sequence goes on from NZ_JAULUC010000004.1 coordinate 5,951, forward strand.
GCGCGTGAGCGGTTCGATCTGGTAGCGCACCCAGAGGCCGTAGATCGCGCCGAGGATGCCGAGAATGATTGCGGCCGTCAGCACGGTACGCAACAGGGGGAGGATTCGCTTCATGTCAGGAAAGGAGGCGATGCGGGAAAAGGATGTCGGCGAGGCGGGCGATGCCCCACCACAACAGGAAGAACGTCGCGAGTTCGATCAGCGCGGGCTGCCACAGCAGCACGCGTAGCGGCAGCCGTTGCAGCACGCCGCGCAGCAGGAACGTGGCGACGAGCGCGACGACGGCCCATGCGAGTGCGGACGGCATGTAGATGCCGAAAACGTGGATTTCTTCGATCATCGCGTCGTTCCTTCGACGAGTTGCACATGCGGGAACAGGTTGCAGCGCATGCCCACCAGCGCGAGCAGCGTCGCATCGTCGCGGCCGGTGGTGTTGCGCGCGGCCGCGGCGATCGCGCGATTCAGCGCGCGCATCAGCGATGCGGTGGCCGGAATCGGGTGGTGCGCGTCGGCGCGTGCGCGATACAGGTTCGATACCGCCTCGAGCGCGGCTTCGATCGCGACGCGCGTTTGCGCATCGCCATTGTCGAGACCTTCGCGCACCTGGATGATGTTGCGGCCGATGCGCAGGTCGCTCAGCCCGTCGACAGCGTGCAGCGCGTCGTTCGGATTCGCGAACGCCATCCGGGCGGCGACTTGCCCGAGCCGGTCGACCGCGCGCGCGGTCCACGTCGGCGCATCGAGGGGCCGATGCGGATCGGCCATCTGCGCGAGATCGGCCCAGTTCTGGCGCACGATCCGGTAGGCGGTCCAGCGCGTGCTGGCCGAGCGGAAGAGTCTGGTCACGACGAGCGTCGTGACAATGCCGCCGACCTGGGCGAGCCCCGTATTGAGGAACAGCGCGAAGTCGGCCTGGAAACGATCGAGAAAACCCATGGCGACGATGAAGCAGGAGAACATCGGAAGCGCGCGAGCGGTGCGCGCGGGATCGGCCTGGATGTAGCCCATCCAGACGAAGGCCGGTGCAAGCGTCAGGATCAGCATCCCTGCGCCGTCGACGCGCGGCAGGATCACGAACAGGTACAGCGCGGCGAGCGGAAACGTGACGAGTGTCGACACGAGGTAGCGGCCGATCACCGGCGCCGGATCGTCCTGCGCCGCGAACGAGCAGGTGACGAGCGCGGCGAATGCGGCCGTCGCCGAGCCGTTCGGCCATGCAAGGAGAATCCACACCGCGCAGTAGATGATGATCGCGGTGGTCGTCGCGGCGCCGGCGAGCAGCGCGAGGCCGTGATCGCGCGCGAGCTTGAAGCGGCGTGTGCCGTCGACCGGCGGCAGGTGGCGCTCGAGTTCGGCGTCGGTTTCCGCGAAGGTGCGCACGAGCCCGCGCGCGGCGTGCAGCGTGTCGATGAAATCCGCCGTGCGGTCGAACAGGTTCGCCGCGAGCAGCGACGTCCAGGTCGGATCGAGCAGCCGCTCGGCCGCGAGCGTCCGGCAGCGCGCCGCGAGCCCCGCGTCGAGCGCTTCGCCGACTTCCTGCGACGCGTGCAGGTCGTCGATCACCGCGTCGACCAGCGCGGCGGTTTCCGCATCGACCGCGTTCAGCGAGCGCAGCTGGTCGAGCCGGTTCGCGGCGGCCGACGCGATCGACAGCAGCGCCGCGAGACGGTGCTGCAGCGCGGTGACCGTGTCGCGCGTCGCGAGCGCGAAGCGCTGGTCGAACGGCAGCGTCGTAGCGATCATCCCCAGCTCGGTCACGTCGGCCGCGAGCTTGCGGCGATGCTCGTGTTCCAGCCGCGTGTGGTGCGTGCCGAACGCCTCGGCCGTCCAGCGGCACGCATCGCCGAGGAACGACAGCGCGCGCTCGTGAATCACCGGGCGGTTGTTCGGTGGCTTCAGCAGCATGTGCGTGATCGTCACGCACAGGATCGCCACCGTCATTTCCTCGACGCGCGACACGGCCGTGATGAAGATGTTGGTCGGATCGTCGAGATAAGGAAAGCAGATCACGGCCGAGCTGAACGCGGCCATCTGGAACAGGAACGCGCGCGGCGTGCGGTCGAGCACCGCGAGATAGATGCAGAAGCCGATCCACAGCGCTAGGCACAGCACGAGCAGCACCGGCGAGTTCTGCAGATTGGGTGCGACGGCAACGGTCACCGCCGCGCCTGCCGCGATGCCCGCGAGCCGGTAGATCGTCTTCGGACGGAACGCGCCGGCCATCGGCTGCGCGGTCACGTAGACCGTCAGCAGCGCCCACCACGGACGCGGGAAGCTCACGGCGAACGAGATCAGCAGCACAAGCGCGGCTGCGATGAAAGTGCTGAGCGAGAAAAGGAGTTTTCTCGAATCGATGGAGAATCGGTCGCGCGGCCGTAGCGGCGCGACGGTGGCTTGCGACACGTCGTTTTCCTCGGGTGAGACAGGCGGAATGTGTTGCGGAAACTGCGTTACGGCGTCGGAGGCGGCGTGCCGCACGTCATGTCGTGCAGCGCCGGTTTGCGGCATGCGCCGCGGCGGGCGGAGTTCGGGTGTACGGCCACGGCAGACCGCACGTCACGGAGGTGTGTTGCAGGCATTTCAAGCACGACTTGCGCGCCTTTTCCTTTTTATTCAAGCGCGTGGCGGCGACATATCGATGACCGCGGGTGCCACGGATACTCGGTTGCGAAGGATCAGGGTTTCATTCGATTGCGATGTGCGAAATTGTGCGCTGCGGCGCGCGCGGCGTCCAAGTCGGATTTCCGACCGGGTCGATCGGTTTTACTTATCGCTGCGCGCGCGGGCCCGCCGGAATGCCGATCGGGCCGGTTCGTCGTCGTTGGAGGAGGACGCCCGAAGCGGTTGCGAGCGCAACCGTATGCCGAATGAACGAGTCAATGCCGCGGCCCCGTCGGCGTCAGAACAATTGCCCCTGCCCAGAAATCACGCGTTCGAAGTCGTCGCGCAGGAACGGCAGGATCGCATCGGCAACCGGCTGCAACTGACGGCTCACGTAGAACGCGTAGTCGATCGGCGAGCGCATCGTCTCGAGCGGCTCCGGCCCGGCCGTCGTCATCACGTAGCTGATCCAGCCGCCGCGCTGGTATTGCAGCGGCCGGCCCTGCGCGTGGTTGAACTCGTCGGCGATCCGTGCGGCGCGCACGTGCGGCGGCACGTTGCGTTGGTATTCGCTCAATGGCCGGCGCAGCCGCTTGCGATAGATCAGCTGCGCGTCGTACTCGCCCGCGAGCGTGCGCCGCACGTAGTCGCGGATGAATTCCTGGTACGGCTCGCGCTTGAACACGCGCCGGTAGAGTTCGCGCTGAAATGCCTGCGCGAGCGGCGTCCAGTCGGTGCGCACCGTTTCGAGCCCCTTGAAGACGAGGTCTTCGCCGCCATTCGCCGCACGCGCGAGGCCTGCGTAGCGCTTCTTGCTGCCTTCCTCCGCGCCGCGCACGGTCGGCATCAGGAAGCGGCGGTAATGGCGCTCGTACTGCAGCTCGAGCGCGCTTTCCAGCCCGAAGCGATCGCGCAGGTGCGTTTGCCACCAGCGGTTCACGTGCTCGACGAGCGCGCGGCCCTTGGCTGCCGCTGCGTCGTCGTCGTGTTCGCGACCGAGCCATACGAAGGTCGAATCGGTGTCGCCGTAAATCACTTCGTAACCCTGCGCCTCGATCAGCTCGCGCGTGCGGTGCATGATCTCGTGGCCGCGCATCGTGATCGACGACGCGAGGCGCGGATCGAAGAACCGGCAGCCGGTCGAGCCAAGCACGCCGTAGAACGAGTTCATGATGATCTTCAGCGCCTGCGACAGCGGCGCGTTGCGCTGGCGTTTCGCTTCGTCGCGGCCTTCCGACACGCGCCGCACGATGTCGGGCAGGCAATGCGCGGTGCGCGAGAAGCGCGCGCCGAGAAAGCCCGGCACGGACGTATCGTCGCCCGGATGCGCGAGCCCTTCGATCAGGCCGGCCGGGTCGATCAGGAACGTGCGGATGATTGACGGATACAGGCTCTTGTAGTCGAACACGAGCACCGAGTCGTACAGGCCGGGCCGCGAGTCCATCACGAAGCCGCCGGGGCTGTTCTGTCCGACGATATCGCCGAGATTCGGCGCGACGTAGCCGAGCCGATGCATGCGCGGCAGGTACAGGTGCGTGAACGCGGCCACCGAGCCGCCGGTACGATCGGCCGCGAGGCCCGTGACGGTCGCGCGTTCGAGCGCGAACGACAGCAGGTCGGCCTTGTCGAAAATGCGCGTGACGAGTTCGCAGTCCTTCAGGTTGTAGTGCGCGAGCGCGGGCTTGTCGTGATCGAAGCGGCGCTGGATCTCGTCCATTCGCTGATATGGATTGTCGATCGACTTGCCTTCGCCGAGCAGCGACTGCGACACGTATTCGAGGCTGAACGACGGGAACGTCCACGTCGCCGATTTCAGCATGTCGATGCCGTCGAGGATCAGGCGGCCAGCCGCGCCCGCGAAGAAGTGGTCGGGCTGCTGGCCGTGCGCGCGCCACTCGAGCACGCTGCCGCCGCGCCCGAGCTTCAGCGGCACGCCGTATTGCTCCGCATGCGCGTGCAGGATGCGCAGGTCGAACTGCACGAGGTTCCAGCCGATCACCGCGTCGGGATCGTGTTCGGCAAACCAGTCGTTGAGCCGCGTGAGGATCTCGGCCCGGCTGTCGCAGTAGTCGAGACGGAAATCGATCGCCGGCTTTGCGGCGCCGTTCGGCGGACCGAGCATGTAGACCTGCCGCTGCCCGCAGCCTTCGAGCGCGATCGAATACAGCTCGCCGTGGACGCTCGTCTCGATGTCGAGCGACACGCAGCGCAGCGTCGGGCGATAGCCGGTCGCGGGCTTCAGTTCGCCGTCGGTCAGCGTACCGTCGCGGCCGGCCGTGCCGCGAAACAGCACCGGTGCGGTGATGAAGCGCTCCATCGTGTAGCGGTCGGGCGGCTGGATGTCGGTTTCATAGACGTCGATACCGGCCCCCGCGAGCCGCTTCTGGAGTCCGGACAGATGGCGGTAGCGGCGGCAGTAGAGTCCGGCGACCGGGCGCTGGCGGAAGTCGCGCAGCGCGAGCGGGCGCAGCTCGGCATCGCGTTCGTCGGCGAGCGCGCGTTCGGCGAGCGCCTGCTGCTCGGCCGGCACGAACGCGACGGCTTCCTGCGGGCGCAGCCGCACGCGGCGCGGACCATGCTCGGTTGCCAGCCAGAACTCGATCTCGATGCCGGACGCGGTGTCCCGCCAGTGGCGGGTGAGGATGAAACCCTGCTCGAAGTCCGTCAAAACGCTTGCTCGTCGTGGATGTCCAGGCGGCGGATTTTAGCGCCTGCGAGCGGTTCCCGCCGAACGCGGCGCCAATGGCATCAGGTGGCAGGAAGCCGCCGTGCGACTCGCCAGGCGGTGCGGGCAGTATCGACCGCGTGAAGGTGCCAGCGGCGCGCGGCGACTGCGTGGCGCGTGTGCGTCACGTATGCGTCTACCGCGAGTTCGAGCGCGCCGTCGTCGAGCGGCGACAGCGTCGCCGTTGCGCCGGAGCCGTCCGCGAATTCGATCACGGCGGCGCGCGGTGCCGCGACGCGCGCCGGCACGTTTTCAGCCGTTGCGACACTGCCGGGGTCCGGATGCGAATGCGCGGCGCGCAGCAGGAGCGCGGCGGGCGCACATCGTCATAGCCGGCCGCCGCGCCGCGCGTCATCCTCGACGCGCGCGAGCAAACGGTCGAGCGCCTCGATCGGAATCGGCTTCGCGAAGTGATCGTCGAAACCGGCGTCTTCGGTGTCCTTGCGATCGGACGAACGTACATGGCCGGACAGCGCGACATAGCACGCATCGGGTGCGGCGCCGGTCGTCCGCAATTCCTGCAGCAGCTCGAACCCGCTGACGTCCGGCATGCTCAGATCGATCAGCATCAGGTGCGGCGCGAACGCGCGCGCAAGCGGCAGCGCTTCGCGCGCGTGATACGCGACGCGAGTCGAGTGCCCCTTGATCTGCAGCAGGACGCCGAGCGTATCGGCCGCTTCGTGATTGTCGTCGACGATCAGGATCCGCAACGGCTGCGCCGCGGAAGATGCCGGCCTGGCCGGCATCGCGGCGGCGTCGTGATGCTGCCGCGCGAGCGGCAGCCGCACGGTAAACGACGACCCCTTGCCGATGCCGGCACTGTCGGCGGTGACGCTGCCGCCGTGCAGCTCGACGAATTTCCGGCAGATCGCGAGGCCCACGCCGAGCCCGCCGGCCGCGTAGCGTCCCGCGCTGGTCTCCTGCTCGAACAGGTCGAAGATCGATTCCTGCGCGCCGGGCACGATGCCGATCCCGCGGTCGACGACGTCGATCGCCACCACGTTCTCCTCGGTGTGCACGTGGATCTCGATGCGCTCGTCGTTCGGCGAATACTTCGACGCGTTGTCGAGCAGGTTGTACAGCACCTGCACGAGACGCACGTCGTCGCCGTTCACGATCACGGGCCCCGGCGGCAGGCGCACGACAATCTGCTGGCCGCGCGCGTCGACTTTCGGCTGAACGCCCTGCACGCTGCGATACACGATATCGCGCACGTTCAGCGGCGCCTGCTTCAGTTCGACCTTGTCGGACTTGATGCGGCCGATGTCGAGCAGGTCGTCGACGAGCCGGACCAGCTGTTCGATCTGGCGATCGGCGATGTCCTTGCATTGCGTGAGCGCGGGGCCCAGTTCGGACGACGGCAGGCTGTGCAGAATCCCGATCGTGTGCCGCAGCGGCGCGAGCTGGTTGCGCAGTTCGTGCGCGAGCGTCGCGATGAAGACATCCAGCCGCCGCGTCGCGGCTTCGAGCTCCTCGACGCGCTTGCGCTCCGTCATGTCGCGCGTGATCTTGATGAAGCCGCGCAGCTCTTTCGACTCGTCGCGCACCGCGGTGATCGTCACGCTGGCCCAGAAACGCGACCCGTCCTTGCGCACGCGCCAGCTTTCGTCCTGGAAGTGGCCGTACGCGGCCGCCGCTTCGAGCGCGTGCGTCGGGCGGCCGGCGGCGATCGCATCGGCCGGATAGAAGCGCGAGAAATGGGTGCCGATGATTTCGTCCGCCCGGTAGCCCTTGATGCGCTCCGCGCCGGTATTCCACGTCGCGATATTGCCGTGCGTGTCGAGCATGAAGACGGCGTAGTCGGTGATCGATGCGACGACGGTCTGGAACCGGAATTCCGCGTAGCGGTCGAGCAACGGTTGCTCGTGCGCGGCCGGCTGGCGGTCCGAGAGGATGGGCTGCGGCTGGTCTGGCGTCATCGGGACACTCGTTCAACGTAGCAATTGCGCTGGGAATTCCATGACAGCGCAAGGGATTCTTGCCCGGTCGCGCGTCGGTCGGGATCGAGAAGAGGATAACGGCTCGGCGCCGGTGAATCAAAGGGGACGCACCCGCATCGCGGCGTGCCGGCAGGCCGTGCGGCGGCAGGATTCACCCCGATTGCGCGGCCCGAAACGCGCGACGGACGGGGGCGCATCGGTTCGGCGCGGCAACGCGACGCCTTCGCGCGCCCGCTACCGGCGTTCTGCTGCAGCGTGTGGGAATCGACGTGACGTTGCCGGGGCCGCGTCGCGCGCTCGAGGCCGTTCGTCCCAGGCACGACGCGCGGGGCGCCGCCGCTCAGGCCGGCATCGGCGCGAAATCCCGCTTCAGGTGTTCCGGACGTTGCGGCCGCTGATACAGGTAGCCCTGCGCATACTGGATGCCGACCGCATGCAGCGCGCGGTGCTGCTCCTCCGTTTCGACGCCTTCTGCAATGATCTTCAGGCCGTAGTGGTGCGCGAGCGCGGCGATTCCCTCGATCAGCCGGGCATTGCCCGTCGTCAGCTGCGAGATGAACTGGCGATCGATCTTCACGTAGTCGAACGGAAAGCGCGACAGCATGTCGAGATTGCTGTGATGCGTGCCGAAGTCGTCGATCGCGAATTTCGCGCCCGTCGCGCGCAACGCGGCGAACAGCGCGGTGGTGCGCGCGTTCTTTTCGAGCAGGATGCGCTCGGTCACTTCGAGCACCAGCGTGAAACCCGGCGGAAGCCGGCGAATCGCATCTTCGACGACCGACACGAAGCGCGGGCGTTCGAGGTCCTTCGGCGCGATGTTGATCGCGATGCGCAGCGGCATCGGCGGCGCGATGTCGGTCAGTTCCGCGATCGCCGTGCGGAGCACGAATTCGGTCACCTTCGGCAGGATCGCGCTCGACTCGACCTGCGGGACGAATACCGCCGGGCTGATGGCCCCCCATTTCGGATGCTGCCAGCGCAGCAGCGCCTCGACGCCGACGGTCCGGCGTGTCCGGACGTCGACGATCGGCTGGTATACGACGTGAAATTCGTTGCGGTTCAGCGCATTGCGGACGGCTTTCAGCAGCAACCGGCGCGGCGCCATCGCGAGCAGGTAGGCCGCGGCGACGAGTCCGTTCACCAGCAATGCGATCGTGATGCAGACGATCCGATAGTGTTGATTCACCTGCGATACGTAGGACTTCGACGAAGTGACGGAGACCGTGAACGGCCACGTCCGCGAGGCGATCGCGTTGCCCGCGGTGGGCGACGCGCCCGACGGCGGCACGAACCGGCCATGCCGATCGATGCCGCCTGCCCCCTCGACCGACAGCGTGGCCGTTTCCGCGCCGAAGCGCGTGCCGTGCGCGAGCATGTCGGCCACATAGTCGCCTTCGACCAGATAGAGGACGCCGGATTCGGGCGCGGTCGCACGAAATGCGGCCAGCACCGGAACGCGATGTTGAAACGGCGTCTGCTGCAGCAGCGCGATGGCCGTCATCCCCGGTTCCGGCGCGTGCAGGTACGCGTCGAGCGACACGTCGATCGGCCCCAGCGCCGACGAACATGTGACGCGGCCGTCGTTGACGAGCGCAACCGCACGCAGATAGCGCAGGTGCGTGCCGATTTCGGCGAGTGTCCTGAAGATCGCGGTGCAGGGCCGCCCGACCAGCGCGTTCAATTCGTCCGGATGCCGCGAGCGGATCCCGTCGAGGATGTGATTGACCGAGACGACGATGTCGTTCGCGACGACGCGTTCGTGCCGGGCCACCGATTCGCGCGCGAGGCGCCCGGCCACGACGAACGCCAGCACGAGCACCAGCACGCAGATCAGCAGCGCCACGAACAAGACCACGTGTGGCCACACCCCGCTGCGCTGGAACGCGGGCTTCGGGCCCGGCGTGGGTGTGGAGGTTCCTCGGGTCGCATTTGTTGTTGTATGCATGGGCATGCAGGTCGAACCGGTCGATGGATGGACGCGAAGCATGTGCCGTGCCTGGCCGGGACACGGTGATGCACGCCGATGTCGACGTGCTGGTCGATTCTGCGCTTGCGTATCGCATCAGGCGGCAGCGCAGCGGAATCGTGGGGTTCGACGCGGCTCTTCCTAACATACATTGATTATGCATGTCTATTGGCGTCGCGCATCGAAAAAAACCCCGACCGCATCGTTGTGCGGTCGGGATGGAAGACACCGTCTCTTGGCACGAGGATGGTGCGCGCCAAGTATATGACGGGACGCGCGATTACGAAATATTAATATTCAACAAATGGTGTAATTCCGCGATTGATGCTCAACAGGAAATATTTGCGTAGCGCGTCATCTCCCGCGGTTCGGATCGCCGGAGCGCCGTCACCGAAGTCCGGCTCGCGTGTCGCGGGCTTCTTTTTTCGAGGGCTGTTGTGTCGCGCTTCCGGGCGCGGGCGACTCGGACTCAGAAGTCGTTGCGCATCTTGTGCAGCAGGTCGCGCGGCGACTGGTGCGTGTCCACGGCGGTGAGCACGTCGGTCAGGAACCACGGCAGGTTCAGCTGCGTGTCGGCATCGCCGACGCACACGCGAACCGGCGGGGCTTTCGAGGTACCGCGGGCGTCGGCCGCCGTGCCGGACGACGTACGCGACGGCACACAGTTGCGCGCCTGCTGCGGAGCCTGCGTGGCGGCACTGTCCGCGCCCGTGCCCGCGGCGCCGGCCGGCACGCTTGCAGCGGCGAACAGGATCAGGATGGCGAGCGGGGCGGCGTGTTTCATGGGAGTCTCCGGCGATGCTGATTCGACATCGTCGCCGGATCGGAGTTCGGCAACGCTAGCGGTTGGCATTTCGCGCTCAACGGCCGGCGGACGACACCGTCGACGATACCGTTTCAACCGCGCGCGATATTCGCGTCCCATGATCGTTGCCGGCTGCGCCACTGCTGCGACCGCTGCGACGATTCCGCCGTTCCGCGGCGAAATGCGCACGTCATGTTTCAAACGTTAAGAATCGTTTGAATTGACCCTCGAACGCTTGCGATGCCGGATGCCGTCATTTATCGTGCCGCCACGACGGCGCCGACACGGCGCGTCAAGCCATATCGCAAGGAGCATTCGTCATTACCGCATTCAATCGTCGCACCCATATTCGTGCCTTTCTCGTGGCATCGGTCGCCTACTTCAACCTGTCGCATCCGGTATCGGCGGCATACACCGAATCGTGGATGAGCGACCATGATGTCAAGACATACGCGCAGCAGGCCGGGCGCGCGCCCGTCGCAGCGAGCAATGCGATCGCCGCGAAGCCGGGGCGGCACACCGCTCATGCGAAGCCGACCGCGCCGGCCGCCGCACATGCCGACGCGAAACTCGTGTCAAAAGCGCACGCGGCACCCGCAACGGGCAACGCGCAGAAGGTTCAACACGCGGCGGGGGCCGCTGCGAAGGTTCACGTTGCCGCGAAGCCGAGCGCAACGCAACTGGTGCGCGGGAGCACGACAGTTCAGCGTTGACGCGTCGACGAGGTCGGCGCACTCGTCGCGCGTTCGATGCGCTCGGCGATAACCGCAGCACGCGACGGTTGCCGGGTAGCGCGCTTCGCTGATGGACCGCCTGTTGTCGTGCGGCATGCAGTACCCCGTGGAGCGAATGCGCATGACCATGCGTATTCGCTCGATGCGTAATGTGCAGCGGCGCATGCGCGATCTCGAGGTCGGGCGCAGCCGCGGCAAGGCCGTGCTCGACGAGAAGGCGCAGCACACGCGATTGCCGTGATGCGCTTCCCCGGCCGCGCGCCAGGACGCCGGCGGAAAATCCGTGAAGCGCCGGCACGATCCTGATTACGCGGCGGGCTGACCGCGCGTTATGGATAGCCGTAACAACGCTTCAGCGCCGCGTAGTCGTAGAAGTGACTCGCCGGCGCGATCTTCGCGCCGTCGCACGCGGCCTGGAAATCCGTCTCGCGCTCGTTGTACAGCATCTTCACGATGAGCCGTGATCCGTTGCGATACACGTCCCATTGCATGTTCGCGGCCATCGGCGACACCTGGTCGCCGCGCCACGGATTGTTCGCGTACGCGTAGGTCTGCGCCTGCGGTGTCGGCACGAACACGTTCTTCAGGTTCAGGATCGACGCGAACGGAATCACGATTTCCGCATGCGTGAAGCGCAGCTTCGCGGCACGCGTGAGGTCGCCGCGCGCGATCGCGTCGACTTCGCTGAAGAAATCGTCCTGCAGCACTTTCGCCATCCGGTACGTGACCGGGTTCGCTTCCTGTATTCCCGGACCTTTTTCGTAGTAATCCTCTGCGTCCTGCAGATAGGCGAGCGTCTGCGCCTGCTCGGTGCCGATGTACTTCTCCATCGTGATGCCGCCCGTTTCGGCCGTCATCGCCGGTGCGACCTGCAGCAGGTTGTACAGCACGTTCACCGCGTCGACGGCCGACGCGATCTTCGTCTTGCCGTCGCCCTTCAGCGTATTGGTGAACTTGCCGTCCGGCGACGTGAACGCATAGGTTCCCGTATTCGCGAACGTGTAGCCGTCCGTGCCGAGCTTCGCGATGAACGCCTGCGACACCAGCGCGGACAATACCGTCTGCGCGACTTCCGCGACCTGCGGCGCCGCGTTGATCGCCTTCAGCTTGTCGGCTACCGTCGTGTCGTTCGAATACGCCTGATACGCCTGGCTCGCCTGATACGTCGCGTAGTACGGATCGGACGTATCGGTCACGAGATTGGTGGCCGGTTTCAGCGAATGGAAATACAGCAGGAAGCGGTTGGTGCCGGCGGGCTGCGCGACCGGTGCGCCGACGGGATAGCCGGACGGTGCGGCGGGCAGCGTGATCGCCGACGCGAGCGCCGGCTGTGCGGCGGCGAGCGCTGCCGAGAAATACGTCGAGCTGTCGACCGCGCGGTCCTGCCCGGAGTTCACGACGGCGATCTGCCGGCTGCCGGACGCGAACAGCGCCGGCAGCCGCTGCGCGAGCCGCGCGGCAAGCTGCTGGTGTTCGCGGATGCCGGTTTGCGTCAGGTTGCCGTAGCCGGGCGTCGAAATCCCCTGCACGCCATAGCCGAGCAGCGCATTGGCCTTCATCATCGTGTACGTGTCGGCCTTCAGCTGCGCGCCGAGCGCGGTCAGTGCGCCGTCGGCCTCGGCCTTGCCCAGCATCGAATGGATCGCGCCGTCGTACTTGAAGCCGGACAGTCCGCGCGAGCCGTGCCGCGCGACGAGCTGCGTGTAGACGGGCGTGAAGCCCGCAGGCGGCGCTTCGTAGGTCGCTGCGTCCTGCTGCGGGCGGTACGGTGTCTTCGTCTGGTAGTAGGTCGCGGGCGCCGGCTGCGGCGCAGGCGCCGGTTGCGGTGCGGGTTGCGTGCCGCTGTCGTCCGCCGACGTGGCCGGCGCGCTCGACGTTTCGCCGCCGCACGCGGCGAGCAGCAGGCAGACGAAGGCGACGGCCGAGGCGGTGCGGGGAAGGCGTGTCATCGTGGCTTGAAACGGACGGGGCGATCCCGGTGTGCATCGTCCCGTCTCCGGAAGAGGTCGATCGAGTCCGGAAGTGTTGCAAGCGACTTTGACAGCACAATGTCAGGCAGTGGTCAGACGATCGTCGGCATGATGCCGGATCGCGATCGGCCGGCGCGAGCCGGCCCGCATGAAGGTGCCGCGATCAGTGCACGCCTGCCGATGCGATCGAGCGCACGGTATCGGTGATGCGCACGCAACGCGACAGGCCGAACGTCTCGGCCTCGCGACGCTCCGGTTCGCTGCTCGCGACGGCCGCCGCACGCTCGGGCGGCACGCCCAGCGCCTGCAGCGCGACATCGAATGGATGCTGATTTGCCATGGAGTCCTGCTGATGTGCGTCCGTCACGACGACCGAGAAGCGGTCGAGGTTCGCGCGACCGAACTGGCCTTCGAACATGTCGCTGAGCCGGGCGGCCGGCAGCGTCGTGACGAGACCGAGTCGATATCCTTGTTCCGATGCGCTGTCGAGCCACTGGATGATCGCATCGCGCTGATTGCGCGATTCGTGCGAATCCGGTGTCGCTTCGATCTGCGCGAATGCGGCGTCGAGACGGGTGACGATGGCTTCGATGAGCACGATGATTCCTCTCCTGAGACGTGACGATCCGTTCGCGGACGGGAATGCCACACACCTTAGCGTCGATCCGGAAAACGCGACCAATTAATATTTATATGCGACTCATACGGTTCGACTAATGAATGAGGCGGCGAGCCAGCACCCGCGCGGGACACAGTCGATACGCCGTGTGCGCGCGATCCGCATCGTATCGACGCGCTTCGATGTGATGCACCAAATGCGCGCACGATACGAATGCACCGGATGTGTGCGAATGAAAAACGGCGTACCGGGCGATACGTGCCCGATACGCCGTCTCGCGGTGCTGCGCGTCAGCCGGTGATCAGTGCAGCTTGATCGACGGCTGGTTGCGGCTTTGCAGCCAGTGGCTCAGCGACTGGAACAGCGCGCGCTTCAGCCCGTACACGCTGAACAGATGCTTGCGGTACAGGAACTTGTACAGGCCGATCGCGGCCAGCCCGTCGACGATCAGCGAGCGCGAACGCGCGCCGAGGTCGGCCTGGTACACGGCGCCGGCCTGCCCGAGCGATACGACGGTACCCGCGTCGCGGAACGTGAAGCCCGCAACCGGCTTGCCGGCAAGGCGGCGCGCGAGCGCGTCGCTCAGATACACGGCCTGCTGGTGCGCGACCTGCGCGCGCGGCGGCAGGAACCCGCTCGCATCGGCCGACGGGCACGCCGCGCAGTCGCCGAACGCATACACGTGCGGGTCGTCGGGCGTCTGCAGCGTGTCGGTCACGATCACCTGGTTCGACCGGTTGAGCGCGATGTCGCCGAGCTCGCGCAGGATCGCGGGGCCCGCGACGCCGGCTGCCCAGATCGTGATGTCGCTCGCGAGCCGCTCGCCGGTTGCCGTCGTGACCGCATCGGCGCCGACTTCCGCGACGCGCGTGTCCGTCAGCACGTCGACGTTCAGCGTGCGCAATTGCGCGTGCATCTTCGCCGACAGCCGTGCGTCGAGCGCCGGCAGGATCCGCGGGCCACCTTCGATCAGCCGGATGTGCACGTCCCGCGCAGACACCAGCGCCTTGAAGCGATACGTCGTCAGCTGCTGGATCGCGTGACGCAGCGCTGCGGCCAGTTCGACGCCCGTCGCGCCCGCGCCGATCACGTTGATGCAGATCGGTGCGGCACGTCGCGCGGGCTGCTGCTCGGCCACGTGGTTCGCCTTCGTGCATGCGGCGAGGAACTTGCGGCGGAAGTCTTCCGCCTGGTCGAGGTTCTCCAGCGGCAACGCATGGCGCGCGGCGCCCGGCACGTTGAAGAAGTTCGTCACGCTGCCGACGGCCAGCACCAGATCGTCGTAGCCGAGCTCGCGCTGCGGCAGGATCTCCGTGCCGTCCGCGTCGTGCACTGCCGCGATCGTCGCCGTGCCCGCCGCGCGGTCGACCTGCTGCAGCGCGCCCTGCACGAAGCGGAAGCCGTGGCGCTTCGCCTGCGCCGCGTATTCGATCGTGTGGGATGCCGGATCGCGATGGCCCGATGCGGCTTCGTGCAGCAGCGGCTTCCAGAAGTGCGTCGGATAGCGGTCGACGAGCACGACGTCGGCTTGCCCGCGGCGTCCGACCGTGTCGCCGAGACGCGTGGCGAGCTGCAGGCCGCCGGCGCCGCCGCCGACGATCACGATGCGCGGCACGCGCGCTGCGCGCTCCGTTGCAAGGGTACGCGTGATGGTGTCCATGTTGTGGCTCCCGCTGATGACGATTCGGATGACATTGCTCAGGAACCGACGATATAGTTTTGAACCTACGCGAACAATTTAATGTTTATAAGCGACTCATATGTATTCACTTATAGGAAAGACCGCGACGTTCCGGCAGCTGAAGGCGCTGGACATGATCGCGCGGCTCGGCAGTGTGTCGCGCGCGGCCGAGGAGCTGAACCTGACGCAGCCGGCCGTGTCGCTGCAGGTCCGCCTGCTCGAGGAAGCCGTGGGCGCCGCGCTGCTGCAGCGGGTGGGCCGCGGCGTGCAGTTGACCGCCGCCGGTGAAATCGTCGCGCGCTATGCGCGCGAGATCCTGCATCTGTGGAGCGAGGCCGGCGACGAAGTGGCCGCGCTGACCGGCGATCTCGGCGGTACGCTGCGGATCGGCGCCATTACGACGGCCGAATACCTGATCCCGCCGCTGCTGGTGAAATTCACCGCGACGCGTCCGCACGTGAAGACGTATTTCAAGGTCGGCAATCGCGACGACATCATCCGCATGCTCGCGACGCATGAAATCGATCTCGCGGTGATGGGCAGCGCGCCGAAGGAGTTGCGCACGCATGCGGTCGAGTTCGCGAAGCATCCGATGGTGTTCGTCGCGGCGCCGGGTCATCCGCTGATGCAGCGCAAGCGCATCGCACTGAAGGATCTCGAATCCGCGCACCTGCTCGTGCGCGAGCGTGGCGCGGGCACGCGCTCGACCGTCGAGAGCCTGTTCAAGACGGCCGGGTACCGCTTCCATGTGGGCTCCGAACTGTCGAGCAACGAGGCGATCAAGCAGATGGCCGAGGCAGGGCTCGGCGTCGCGTTCCTGTCGCTGCACGCGTGTGCACTCGAACTGCGCACCGGGCTGCTGGGCCAACTGCCGTTTCCGGGCAATCCGATCGTGCGCGAGTGGTACGTGATCACGCTGGCCGACCGGCGGATCTCGCAGGTGACGGGGCTGTTCCGCGACTTCCTGATCAAGCAGGGCGCGCCGGTGATCGACGGCGCGACCGTGGCGCCGCACGAGCGGCGGCGCAAGTAGGCGGATGAATTCGGACGGTGGAGCGGCGCGTTTCAGCGCTCACGCGATGCCGAAGTCGTCGTTGCTGTCGGGGATCGACGCGAGCAGCCGTTCGAGCCGGTACCAGCCGATCGTGCGCAGGCACCGCGCGGCAAGCGCGGCGCGGATGCGGCCGAGACGGGCGCGCGAACGCGACGGCGGACGCGAGGCGGCATGGGTGTTCGTATGGGGCGTGCGGGTCGGCGGCGGCGCGCTGAACACCGCGCGACGCGGGCAGCAATCGGGCATGGCGGGCTCCGTAGGTGTCGGATGACGCGATCGTAGGCGGGCCGGCGCCCGCTGGCGCGCAGGCCCGGATTGCCTTGAGCAGAAACGGATGATCTTTTTCAGCCGGGTGCGCGAGCGGGCGCTCCGGCCCGGCAAATGCGCCGAAAAAGCGTCACAATGCGCGTTCGACACCCGATCTGGTGGAGGGAAACCATGAGCGATCCGATCCTCGCCGCGCCGACCGACAACGGCGTGCCGGTCAGCCTGCGTTCCAGCCGCGGGCTCGGCTGGCGCGGCTTCGGCGCGTCGCTGCTGCAGATTCGCGCGGGCACCTACCGGATTCCGGCTGCCGAGCACCACCGCATCGGCGTGCATATCGGCTCGCCGGTTCGCGCCGATTGCGTCTGCGACGGCGAACGCGTGTCGCGTATCCAGGCGCACGGCGACGTCGACGTGATTCCCGCCGGCCTGCCGGGCCAGTGGACCGACAGCGCCGACTGCCGCATCCTGCACATCGCGCTCAGCGACACCTTCGTGCGGCGCACGTTCGAGCAACTCGAGCTGAAGCCGGCGCACGCGCAGATCCGCCGGCGGCTGCAGGTGCGCGACCCGCGGCTGCAGCACATCGCGTGGGCGATGGCCGCCGAACTCGAAGCGGAAGAGGCATCCGATCCGCTCTATGCGGAGAGCCTGTGCACGGCGCTCGTCGCGCGGCTCGTCGACAGCCAGCCGGCGTTCCGCGAGCGCAGGCGGACGCTCGCACCGAAGGCGGCCGCGCGCGTGATCGACTATGTCGAAGCTAATCTCGAACGGCGGATGACGCTGGCCGAACTCGCGGCGCTCGTGTCGATCAGCGTGCCGCACTTCAAGGTGCTGTTTCGCGAGACGCTCGGGATGCCGGTGCATCAGTACGTGGTCCGGCGCCGCGTCGAGCGTGCGAAGACGTTGTTGCTCGAAGGGCGGCTCAGCATCAGCCAGATCGCGCTCGAAGCCGGCTTTGCGCATCAGAGCCACATGGCGAACTGGATGAACCGCGTGCTGGGCGCGACGCCGACCGAGATCGCGCGCTCGGGCGCGCGCGGCGGGCTCAGGCTCGCTTTTGACGGCAAGGTCGATTGATCGACGGCCGTGCACGGTTGCTTTTCCGGCGCGCGCTGGGCGTTCGGCGAAGCCACTGTCCGCAGCACCTGGAGCACACGTCGTTTCGAACACTCAGGCTTTGATGATGAGGTCAGGCTGGATCCGAGCGCCATCGTCCAGCGGCTTACTCGCGAAATGCGCGGGGGCCCGCCACCCGTGCCCGCAGGATAGGTAACCGCGTGATCCGTCATCCGTTCGTGTCCGGATCATCCGACCGTGCGCGCCGTGTCCGCCGTGAGCGCCGACAATCACGTCACCTTCATCTCCAGGAGCGGATCGTGTTCGTGATTTTCGGAGCATCAGGCAACGTCGGCTTGTCGACCGTGACGACGCTGCGTCACGCAGGTCACCCCGTGCGCGCGGTGTTGCGCGACGCGCGCCAGCGCGAGCGGTTCGCGCAACTTGGCTGCGACGTCGCGATCGCCAACCTGGCCGACGCGCGCGCGATCGCTGCGGCGATCGACGGCGCGCAGGCCGTGCAGATGCTGTGTCCGGTGCCGGTTGCCGACAGCGACCCGGCCGCGACGATGGAGCACACGATCGACGTCGTGACGGGCGCCCTCGCCGCAAACCCGCCGCCGGCGCTGCTCGCGCTGTCGGACTATGGCGCGGAGCGCGACGGCAACACGGGCATCACGCGGCTCTTTCATCGTCTGGAAGAAAGCCTGAAAACGGTTCCGACTCGGCTCACGCTGCTGCGCTCTGCCGAACACCTGCAGAACTGGACGCGCGTGCTGCCCGTGGCACTCGCGACAGGCGTGCTGCCAAGCTTCCATCATCCGGTCGACAAGGTATTTCCGGCGGTTTGGGCACCCGATGTGGGCGTGGCGGCGGCGCGGCTGCTGCTGGATCGGACTGAATTCGGTAGCGGGCCGCGTATCGTCAGCATCGAAGGGCCGCAGCGCACAAGCGTGCGGGACATCGCGGCTATGCTCGGCACTGCGGCAGATCGGGAGATCGTCGCACGCGCGCTGCCGCGCGACGCATGGACCGCGACGCTGTTGCGCGCCGGGCTCGGCGAACGGCATGCGCAACTGATCGTCGATCTGTACGACGCGCACAACGCAGGGCAGATCGACGTGGAGGCCGGTGTGTCGGAGCGGGTCTACGGGACGAAGACACCGGCGGAGGCGCTCGCTGCGCTGGTGCGCGCGCATGCGGCGCGGGCGTGACGCGGGCAGCGGGCATCTGGCGTCGATATCGACAGACCGGAATTGACCGGACGCGAAATCCGGACCGCACTACGGGAAGCGCGTCAAGCGCGCGCCACGGTCCGGCGTTTCAACCACATGCGCCCGGACGGCTCGAAGTACGTACCGAAGCGCACGAGCCCGGCTTTCTTCAGATGGCACGTCATTTCAAAACTCATCAGCACGCCCGGATCATCGTTTTCGAGGATGGCGACGTCGATGGAGCGGATACGCGGCTCATATTTCAGGAGCGCCGCCTCCATCTGCTGCTTGAGCATGTGCGCTGACGCCGGCAGCGCCTTGTAGATGTTCGTCAGATCCGGCAGACCATAGTCCGGCAAGTGCTTCAGCGCGCCGGCACGCGAGTTCAGGATGCGCTGCACGTTTTGCTGGACGCTCATGCATTCGAGTGTCCGGTCGTCGTAGGCATCGAGCGGCTCGCCGCCGATTTGACCGAGCAACATGTCGTGGAGAGAGGGGCGCGCCTGCATCGTATTGGCTTTCGGTTACGGGTTGGCGGGTTTTTTGTCCGCGGTGTCAGACGCGGCGTCGCTCCGATCGATGAAATCGATCGTCAGGCTCCCGTCGGCCGAGCTCGACAACGCGATTTTCGCGGGCACGACGCCGACAGCCATGCGCGCAAGCAGTTCGCGCGACACATTCGGCAGGATCCGCTGATTGAGGAACGCATCGACGTTGCGCGCACCGGACTCGCGCGCGAGGCAAAGCTCGGCTATCGCGTCGATCAGCGACTCGTCGCACACCAGTTCAACGCCGTGCTGCCGGCGCAGGCGATCGGCGACCTTCGACAGCTTGAGCCGCACGATCGACGCGAGTGCGGCGGCATCGAGCGGCCGATAGACGAGCGTCTGGAAGCGCGCGAGCAGCGCCGGCTGAAAGTGCGCGACAAGCTGCGGATGGATCGACTCGAGCAACGCCGTCTGGGAAATCTGCGGATCGTCGGCGGTCATTTCGTCAATCCGCGCGCTGCCGAGATTGGACGTCATCAGGATCACGCAATTGCGGAAGTCGATCTCGCGTCCTTCGCCGTCGCGCATCATGCCGCGGTCGAACACCTGATAGAACAGGTCGAGCACGTCGCGGTGGGCCTTTTCGACTTCATCGAGCAGTACCACGCCGTATGGCCGCTGCCGCACGGCTTCGGTCAGGACCCCACCGCGGCCGTAGCCGACATAACCGGGTGGCGAGCCTTTCAGTTGCGATACCGTATGCGCTTCCTGATATTCCGACATGTTGATCGTCGTGAGCGCGGCTTCGCCGCCGAACAGCAGATCGGCCAGGGCGAGCGCCGTTTCGGTCTTGCCGACACCCGATGGGCCCGCGAGCAGGAAGACGCCGAGGGGCGCGTGCTCATTCTTGAGGCCTGCCTTTGCGGTGCGCAGGCTCTCCGCGAGCGCGGCCAGCGCGTCGTCTTGTGCGACTACGCGCCGAGCCAGCTGCTGCTCGAGGTTCAGCAGGCTCAGCAGTTCGTCTTCGACGAGGTTGCCGACCGGCACGCCCGTCCATTCCGCAACGACACGGGCGATGGCCGCTGCATCGACATCGACCGAGATCAGCGGTGCCTTGCCTTGCCGGTCGGCCAGTTGGCGCTTGGCCTCGTCGAGCTCGCGACGGCTCGACGCCGAGCCGCCTTCGGCGATTTCCGCGCGATACTGGTGAACGAGGCAGACGAGCTCCAGTTCGCCGACATGGCGCGTCTGCAAGCCTGCCAGGATGTCCCGCGCCTCTGACAGCGCACTCTGCACCGCCTCGCGCCGACACGCAACGTCGTCGATACCGGCGCGCGCATCCGCTTCGAGTGTCGCTTGTTCGAGTTCGAGCGCGGAGACCGCCGCGCGTGCACGCTGCAGTTCCGCGGGCGGCGATGCGAGTCCCATTCGCACCCGCGCGGCGGCGGTATCGATCAGATCGACCGCCTTGTCCGGCAGTTGCCGCGCGGGGATATAGCGCCGCGAAAGTTTCACCGCCGCGATCAGCGCATCATCCCGAATGTGCACGTTGTGATATTCGGCATAGTGGCTCTTCAAGCCACGCAGCATCAGGCACGTCGCTTCGTCGTCCGGTTCGTCGACCTTGACGATCTGGAAGCGGCGCTCGAGCGCGGCGTCGCGCTCGAAGAACTCCTTGTACTCCGACCAGGTGGTTGCCGCGATCGTACGCAGTTCGCCACGCGCGAGCGCCGGCTTGAGCAGGTTCGCGGCGTCCGCGCTGCCGGCGGCGTTGCCCGCACCGATCAGCGTGTGCGCTTCGTCGATGAAGAGCAGGATCGGCTCGGGGGAAGACTGCACCTCGTCGATGACGTTCTTCAAGCGTTGCTCGAATTCCCCTTTCACGCCGGCGCCCGCTTGCAGCAGACCCAGATCGAGGGTCAGGATGCGCACGTCGCGAATCGCGTCGGGAACGCTTTCCTCGGCGACACGCAGCGCGAGACCTTCGACGAGCGCGGTCTTGCCGACGCCGGGTTCGCCAACGAGAATCGGATTGTTCTTGCGCCGGCGCGCGAGCACGTCGACCATCTGCTGGATTTCGCGGTCGCGGCCGAACACCGGATCGATGGCGCCGCGTCGAGCCTTGTCGGTGAGATCGATCGTGAAGCGGGAGAGGGCGCCGCTGTCGGTGGTCCGCTGGGGCGCGAGTGTCGGTGCCGCGACGGATGGGGCCGATTCTGACGTCTGGTTGGCTGCGGCAGCGATTGAATGGTCATCCGCTCCGGCTTCGATATTGCCCGGTCCCGGGCTTTCGCACGAACGATGCGCCAGGCGCGGCAGAACGCGCCGGATCTGCGTGCTGCTGACCGACAGAAGAGGCCAGGCGTTTTGCGCACGCAATACGTGGGGCCGGTCGACGATCGCTTGCAGCACGTCGCCGGACCGGATGGTCCCATCGTCCGTCTCGGACGCTGCGAGCATCCATGCGTCCTGCAGCATGGTCGCCAGTTGTGGAGACAGCGCCGGCTTGCCGCGAAGATTGCGTGGCAGGTGCTCGATCGACGCGAGCAGCGCATCCCAGACGGTATCGATGTCGATACCGTAGTGCCGCAGGATCGCGGGGATGTCCCCGTCACCGGCTTCGATCAGCTTCAGCAGCCAGTGTTCGACGGTGATTTCGTCCGCGAGACGCGTCTGGCATAAGCTCACGGCCGCTTCGAGCGCGTTCGCGCAGGGTGGATTGAGTCGACGGAGCAGGTGGGTCGTGTCGCGCGGAATCATGTCGATGTCTGAAGAGGGAAGAGGCGACGCGTAGCCGTTGGCAACGCTCGGTCGCGAGGACAGGACGGCCAGCCTGAACCGGCCAGGCTGGCAAAAGAACCGCTCGTAGAGCCGGCGGTTCGGCCATCGTTAGCGATCAGGACCGCTCGTTCCAGGTGTCCTTGTGGATGATGTTTCCATCCTTGTACGACCACGTGATCGTTTCGTAGCGAAGCTCCACGTTTTCGAGGTGGTTGTGCTTCTCGTAGTCCGGGTTCTTGATGTCGTGCATGACCGGATTCACTGCGACGATCTTCACGTTGTCGAGCTTCGTGTTGAAGTACTCTTTCTCCTTGCCCGCGTCATCGATCTTGTACCACTTGATCTCGACCGACTTGAGCGTCTGGCCGCTCGTCACGGCCTTGTACAGATACGGCGTCGACGCATCGGTTTCCTTCGTCAGCGTGATCGGCTTGTGAACGCGCGTGCCGGTCAGCTTGCCGGTGTTGCCGTCGGTCGGGATATGCACGCCGTGGTCGAAGGCGACGAGCTCGACGCTCCCCTCGCGGTCCTGAACCGTCACTGAACCCTTGATGTCTGCGCCGCCATCATCCTTGAGCCACATATAGGCCGGAATTGCCATTGCCTTACTCCTTTTTATTGCACTGTCTGTACTACTAAACTCGCCAGGAGCGTGCTCCTGAGCTTGAGAATCCCGCAGCGGATCGCTTCGGGGGCTAAACTGGATGGCTACTTGCCGGTGTCCGGCACCAGCGTAATTTCCACGCGGCGGTTTCGCGCGCGACCTTCGGGGGTATCGTTGGTCGCGAGTGGGCGGGTCATGCCATAGCCTTGAATCGCAAACCGGGTCGCAGACATGCCGGATGCGTCGACCAGCCAGTCGCGCACCGCTTCCGCGCGCGCGGTCGAGAGCTTCAGGTTGCTGTCCGGATTACCCACGTTGTCGGTGTAACCGGCGACGAGGATGCGTTTGTCCGGATGTGCATTGATCATGTCGAGCGCGCCGACCATCGCACGGTTGGACCCGGGCTTCAGCAGGGCCTTGCCACTGTCGAACAACGACATGCTGTCGAGCGAGACCACAGCCGGCGGCGGTGGCGGCTCGTAAGATGCGATCGCATCGTTCAGCACGGGCATCAGCTGCGCGCCCCGATACATGCCGAACGACAAGCGCAGCGGAATACCGGTGCGCGCGTAGCGGTCGAGTTCGTCGCGGTCGGCCGTAAGCGCGCGCAGCGCGTCGCGCTTCGCGGCGTCTTGCTTTGCCGGGATCGCCGAATAGCGGCCGAGATCGGCGGTAATGCGATTCAGCAGCGCTTCATTGTTTCTTGCCGCGCCCCAGAACGCGATGACTGCGGCGCAGGCGAGCATGGCGACTGCGTGGCCGACGGCGGCCTGTCGAGGAGACATCCAGTATCGCCGCGGCATCGCTTCGATCAGCGGCTGCGGTAGCGGCCACGGCGCTGGCGACGCGGTGGAGGATGCACGCGCAACGTGCGTCTGCGTTTCGACATCGCGTTCCCACGGACTTCGAGACGTACTTGCCGGACCGCAATCGATCCAGCCGGCGCCGAACAGCGCCCATGGCATCGCCGGCTGTTGTCGATCCGTCAATGCGTCGAATACCACTCGCTGCGTCCAGTTGATGACTGAGGCGAGCGAGGCGGCGCGTGTGGCCGCGCGGCGGTCGCCTGATGTGCGCTCGACGTCGCTTTCCGCTGCGCGGACCACGGCTTCAAAACGTTCGCTACCCGGTACGCCGGCGGCCGACGACACGCCGTACCACACCGGCGTCGAGAGGTCGGTGGGGCCGGTGGTAAGCCGCTGGTAGACCGCGACGTAGCCGGGCAATGTCGTACCGAGTACACGGGCTGCATCGGCGACGGCCTGTCGTAGGGTGCGCAAGTTCCGCGTCAGTGTGTCGGTGTCCGCATGCAATGCAGGCGCGACGGACAACACGATGCCGTCGGGCGCTCGGCCGTCACGCCACTGCCTGACCGCAACGGCCAAGCGCGGTAGATCCCGAAGGCGATCGACCCGCAGCCAGATGCCGCCGTCGCCGACGTGTACGTGCCGGACTTCTTCCGTGCGGTCGAGCAGCGCGGGCAGGCCGTCGCCGGTCACCAGCACGAGCGGCATGCGTGTGCGCAGCTTAAGCGGAATGTCAGCCGTTGCTGCACCCAGCGCGGTAAGCACATGTGTGCTCTGGCGGCGCGCGCCGACAAGCTTGCGCGTACACCACACCATCAGCGCGAACGCGACAATGCCGGCAATGGTGGTAAGTGCCCAGGCAGAACCGGAACCGAGCGGCAGTACCAGCCAGATCAACGCGAGCGCCAACACGGTTGCGAACGCGATCATGAGCCGTGCTGGATATCCGAGGCCTTCGTGCGCGCGATCAGGCGGCCGCTTCGATTCCGCGGAGAGGGCAGGCAGATCGGATCTCACGGGCGAACAGCCTTTGCTGCCACCAGATGCGCGAGTTGTCCGTCGAGCGTGGCCGACCAGACACCCCACACGATCGCGGCGGCGATACATGCGAGCCCGGCGATCGCCCACGGAGAGAGCCGGTAGAACCAGTCGGATACGCGGCGTCCGGCGCGATCCGCGATGAACGGACGATCGGGGGCAGTTCGCAGCGTTTCAAGCTTGGCATTCAACGACGCGATCAGCGCAGTCCGCTGAGCTTCACCATCACGGGCATACCGGCCGACAAATCCCATGCCGAGGATGGCCGAGTAGCACTCGAGCAAAGCGATCGGCGGCGCTGGATCGCGCATGCGCATGTCGAGGCGTTCGAATACGCGCTCACCGGCTTCGTGCAGGTTGAACTGTTCCACCTGCAGCGGCTCACGTTCCCATGCGGATCGCGATTCGCCCGGCAGGTGTCGCAGCGCTACCTCGTCGAGCAGCCCGCACTGGGCAATCAGTGCGTCGCTGCGCACGTCGTCCGGAAAGCCGCGGTGCTGCAGCGCGCGCGCGAATTCCTCGACGAGCTGCTTGCAACGGGCCCGCAATGCGACCGCATCCTGCGTCTGTCCGCCCGATGTGAGCGTCGTCACAAGCAGGGCGGTATCGCGCAGCAGATCGCGTATCCCGTCGCTGCGCGCGTTGCTCGCGCCCCGTGCATTCGGCAGCAGCGCGGTATCGCTTCGATTGGAGGTCAGGGCATTCACGAACGCAACACCGCGTAAAGTTCGAGCGAGGCGTCCGGTACCGACGCGGGCAAATAGATCTGGCACGCTCGCGCTGCGAGCATCCTCGCGTGCACGGCACTGGATGCATCGAGCGCGAAATAATGATTGTCGAGGCGTACCGGGATCGCGCCCGGTACGCGCTGGACGGCCTTCAGCGGGACGCCCAGCAGAGCCGAATTGACGATGTGTTCGACGTCGTCGGGTGCGCCGATCTTGCAAAGCCGCGGAAACTGTTCGACCAGTTCGAACGCGGACATCGGTGCGTTGACCGACAGATACCAGTCGGCGGCATCCGCGACGATCCGTTCGTCGAGGAACTGACCGGTCCACGTGGTCGCCCCGTTGCGGGTGAGGCCGATCGACACGACTCGGGACGGAATGATGGCGTCGAGGAGATTGCGGATCATCGATTCAAGCTTCGCGAACACCTCGTCGGCTCGTACATGGTCGTACACCGGAATGTCGGTGAGCTGTGCTTCGGTCGAGAACGTCATCAGCGCGCTCGTCAGCTGCGCTAGCGCCGTGTACATATGCTCCGGCGGGCGGCCCGGATGCATGGCGAACAGTCGCAACTGCGGCCATGCCGCGTGGATGCAATGGAGCAGCCAGAAGAGCTGCACATCGGCCACACCGTATTCCGCGACCTCGGCGATGCGTTCGCTGCGGCGCGTACCGAGCGCCAGGGTTCTGGCGTGCAGGATGTCCGCCAGCCGATTGATCCGCTCGATGTGCCGCGGATGGCTGCCGAGCGTGAGGCACGGCGGTACGAACTGCTGATCGATCTGGAACAGGCCGTCGGATCCGCGCGTCAGTCGCGCGATCGCGCAGACCGTGTCGTCGGCATGCGACTCGAAGTCGAACACGATCCGTACTGCATGTCGTTCGACGGCGATTTCGGCATCGCCGGTGCCGTTCAGATCGGCAACCTTGACGAATTCACGGTAAGCGCGCCGTGGCCGAGCGAGCGATGCCTCGTCGAAACGGCAGTTGCTGCCATTCGCGTCCGGCAACGCGAGCGCCGCAAACACGACGACGCTCTGCACATCCGCCGGCACGCCTTGCGTCAGATCGCGCGCAGACGGAAGCGTATCGGCGACGGTCGTGTCGATCGGGGTGCCGTCCGGAAAACACAGCCGCAGGCGGGCCAGTTTGAAGCGCCCCGTCGACAGTGCTTCTTCATCGACCTCGACGGCAAGTGTTCCCCACGGCTGCGCCATCGCCGCGGATGTGGACTGACGTAGCGCAAATGCAGTCCATCTGTCCTGTTGCTGAAAATGCTGCTGCGTCAGGATGAGGCCCTCGTGCCATAGCGGCTTCGCGATTCGCATGGTCTCTCGTGTGATGAGTCTGTTCGTTATTCGGTTCAAGGGCGTAACCTATACACGACATTTTTCTGAATGTGCAACGTGTTTCTGAAAAACCATGTAGTTCGGTTTGCTAATGACAAACCGGCAAATGTGAACAAAGTTAACGGTCCATCGGGTGATTATTTTCGGGATATTCGGATTTGTCCGTGATTTCTACCTCTCCGTAGGAGATCGCGTTTGAGTCGCGCGAAAACCACGCGCGCAGATGTTATGAGGGGGATTGCGCAATTGACGATGGATTCGAGCGTCTGCATCGGATTTGTACGTCATTTATCTTGAAAATATCGCGTGGAGTTTTGGTTTGTAAATTGTTTCCAGATGTTTGCGATTTTTTGCATTTGATCGATGTGGTTTATGCGCGACGCGCTTTGACTATCTCGCAGTTTGGCGTGTATAAGTCCAATGCGCTTTAGCCATGCGAGCTGAGACCACGCGATGAAATGCCGATCGAGACATGCTGCGCATTGCATCCACGCGTGACGTATCGACCCGATCATCGGGTTGAATGCGCCATGCTCCTGCTCAATGCTTCACCATCACTAAATAAGGACTGCAAATGGATAGCTTCCAGAGAGAAATCCCGAAGAGCCGTGTCTCGATTACGCTGGATTTGCATACCGGCGGAGCCCAGAAGAAGGTCGAGTTGCCGTTGAAGCTGCTCGTCGCGGGCGACTTCAGCGCGGGCCGTGAACAGGCGCCGCTGGCCGAGCGCAAGAAGGTCAATATCGACAAGAACAACTTCGATGCGGTGCTGGCCGATCATGCGCCGGATCTCAAGCTTGCAGCCGAGAACACCCTGGCCGGCGATGGCTCGGAGCTGCCGGTGAATCTCTCGTTCCGTTCGATGAAGGATTTCGAACCGGAGCAGGTTGCCCGGCAGATTCCCGAGCTGCAGGCGATGCTGGCGATGCGCAATCTGCTGCGCGATCTCAAGTCGAATCTGCTCGACAACGGCATGTTCCGCCGCGAGTTCGAGAAGATCCTGAAGGACAAGCGCCTCTCCGACAAGCTGCGTGGCGAGCTTGGGCAAATCGCCACGGCGACCCTGCAACAGGAAGGCCATGCGTGAACGTGGGCGGCCGAAGACGGCCGTCACCGCCTCACGCAACCACGCAGCCATACCAGACATGACTGAGAGAACCATGAACCAGAACGAATCGCGCCAGGGCGCCACGGAATCCATCGTGCTCGAGAACGACAGCGTCTACGCCGCGCTGTGCACCAAGATCAACCTGAAGCCAGTCGCCGAGGCGCGGCCGCTGGAAGCATTCCGCGACAGCGATGCGTTGTCGGAAGCATCGGCCGACGAACGTGTCGCACGCGGCATGGATGCACTGCTCAACCTGATCGCGAAGGAAAGCAAGCCGGTCGACCGGCTCGACAAGTCGCTGCTCGACTTTTACATCGGTCAGCTTGACCGGCAGATCAGCCGGCAGCTCGACGCGGTCATGCATGCACCGGATTTCCAGGCGCTCGAAGGTCGCTGGCGCGGCCTGAAGATGCTCGTGTCGCGCACGGACTTCCGCAAGAACGCACGCATCGAAGTGCTGGATGTATCGAAGGACGCGCTGCAGCGCGACTTCGAGGATTCGGCGGAGCTGATCCAGAGCGGCCTGTATCGCCTCACGTACATCGAGGAATACGACACGCCGGGCGGCCAGCCGATCAGCGCGATGATCAGCGATTTCGAATTCGCGAACTCGCCGATGGACGTCGCGCTGCTGCGCAATATCTCGAAGGTAGCGGCTGCGGCGCACATGCCGTTCATCGGTTCGGTGGGCGCAGCATTCTTCGACAAGAACTCGATGGAAGAAGTGGCATCGATCCAGGACATCGGCAATTACTTCGATCGTGCCGAGTACATCAAGTGGAAGAGTTTCCGCGACACCGACGATGCGCGTTACGTCGGCCTGACGATGCCGCGCGTGCTCGGTCGCCTGCCGTATGGCAAGGATACGACGCCGGTGCGTGCATTCAACTACGAAGAAGCGGTGAAGGGACCGGATCACGACAAGTATCTGTGGGTCAACGCGTCGTTCGCGTTCGCGGCCAACATGGTGCGCAGCTTCGTCAGCAACGGCTGGTGCGTGCAGATTCGCGGCCCGCAGGCGGGCGGCAAGGTGGAAGACCTGCCGGTTCACCTGTATGACCTCGGCACCGGCGTGCAGCCGAAGATTCCGACCGAAGTGCTGATCCCGGAAACGCGCGAGTTCGAGTTCGCGAATCTCGGTTTCATTCCGCTGTCGTTCTACAAGAACCACGACTTCGCGTGCTTCTTCTCGGCCAGCTCGGCGCAAAAGCCGGCACTGTACGAGACGAAGGAGGCGACGGCCAACAGCCGCATCAACGCGCGCTTGCCGTACATCTTCCTGCTGTCGCGCATCGCGCACTACCTGAAGCTGATTCAGCGCGAGAACATCGGCACGACCAAGGACCGGCGTCTGCTCGAACTCGAGCTGAACAACTGGATCAAGGGGCTCGTGACCGAGATGAAGGATCCGGGCGACGAGCTGCAGGCGTCGCACCCGCTGCGCGAGGCGAAGGTGACGGTCGAGGACATCGAGGATAACCCCGGCTTCTTCCGCATCAAGCTGTTCATCATCCCGCACTTCCAGGTCGAGGGCATGGATATCGGCTTGTCGCTGGTGTCGCAGATGCCGAAGGCGAAGGGCTGATCCGACGTTTCGCGCACGCGCCGCCGGGCCGTGGATGATTGCCCCGGCGGTGCCGTTGTGCCGTGCACCTGAGAGAAAAATCATGTCGATGATACTGCCGTCGCAGGCTTATGAATTGAAGCTTGCGCCTCATCCGGCGCCGACGTCCGTGCTCCGGTTTACGGGCCGGGATGCTGTGAGCGAGCTGTACTGCTACGACATCGAATTCACGAGCCCGATGGCCGGTATCCCGATGGATCAGGTGATCGGCCGTCCCGCGAAATTCATCATCGCGCCGGTCGATCCGAACCTGGACTATCTGCGCAGGATGTTCGGCGAGAACGCCGGGCAATTCAGCGCGATGTCGCCGGCATATACGATCCACGGCGTCATTACGCAGTTCGACGAGTTCGGTAGTTCGGCCGATCAGACCCACTATCGGGTGCGACTCGAGCCGAAGCTCGCCGACCTGAACCGCGGTGTGACGAGCCGGCTGTTCCAGAAGCAGTCTGTCGAGGAGATCGTGACCGACACGCTGCGTCATTACGGCTACCGGGCCGGAGTCGACTTCCTGTTTAAGCTGCGCGGCGAATACAAGCGGCACGAGTACATTACCCAGTATCACGAAACGACGTTTGCCTTTATCCAGCGCCTTTGCGCGGAAGAAGGGATCTGGTTCCGCTGGGAGCAGAAGAAGGATCACGCGGTGCTCGTGTTTGGCGACGATCTCGATGCCTACGCACGCAAGCAACGCACCGTGTCGTACCGGCGGGACTCCGGGCTCGAGAGTTCCGGCGCGGACGCGATCAAGACGCTCGAGAAACGCACCCGGCGTGTGCCTGAAGCCGTGCGTCTGCATGACTACAACCACCGGCAGGCAGGGGTGTCGCTGCTCGTCGAGGAAAACGCCGCGCGCGACGACACGACGACGAGCGGCGTCGATTACCGGTGGGGCGAGCACTACGAGACGCCGGAAGAGGGTAAGGGCGTGGCCCGCCGGCGTCACGAGGAGCATCTCGCCACGCAGATCACGTTCAAGGGCACCGGTAATCCGTTCTGGCTCGAAGCCGGTGAAGTCATGCGGATCGAGCCGAACCAGGCCGACGCGAAGCATGGGATCTTCATCACGTCGGTTCAGTCGCAGGGTGGTCGCGATCAGTCGTACTGGATGACGTTCGAGGGGATTCCGTCTGATCGCGTGTGGCGCACGTCGATCGATGCGATCAAGCGACCGGCGATCGACGGCATTCTGCCCGCGCGCATTACTTCTCCAGGCGATTACAAGTACGCGTACCTGACCGAACAGGGCTGGTATGTGATCAAGCTGCCATTCGATCTCGATGAGTGGAGCCCGGGTGGCACGAGCCGGCCGGTGCGGTTCGCGAAGCCGTATAGCGGTGACGACTATGGGCATCACTTTCCGCTGATCGACGGGGCGGAGGTGGCCGTTGTTTTCACGCAAGGTCATCCGGATCGGCCGGTGATTATCGGGGCGATGCATGACAGCCTGCATCCGGATCTCGTCACCAGTCGGAACCATACCCGAAATCTGATCCGCACCACCGCGCGGAACGAGATGCGGATGGAGGATAAGGAGGGTGTCGAGCATGTTCATCTTGCGACGCCGTTTCAGGCCAGTGAGCTGAACCTTGGCCATATTGTCGATGAAAGCGGAAAGGAGCGCGGCAGGGGCGCCGAGCTTCGTACCGACGAACACGTTGCGGTGCGGGGAGGAAAGGGCGTTTTCATCTCTGCCGACATGCAGTCGGTGCCGAATGGCCGGCAGCTCGACATGCGACCGGCCCGGGGCCTGCTAGAGCTTGCGCTGCAGCGGATGCAGTCGCTTGCCGAGGCGGCACAAGCTGCTGAAGCGGTCGCCGCGGACTATTCGCAGCAGAAGGTCCTGCTGGACGAGACCTTGACCGAGCTGAAGAAGGCCGGGGTGCTGATCAGCGCCCCGGCGGGTGTCGGGATCGTATCGGATGACCATCTGCAACTCGCAGCCAGCAAGAACCTGATCGCGACCGCAGGGGGGAATGCCGACATCGGCGTTGTCAAACGATTCACCGTGGCCGCCGGCGAAACCATCTCGATGTTCGCTGCAAAACTCGGCATCAAGTTATTTGCCGCGAAGGGTAAGGTCGCCATTCAGGCGCAAACCGATGAAATGGCGTTGGCAGCATTGAAGGACGTGACGATCACCAGTTCGGAGGGGCGGCTCGTCCTGTCCGCGGCGAAGGAAGTGTGGATTGGCGCGGGCGGATCGTATATCAAGATCGATGCGAATCGCATCGAAAACGGTACGCCGGGAGACATTATCGAGAAGTGCGCGTCGTGGAACAAGCCTGGCGCGGCCTCGGCGCAGATCAGTCCGGCGCTGCCGAACAGTTTGCCGGCAGAACGTTTGATGCTGAACTTGGGCGCCTCGCCTTCGGCCATGGCTGCCATTCCGCAAGACATCCCATACAAGCTGTATGCGCAAGGCGCCCTTGTCGCTCAAGGCGTTACGGATTCGACCGGGCGAATCGCCGTCGATCATCGCCCCGGCACGCAATCGTATCGGGTCGAATTCGCCAATGGCGTGGCCTATCAAATCCCGGTGAGCGAGGCGTTCCGCGGCGATGCGACCAACGGACAGTTGGCCAACCAGGGTTTCCATTTCTTCGAGCAAGGGCCTGACGGCGACGGAGCTGATCGCGCAGCCCATCGTCGGCATTACTACAGCCTGATGAATCCCGAAAGTGACGCTGAAAGCACGGAGACCCCGTCATGAACCAATCCGTAACCATCACCGTACCGATCGCACGATCGTGTGGCAATACGGCGACGCTGACGTTGCCTTATCACGTGCAAGGCGCGGAATACGAGCCGAAGCATGCGACGCACTACCCGCTCGTCAACGGCGAGGAGGCCTTCGGCGCCGTCTACGATGCGATTGCCGCGGCACGACATAGCGTCGACATTGTCTGTTGGGGATTCCAGCCGTCCATGTATTTCAAGCGCGGGGCGTCGGGCCAAGGCTCGCTTTCGATCGGAGAGTTGCTGCTCGAAAGGGCGCGGCACAAGGTAAAGATCCGGTTGCTTGTGTGGGGCGATAAAAGCCACTTCGCGCAATTTATTGAAAACATGATGCCCGGCGGTCGTTTTTCGCACAAACCGGATAATCGGAACTCGGCGCAGAGGGAATTCGATACGTGGTGGTATTGGCAGGTCAAGCTCGATAAGAAAAACAAAATTGGAACCGAAATGACGGGAGCCGACTTGTTTCCGTTTCCGACGAATTACCTGGTAAAGAGTGTGGAGGATGCCGCCAAGCGTGCCCAGTTACCGTCCCGTGATCCAGCATTTCGCAATATCGAATTCGCAACCCGTGATTTCAGCATGATCGAGCGCACCGAAATCGCATGGCGCACGCTGACGGATAGTCAGTACAACGAGCGCAGCACCAAGGCAAAAATTCAGAATGGCGCAATGATGGGTGGGTGGCCCTCACACCATCAAAAAATGGTGCTGATCGATTACGAATATCCGGAACTGGCGACCGGATTCGTGATGGGCCACAACACGCTCGATGAATACTGGGATACCAGCCGGCATAGTTACGTGCGCATGCACTCGAAAATGGGGCGCAACGGCTTCTTGCCGCGACAGGACATTTCAGCTCGCGTCACAGGACAAATCCTGGTCGATTTGAACAAGAACTTCTGTCAGGCATGGGATGCGACGACAGGGCAAAAACTGGAAAAGCAACGGGCTTCGGCGAAAGCTCCCTTACTCCGCTGCAGCAAGGACGATCTGCCGGTGATGGCGCAGATCCTGCGCACCCAGCCCCAAGTCGGCAAAGGTGGCGTTAAAGATATTGAACGACTGTACCTGCAGGTCGTCAACAATACGACCAATTTCATTTATATCGAAAATCAGTATTTCCGGTTTCCGCCGCTCGCCGAAAAGCTGACGAAACTAGTGAAATCGTATCAGGCTGGCGGGCGCAAGACGCCCCTTTATCTGTTCGTTGTGACCAATTCGAGCGATGACGGGATTGGCCCCGGTACAGTGAGTACCTATCACATGCTCAACGCGCTGGGGCGGGCCGATGTCATGCCGGGCGTGGCGCAACTGGAGCGGGCCGATGAGTTGGAGAAGCAATACAAAGACGCTTTGAAAATGAAGGAGCGAGCGGACAAAGCGTATGAGAGCGCAAAGCGTGTATCGGTCGGCCCGTTCACGAGCTCGGCGCAGTATGCAATGAACAACATCATCGCGGCCCAATTGGACGCTAGCGAGGCCAATCAGCGTGTGAATGATCTCAAAGTGAAACGGGACAAGGCGAGAACCGAGAGCCCGGAGAGACTCAACATTCCAGGTCTCAAGGTGCATATCTGCACGCTCGTGCCGCCGGATACGCCGAAAGGGAAGCCCTGGGACGAGGTGTATATCCACTCCAAGCTGATGATCATCGATGACGTGTTCGTCACGCACGGTTCGGCGAACGTGAACCTGCGCAGTATGGAGGTGGATAGTGAGCTGAATATTTGCCACGAGTCCATGCGGGTCACGCAGCCGCTGCGGGAGAAGCTGTGGCGGATTCATGCAGGGGATGGTGGGGTGGGCTCGAAAGATAAGAATGGAAGGCTGAACGCGGATGTGGCATTTGAGGGCTGGGACGAAATTATTTCGAGCAATAAAGATTCGAAAAACGAAGGAGGGGTGCCGTGTGCATCGTTGGTCGAGTTTTATCGAGACGACCCAAGCCGCTCCTATATGGATTAACGAATGCGCATCCTCATTTCAGTCTGTCTGGCCATTGCCAGTTTATCCGCCTGCTCGAAGGAGAGCGCTTTGCCTGGATCGTCTGACCTTGCCAATGTACGCGCCAATCTGGCGTTTACCTGCACCCATGAAGCGGATCGGCTGCCAGCTCTGGACTCGGACGCGGAAGCGTTGTTCCGCTACGGTCGCTATCTGCAAACGCGCGATGGCCCGAAAGACTTCGACGAGGTGGCACGCTACTTCCGGATCGCCGCCGCACATGGCCATTACAAGGCGAACCACAACGTGCAGCAACTGGTGTCGCAGGGGCTGGCCAGTTCCCCGAATGCGGCGCACGAGGCAGTCGAGTGGGCAAGCCAACTGGTTAATCAGAGGGTGCCGATGGGGTACTACGACATCGGCTACTACCTGAAGTCCGGGTATGGACTGAAGCAGAACCAGGAACTGGCGCTGAAGTACATCCGGAAGGCGGCCGACCTCGGCAATCCCGATGCCCAGTATTACGTCGCCGGATTACTGGCGCCTCATGACCGGGCGCCGGATATCGCGCGACAGATGCGCCGGTGTGCGGCCGATCAAGGGCATGGCCGCGCGGCTTATGAGCTCGCAATTAATCTCCGGGGCCGCGGTGATTTCCACGGTGCTGTCTTGGCCTTTCAGAAGGGGGTGGCGGCAGGGGTCAGTGGGACCGCCACGAATCTTGAGCGCGCATTCCTAGCGTCCGAATCAGTAGATAAGCGATTCGCGCTCGACGTGCCAAAAGATCCCGAGCGCTCGCGTCGCTATCAGCTAATCGCGCAATTTTTGAGAGCCAATACACTGGCCAACCCGAAAGTGCCGGACATCGATCAGATCGTCCCGCTACCGCCCGCAAAGCTGCCCCCATGGGACGGCACGTTCCAATGGGAAAAGCAACGTGCTCAGGTGCCGCCCAAGCCGTCAGAAGAACTGATCGACCGATTGGCAAAGGAAAAGCACCTGGATCCAGCAACTGGGTGGCCGCTATCAGCCGACGCTCAGACTTCGCAGACAGCGGCGCCGAGTGATGTTGTCGCTCGACTGCCGCTGGGCTCCACGGCGCGAACCGGGATGCGCTGCCCCGAAGGCGGGGTTTGGTGTGCGCAGCTTCGCCCAGGCCTTCAGGCCGAGACGACCCGGACTTTCGAGAAGGGCGAAGTGTTGCCGATGATTGACTTCTACGAGCCGCGTGCGTTGCCCTGGCTCGATCGCGTGATGGGCGAACGTCGCTTGACGACGGAGGTCGTGTGGAAACTGGTTGCTTACGAGGACAAGGCGTGATCGCGCTCATTCGGTACGTGCACGCCGCTAACAAGATGCTGGTCGGGTTACTGCTACTCGCAGGGCTAAGCGCGTGCTCGGAGGCGGATTCCTCGTTGATGCGGCCCGAGCTTGCAGATGTGCGGGCCAATCTGGCGTTCAGCTGTAGTCACGAAGCAGACCGGCTGCCGGCCATCGATCCGGATGCGGAGACGTTGTTCCGCTACGGCCGCTATCTGCAAACGCGCGATGGCCCGAAAGACTTCGACGAGGTTGCGCGCTACTTCCGGATCGCCGCGGCGCATGGCCATTACAAGGCGAACCACAACGTGCAGCAACTGGTGTCGCAGGGGATGGCCGGGTCCCCGAATGCGGCGCACGAGGCAGTCGAATGGGCAAGCCAACTGGTTAATCAGGGGGTGCCGACGGGCTACTACGACATCGGCTACTACCTGAATTCCGGGTATGGACTGAAACAGAACAGGGAGCTGGCACTGAAGTACATCCGGAAGGCAGCCGATCTGGGTAATCCCGACGCCCAGTATTACGTCGCCAGATTATTGGCGCCTCATGACCGAGCGCCGGATATTGCGCGACAGATGCGCCGGTGTGCGGCTGATCAAGGGCATGGGCGCGCGGCTTATGAGCTGGCAATTGATCTTAAACACAGTGACGATTTCGCTGGCGCCGTGCTTGCCTATCAGAAGGGCGTGGCGGCAGGAGTGAGTGGGACGGCCATGAATCTCGAGCGCGCATTCCTGCGAGATGCAGGATATTTTCTCGACTTGCCCAAAGACCCTGAGCGCTCGCGTCGCTATCAGCTGATCGGTGAATTTCTGGACAACAACACACTGGCCAACCCGAAAGTACCGGACGTTGACCAGATTGTCCCGCTGCCGCCAGCAAAGCTTCCACCCTGGGACGGCACGTTCGAATGGGAAAAGCAACGTGCTCAGGTGCCGCCTAAGCCATCGGAAGAATTGATCGACCGATTGGCAAAGGAAAAGCACCTGGATCCAGCAACCGGGTGGCAGCTTCCGGCCGACGCTCAGACTTCGCAGACAGCGGCCCCGGGTGAGGTGGCCGCTCGACTGCCGCTAGGCTCCACGGCGCGAACCGGGATGCGGTGTCCCGAAGGCGGGGTCTGGTGCGCGCAGCTTCGGCCGGGTCTTCAAGCCGCGGCGACCCGGATTTTCGAGAAGGGCGAGGTGTTGCCGATGATTGACTTCTACGAGCCGCGCGCGCTGGCCTGGCTCGACCGGGTATTGGGCGAGCGTCGTTTGACGACGGAGGTCGTGTGGAAACTGATTGCTTACGAGGACAAGGCGTGACGACGCTTATTCGGTACGGGCAGACCGCTAACAAGATGCTGCTCGGGTTACTGCTACTCGCTGCGCTAAGCGCGTGCTCGAAGGCGGATTCCTCGTTGACGCGGCCTGACCTTGCAGATGTGCGGGCCAATCTGGCGTTCACCTGTAGCTACGAAGGGGATCGGCTGCCGGCCATCGATCCGGATGTGGAGACGTTGTTCCGCTACGGCCGCTATCTGCAAACGCGCGATGGCCCGAAGAATTTCGACGAGGTTGCGCGCTACTTCCGAATCGCCGCGGCGCATGGTCATTACAAGGCGAACCACAACGTGCAGCAACTGGTGTCGCAGGGGTTGGCCAGTTCCCCAAACGCGGCGCACGAGGCAGTCGAATGGGCAAGCCAACTGGTTAATCAGGGGGTGCCGATGGGTTACTACGACATCGGCTACTACCTGAATTCCGGGTATGGACTGAAGCAGAACCAGGAACTGGCGCTGAAGTACATCCGGAAGGCGGCCGACCTCGGCAATCCCGACGCCCAGTATTACGTTTCACAGCTGCTTGCCCCCCACGATAAGGCGCCGGATATTGCCGCCAAAATGCTGGGATGTGCAACTGATCAGGGGCATGGACGCGCAGCTTTGGAATTGGGAATAGATCTTAAGAACAATAAGAATTTCCATGATGCTGCGGTCGCCTTTCAAGCAAGTGTCGCTGCAGGAATTAGCACGTCGGCCATGGTTCTTGAGAAATCATTTCTCGCCCCTGTCGTCACTGATAGGGGGTTCTATCTTGATTTGCCTAACGATCCCGAGCGCTCGCGTCGCTATCAGTTGATCGGTCAATTTCTGAGGGACAACACATTGGCTAACCCGAAAGTGCCGGACATTGACCAGATTGTCCCGCTACCGCCGGCAAAGCTTCCGCCGTGGGACGGCACGTTCGAATGGGGAAAGCAACGTGCTCAGGTGCCGCTCAAGCCGTCAGAAGAACTGATCGACCGATTGGCCAAGAAAAAGCATCTGGATCCAGCAACCGGGTGGCCGCTATCGGCAGACGCTCAGACTTCGCAGACAGCGGCGCCGGCTGATGTTGTCGCTCGACTACCGCTAGGCTCCACCGCGCGAACCGGGATGCGGTGCCCTGAAGGCGGAGTTTGGTGTGCGCAGCTTCAGCCCGGCCTTCAAGCCGAGGCGACCCGGACTTTTGAGAAGGGCGAGGTGTTGCCAATGATTGACTTCTACGAGCCGCGCGCGCTGGCCTGGCTCGATCGTGTGATGGGCGAACGTCGCTTGACGACGGAGGTCGTGTGGAAACTTGTGGCCTACGAGGACTCCATGGTAATGCAGCAGCGATTCGCATGTTTCTCATAACTCAGAAATACCAAATTCATGATCGATCTCATTCGTTTCGGCGATGCCACCGACCACGGCGGAACCGTCATCACCGCGTCAAAGTCGATGTGTTTCGACGGCAGGTACGTGGCGCGCAAAGGCGACGAGGTGACGTGCCCGAAGCACGACATTCGTCCCAATCTCATCATCGAAGGAGACGAGACCATGCTGGATGACGGCGTACCCGTCGCGCGACATGGCTATCGCGCGATGTGCGGATGCCGGCTGCTTTCGAGCCTAGTGTGAAAAAACGATCATGCCAGTAGAACTCCCGGAACTCGACCCACCCGGTGCGAAGCCGGAACCGCCGCACCCAATCGTATGGACGATTCTGTTGGTTGTGGTCATGGTTGTTGGCGGAGCGCTGGCCCTGTTGATCTGGCCGACTGGTGAACCTACCGATACCGCGTGGTTCTGGTTACGTTTGCTTGGACTGCCCGCGTTGACGTGGTGCACGATGTTTGGGCTGCGGCTGCACTACTACGACCAGGCATGCCAGCGACGTCAAGCCGAACGCGAAGTACGCGCCGACGATCGGGAGAAAAGGCTGCGGTTCGCACGCGAGCCGCTCGCAGTCCTGGACTATGCGTATGTGACCGCGCCGGGCCGTGCGGATGTCGCTCGCAAGATAGCGGGGAGCGAGCTTGCGTTAAGCGCCCGGACAACCCTCGCAGGTATCGATGCAATCCGCCACACGGCACTGGAAGTGACTGAAGACCCGGAAGCGCCCGGACGCTATCGGACATGTTTCAACGCGTTGCTGGACAAATTGTCGGATGCGGTGACGGCCGTACCGAACGAGGTACCGCTCATTGTCCGTTTTCAGCTGCCTGATGATGTCGATCGGAAGGATCTTCTCCAGACGTGGCAATCGTGTTGGGCTGCCAAGAACGCTCGGCCTGTGTCAGCTGAACTGCTGGGTGTTGAGCAGGGCGTAATGTTTCTCGATGAATGGCTGGATATCTGCGGCGGTCCTGCTCTCGAGCGCGCGACGTTATTGGTTTCCGTGCAACTGCACGACGAGCCGACACCGTCGAGCGCCGAAGCCGCGGTCGGCATGCTGCTTGCGTGGGCGCCGCTTGCTGAACGATATGGTCTGGAGACGCGCGCGTTGCTTCATCGACCGGTCGAAACCGACGCGTCAGGTCCGGACACCGCCCTGTCCAACGCATTGCTGTGGGGGGAAACGACTGCGAACGAGATTAGCGATCTGTGGCAGGCAGGATTGTCCACTACGGACAAGCGGGCGTTGCTTCAAGCCGCGTCGGATATGAAGTTTGGCATTTCGCAAACAGCCGGACTGTCGGGTGTGCACGACGTCGATCTGGCAATCGGCCATCCCGGCGTGTGCGGGGGATGGCTCGACATTGCATTCGGGATTGAACATGCGGTGCACACCGGCACGCCTCAACTCATGGCGTGGCATGAGCAGACGCTGCGGTTCGCGGTCGCCCGTGTTCCCCGCACAAACTAGATGGTGTATCACACATGATCGTTCGCAAGATTCTGGGTTACTGGATTCTCGTACCAGCAATCACCGCGTTCCTGGCGATTCTGGCGTACTTCAAGGGGGGCGATATTCATCCGTCGCCTTGGTTCCGTGTCTGCGTCGTCATCGCGAGCGGCTTTGTTCTTCTGGCGCTACATCCCCTTGTGATCGGTGCCTGGGGGGTGGTCGCCCGGCACACTTCCAGCCGATCGGCGAGCAGGTACGACCGCGATCCGATGGCACGGCTTGGTGCGCCGCAGAATAAGGATGTGGTAGATCTCAATGCATACCGTGGTGCGACTCTTTGCGAGGCGCTGCGCAACCGGCATGGCCGGCGCTGGCGTTATCGCGCGCGATGGGTTCTGATTGCCGGCGACGTCCCGCTCGTCAAGCGCCTGGCGCCGGGACTCGTCGACGCCGGGTATCTGATCGTTGGCGGTGCAGTCCTGCTCTACGCAAAGCAATTCCGCGATACCCTCGATACCGCCTGGCTCGACCAGATCCGCCGCCTTCGCCGCCGTCGTCCGGTCGATGCGATCGTCGTAGTCACACGTAACCGCAACTCCGTCGAAGCACCGTTCGACACCGACAATCTGTCGCAGCGGCTCGCGCGCCACGCGCGCGCGCTACGTTGGGCTGCGCCGGCCTATCTGCTCAATGTGACGGATTTCGGCAGCGAGGCGTCGAGTCCCGACGAGGCGATCGGGTTCACCTGGGCCAACGCGCACGTCAGCTCGGATGCGATCGACTCGTCGCTGCAAGACCTCACCGACAATCTGGCGAATGCCGGTGTCGTGCGCCTCACGAAGGATGCAGACGACCGCTACCCAGCTGAGTTGTCGCGGCACATTTCGAATCTCGGAAGTGCGCTATCTGGTCTGGTGCTACAAACCTCCCAATCACGTATCTGGCGGCACGCGGTCCACGGCCTTCTATTCGCACCACTATTCAAGGAACGTGAACTCGCACCACCGCAGGCACCGGCCAGCGCGAACGACGACGAGCCACCCGTCGACCCGCCACACCGCACGATATGGCAAACCGTCGCCGAGCACAGTCGCAAGGTCCACGGCCGCCGCGTAGGCTTCTCCCTGTCGACCGCGGCCGCGTGGCTAACAACCGGCCTGATCGGTTGCTGGATCGCCGGCACGATGCTGTCCGGCTTCGTCAACCGCGCAACGATCCAGAGCACCGCGGACACGATCGCTGATCTCTCTACGGTTCAGGACCACACAAAGGCGTTGCAAGCCCTGAACACGTTGGGCCAACAGATCGACACGCTCGAAGTCCATCAGCGCGAAGGCGCACCCTGGTCATCGCGATTCGGTCTGAATCGCGACAGCGCGCTACTCGACGCGCTATGGCCGAGCTATGCCCGTGCGGCGCACCGCATTCTCATCGCCCCGATTCGCCAGAAGCTCGAAGCGCGCCTGCAACAGCTCGCATCGCTGTCCGACGCTCAAATCGCCGACGGCGGCGACGCGCAGACCCAGGCCGTCTACGACACGCTCAAGGCCTACCTGATGCTTGCGAAGCCGGAGCGCGCCGTGGCTGCCTTTCTGACGCCCCAGCTTGCCGCGACAGCCGTGCCTGCACGTCCGTCCAACTCATCCTTGTCGTCGGGCGCCTGGGAAGACCTGCGTCTGCACGCTATCGCGTTCTTCGCCAACCATCTCGGCCGCGCTCCCGCATCCAATAGATCCGCGTTCGCAATCACGCCGGACGGCAACCTGATTGCATCCACCCGCCAAACGGTGATCGGTGTGCGGGGCATCCAGAATTCGACGGACGCGCTCTACCAGCAGATCATCGACGAAGCGACGCCGAAATATCCGCCGGTCTCTCTCGCGACGCTGCTCGGCGACACGACCAGCCGAGGCCTGTTCAATACGACCGCGACCATCCCCGGCGTTTTCACGCGTGCGGCATGGGAGGAGCGCATCTCGAGGGCGATCGACGACGCAAGCGCCAAGCGCGACGTATCTGGCGACTGGGTGTTGCGCTCCGAACGAAACACCGTTGGAGCAACCGACAACAAGGAGAGCAGCCACCCTCCGCCGACATTGAAAGCCGAATTGCGCCAGCGCTACTTTGACGATCACGTGCGTGCGTGGGCGCTGTTCCTCAACAGCTTGCGCTGGCAATCCGCGCCGACGCTGTCAGCCACGGCCGACCAGTTGACGCTGCTGGGCGACTCGCAACGTTCGCCGCTCGTCGCGCTGATGAACGCGATCGTCTACCAGGCGGGCGCGGGTGCGAGCGCCCAGTCGCTCTCCGAGAGCCTGATCAACAAGGCGCAACAACTGGTCGGCGCTGACGAAAAGGATCCGTCGAAGCAGGCTCAACCGCAGCTTACGCCGCTCGCATCAGCCTTCGGCCCGATCCTGCGCCTGACCGGCAGCGACCTCGTGTCCGGTACGCCGGCCAACGGCAAGGCCGCCACGCAACTGGCC
The DNA here is from genome assembly GCF_052851275.1 of Burkholderia sp. SR8. Lineage (NCBI taxonomy): Bacteria > Pseudomonadati > Pseudomonadota > Betaproteobacteria > Burkholderiales > Burkholderiaceae > Burkholderia > Burkholderia sp. SR8. The sequence goes on from NZ_JAULUC010000004.1 coordinate 47,743, forward strand.
GCGACCGGCGACCTCAGTCTCGCACGCTACCTCGAGCGGGTCACGGCGATGCGTCTGAAGGCATCGCAGATCGTCGCCGGTGCCGATCCTGATGCGATCGCGCGGCTGGCCGCTCAGTCGGTTCTGCAGGGCAAGACGTCCGATATCTCGGACAGCCGCGACTACGCGAGCCGTGTGGCTGCAAGCCTGGGCGAACAATGGGCGGGCTTCGGTGCGCTGTTTCGTGCGCCGTTCGATCAGGCTTGGCAAGTCGTCGTGCAGCCGGCCGCGTCGAGCCTGAACGAAATCTGGCGGACGGCGATTCTCGCCGACTGGAACAAGTCTTTCGGCGGCCGGTATCCGTTCTCGGACGCCGACAACGACGCATCGCTGCCCGAGATGGCGCGCTTCATGCGACCCGACAACGGCGTGATCGCGCAATTCGTTGCAACGCAGCTCGCCGGCGTGATCGAGCGGCAGGGCGATCGGTGGGTCGTTGCGCAAGGCGCGGACCAAGGTGCGCTCACGATCGATCCGGTCTTCCTGAACGGCCTGAACAAGCTCACGCGGATCTCGACCGTGCTGTTCCCGTCGGGAGACGCGCGCGTGCGGTATGAACTCCAGGCCGTACCGACGCCGGGCGTCACCGGCATGAAGTTCGTGCTGTCCGGGCGCGAACTGCGCTACTTCAACCAGAAGCAGGAATGGGTGCCGTTCGAGTGGCCGGGCCAGTCGCTCGAGAACCTGTCGCATATCGAATGGCAGACCGAGCAGGGCGGATTGCGCACCGCGCTCGATTCGCAGGGGCGCTTCGGCCTGATCCGGCTGCTGGAGCGCGCGAAGGTCGCGCAGCAGGACAACGCGCGTTACTTGCTGACCTGGATGCCGGACACGAGCCAGGGCATTCCGCTGAAGGTGCAATTGCGCAGCGAGGCGGGCAGCGGGCCGCTCGACGTACTCCAGTTGCGCAACTTTGCGCTGCCGGTACGGATTTTCGTGACCGGGGCGGCGGGTACCGGGCCGAAGATGTCGACAGCCAGTCCGCCGCCGTTGCCAGCTGCGGCAATCGGCGCGGCAAAGCATGCTGCCGTGCCGTTGCCGCCGGGACTCCCGGGCGCGATGTCATTAGGAGACGAACCGGTGCCTGCGACGCCGGAACCGGCGCCTCGTCGACTCGCCGCCACGGAGCCGACGCCAGCGAACGGGCAGCCGCCGACGTCCGGCATGAACTCGCCCAAGGCCGATCCCGGGATGACAGTGTCGTCGCTGGCGACGACTTCGACGTCAGCCGACTCTTCCTCCAAACCGTTCGGACACGCGCTCCAGTTGTTGGGCGACGCGTTTGCGTTTTGAGACCTGCCATGACGTTAGCCAATTTCGTAAAGACACTCGTCGGCGGTCCACGCATCGATTCGCTGCACGAAGCGCGCCGGAACACCTGGGCCGCATGGCTTGCCCCGATACCGGGGGAGCACGCGCATGGCCGCGATCCCGGCTACGAAGACGCGTTCTTCGAACTGAAGGACGAAGCAACCAAGCTGTCCGGGATCGACGACGGCCTGATTGCACGCGCCTGCGAACAGCTTCTCAAGGAAACCGGCAAGGATTTGCGGCTGGTCGGTTACTACGCGTTTGCGCGGCTGCGTCGGGATGGTCCCGCCGGGTTCGCCGACGGACTCGAGCTGGCCGCTTCCCTGATCGACCGGTTCGGCGAGACCCTGCTGCCCGCACGGGCGGAGGCAAGGCGCGCGGCGCTGGAAATGCTGTCAACGGCGCGAGTGATCGAAACGCTGGACAGTCGCGGAGACTTCGCACCCGAGGATCGCGAACGCGCAATCGCTGCGCTCGACGTGCTGGTCACTCGCACGGGTGCGTGGTCCGACGCCGCTCGTCCGAACCTGCATGCGCTTGTTTCCCGCTTCGGGAACAAGGACGAACTGGCTCGCAACGTGAGCCCCGACATCGCGATGCCGCAGACGCCCGCTTCGACAAGCACATCGAGCGGTTCGATCGCATCGGCGCGAGACCTGCTCGAACAGGCCCGCGTGATGTCCGCATGGCTGCGTGACCAGGAAAACGGCTATTTGCCGTCGGTGCGTATCGCGCGCAGCGTTCGATGGGACACGTTGCACGACGTGCCGCCGTCGGATGCCGCATCGCACACGCGTCTGACGCCGCCACGCGCCGAGTTGCGCCAGCAGATGAAGCGGCTCGTGCTGCAAAAGCAGTGGCACGAACTGCTCGAACGCGTCGAAGGTGCGTTCATGGAGGGCGTGAATCACCTGTGGTTCGACCTGCAGTACTTCCAGCACGTCGCGCTCGATCACGTCGGCGCGCCGTACCACACGTGGAGCGAATTGCTGCGCGCGGACTTTGCGTTGTTTCTCGAGCGCTTGCCGGAAATCGAACGCCTTTCGTTCAGCGACGGCACGCCCTTCTCCGACGACACGACGCTCGAATGGATCGCCCGGCACGCGGTCGTGCGCGACCTCGAAGCGGGCGAGACGGTGGCGCCGCTGCCGGTGTCCGCGGATAGCGACGGCGATGCCGGCGACTGGCCGGAAATCGACGCGCAGGCTCGCGAACTGGTCGCGAGCGATGGTATCGAGGCCGCGTTCGCATGGCTCGATGCGCTGCCCGGCATGAAGACCGAGCGTCACCGCTTTCTGCAGCGGCTGGTGATGGCGCGCCTGGCCGATCACGCCGGTCGATCCGATACGGCGCTCGCGCTGCTGACCGAACTCGACATATCGTCGCGCTCGCTGCCGGTGATGCGCTGGGATCCGGCGCTGGCGTTCGAGGTCAAGCAGCAGCTCGTGCGCGCACTGAAAGCGACGAGCAACCGCAAGGATGCCGACAAATCGACGCTCGCGCGCCGCATTGCCGAACTTCAGGCGGAACTTACCGTGCTCGATCCAGTTCGAGCGCTGACTCTTTCGTAACGACACTCCATGGCAAACGACGATCCCATCCTGCGCTACTACGAAGCGGAGATACGCTATTTGCGCGAGTCCGGCAAGGAATTCGCGAAGGCGCATCCTGATCGTGCGCGATTGCTCAACCTCGACCGTGTCGGCGATCGCGATCCGTACGTCGAACGACTGTTCGAGGGCTTTGCATTCCTGACCGGCCGCCTTCGCCAGAAGCTCGACGACGAGTTGCCCGAGCTGACGGAAGGGCTGGTCAGCCTGCTATGGCCACACTACTTGCGAATGATCCCGTCGTTGTCGGTCGTGGAGCTCCTCCCGCTGTCGGAAAAGCTTCAGAAGACCGAGATCGTGCCGGCAGGCGTATCGATACGCTCCGCGCCGATCGCCGTGCCGCCGCCCGCTGGCGCGGAAGGCTTGTCGCCGAAGCATGTGCAATGCATTTACAGAACCACACAAGCGGTCACGCTGCAACCGATCACGGTCACGCATGCCGGGCCAACCGTGCGTCACGACGGTCGATCGGTGATTCGGCTCGGCTTCGCACTCGGTGGGTCGGCACGCCGGAAGGAAACGGATATGTCCCGGTTGCGGCTGTACCTGAACGCGGATCTGCCGACCGCGTTCGCGATGCACGTTGCACTTACGCGCCAGGTCGACACGATCCAGTTGCGCATTCCGGAAATTCGCGACGGCGAGGCGATGCCACTTGCCGGCGTCACGATCGAACCGGCCGGCTTCTCGGCCGAGGAGCGACTGTGGCCGAAGGCCGATGCCGCGTTCTCCGGCTATCAGTTGTTGCTCGAGTACTTTACGTTCCGCGAGAAATTCCTGTTTGTGGACCTTTGCGGACTGGACGTCACGAAGCTTCCCGAACATACGACCCGGTTCGAACTGGAGCTCGTGTTGACGCAGACCTATCCGTCGGACCAGCGCTTCAGCGCGGAAAACGTGCGGCTATTCTGCTCGCCCGTGATCAACTTGTTCGAACTGGATGCCGAGCCGATCGAGATCGATCACCACGAAACCGAATATCGCGTGGTGCCGGCCGGCCATCAAGGCGAACATGTCGAAACGTATTCGGTCGACGCGATCGAGGCCTTCGACCACGAAACGGCCGAGCGGTATGAATACGTACCCTTTGCGACGTTCCGTCATCGTGGCGGCATGCTGCGCCACGAGGCGCCGGAACGGTATTTCCATTCGCGAGTGCGCTCGGGGGTGGCGGGATTGCACGAAACATGGGTGGTGCTCGGTGGCCATGCATGGGAAACCATGGACGCGTTGCCCGAAGAAAGCCTGTCGTTGCGCGTGACCGGCACGAACGGGCTGCTGCCGCGCAAGGGGCTGCGGGAAGCCAGTCTCGACGAACTCGCGACCAGCTCCCAGAACGTCGCCGGAGTGCGCAATCTCGTCTCGCCGACGCTGCCGCTGTATCCACCGACGGAAGATCGGTTCCAGTGGCGTGTGCTGTCCCATTTGGCGCCGAACTTCCTGTCGATGATGAACGCGGAAGTGTTGCGCGGCGCGCTCGCGCTTTACGACTGGACGAATGACGAGCTGAACCGTCGACGGCTCGCGGGTATTCTGTGGGTGTCGCAGACACTGATCGAGGAGGTAACGGGAGGTTCGGTCGAGCGAGGCGTGCTGATCGAGGTCACGCTCGACAGCCACGCGTTCGCCGGGGACGGTGACGTGATGCTGTTCGGCGAGCTTCTGCATCGGTTCTTCGCGCTCTACGCGGACATCAACCTGTTCACGAAGCTCGCGATTGTCAGCCTGCCGTCGCAGGCCCGCATCGAATGGCCACGCAGCAAGGCCGAGCGGGCGCCGCTATGAAGCTGTACGACTTCCCGAATCTCGACCCGCTGGTCGCGTCGCTCCTCGCGCGCGCGCCGCGGATGAACTTCATGCAGCTTTGCCGGTTGCTCGAGGTGCGTTTTCCCGATCAGCCCGGCTTCGGTACGCGAGACGCGCTCGAGCATGAACCGGTGCGCTTCCGGCCGCGGCCGCGAATGGGTTTTCCGGCAAGTGAAGTCGCATCGGTCGAATTTGATGACGGATCGGACACGCTCGGGGCTGGTTCGCCGCCGACCGTGCGCACGACCTTCATGGGGCTGTACGGCGTCGATGCGGCGATGCCGTCGCACATGATCGATGAAATCGTGCTGCGCGAGGAAGGGCACGAGGTAGTCGAGGCGTTTCTCGACCAGTTCAATCACCGCTATGTCGCGTTGCTGTATCGCGCGTGGCGGAAGTATCGGTATCCCGAGCATTTCCGGCCGGGCGGCGTCGACGCACATTCGCGCAACCTGCTCTGTCTGGCCGGTTTCGGCTGGGGCGATAAGCCGAAGCGCGCCGGTCTGCCCGATTCGCGAATGCTTGCGCTGCTGGGGCTTCTGATTCAGCGTACTCGCACGCCGGAGGGGCTGGCAGGCGTCGTTGCGCTGGCCATCCCGCGCGTCGATGTCAGGGTCGACGAGTTCTGGCCGGTCATGACGTCGACGGGGCGGCCGAGGCCGCTCACCGGTGCCGGGCCTGCTGGTGGGAAATCGGGAACCAGTGAACGTAACGGGTTGGGCGGCGGTTACGTATTGGGAAAGCGGATGGCGTATCGAAGCCGGGCGGTACGGGTGACGTTGCGCGCCGCGGATGCTCGGCAAGCGCAGGATCTGCTGCCGGGTGCATGGCTGCATCGCGATCTGATGGCCTTTGTGCAGCTATATGTCGGTGTGAAGGCGGACGTACACGTGCGTATGGAAGTGTCGTCGCGATACACGCCGGAGCCGGCGATCGGACATGGAAACGCTGGATCGGCGCCTCGGCTCGGCTGGACTACCGTGCTGCCCGCTGACGACGAGCGGATCGTCAGTATTGCGCTCGGTGCTTGCGAGGCCTTTCCCGCGCCGGCTCCGAATCCACACGTTACCGCGTTGCATGTTTGACCGGAATCGACGCACGGCATTCAGATTTCCCGGTTCAGCCGTTGCATCTGTTTTTCCGTTATCGGCTTGCGCCTCGCGTCCGGCCGACAACAGCGGACACCAATACACGCATGATCTACATCATGCATTGCCGAGGAAAACCAATGTCCATCCGTTTTGCGGTTTCAATTTTGTCCTCCGTCTTGCTGCTGTCTGCGTGCGGCGCATGGCAGTCCGTCTCGGACGCGTCGTCGAGCGCGTATCGCGCGGTGTTCTTCAAGCAGATCAAGGTGCTCAACGTCGATCTGTCGGCCCGGGAGGCGTTGAATCCCGATGACGCCGGACGCGCAACATCGGTCGCGGTGCGCGTGTATCAGTTGAAGGACCGCAAGATCTTCGACGGCGCGTCCTACGAGGATCTGCTGAAGCATGACCGGACGGTGCTTGCGCAGGATCTGCAGGACAACCTTGGCGCGGTGCTGAATCCGGGAGCGTCGGCGAGCCTTTCGCAGCCGATGCAGGCCGATACGAAATACGTCGCGGTGGTGGCGTTCTACCGCAACCCGGGCAACGGTGACGGGTGGAAATACGTGATCGAAAAGAAGAAGCTCGACGCGGACAAACCGCTGAAGCTCACGCTTAAAGACGCGGCGATCGCGTTACAGGCCGATAGGCCGAGAAGTCGGAACATCTCGGGATGAAACGCCATTTGTTAAACGCAATACTCAGGGGCTAGTTCGTTTTCGTACAGCGTCACTATCAGACGTAGTCAAATTCGGAAATGTCTTACGGAATTCGTTAGTGATCCGTGATTTACTGACGTGATCCGGATGGCATTGCGCCCTGCGCTTTTAGCGGGTGACCATGCCAGCGTGAAACCTCTCGATCCTATGGCGGCCATGCAAACTATCCAGGACGTGCTCAAGCACCCAAGCGCGATCGTCACCCAGCCTCTCCACCTCGAGATAGCAACGCTGCAGTCGCCGATTTCGGTGTTTTCGTTTGTCCTCACGGAAGAAATGAACACACCGTTTGTCGCGGATATCACCGTTACGTCGAAGAACAAGCACATTGACGGCGCGGCCGTGATCGGGCGCCCGGCCATCTTCACGATCGAGGAACATGCGTCAGTGCCGTCGATGCCCGGGCTGATCGACCCGGTCCAGCACGCGACGCGCACCGTGCACGGCATTGTGACCCAGTGGACGCGGATCAAGACGTCTCGCGACGAGGCAACCTACCAGTTGCATCTCAAACCGCGTCTCGCACTGCTCGAGCAGGTCCATGATTCAGCGGTCTTCTTGGACCGCTCGTTTCGCGAGCTGCTCACCGACACGATCGTCGATCGCGACCTGTTCCAGTCTTATGACGTCGAGTTCGACCTGGACGGGCTGGATTCGAAACTGGACCAGACCGTCATGTACGAGGAGACAGTCGCGAACTTCATCGACAGGCATTGCAGGCGCGCTGGCGTTTTCTACTACTTCAAGCACGCGAAGAAAGAAGACGGACCACAGCGCGACACGCTGGTGTTCAGTAACACGGCGCGCGGCTACATGCGGGCGCTCGAGGTGCCGCTGCTGCCGAATTCGGGTCTCGTAGGCTGGCACGAGGCCGTCCTTGAGCTGAACGTGACGCGCTCGCTCGTGCCGCGGACCGTGCGCGAATGGGACCACAACTACCGGCGGCCGGGCGATCCGTTGCAGGTCGAATCAGTTGTGGCCGAGAAGGGCGACCGCTCGGTGTACGGCAGCGTCAACCGTAGCATCGAGCACTTCCACTCGCCCGAGGAAGGGCAGGTGCTTGCGGATGCACGACGCGACGAGCTGATCACGCGTCAGACACGGATCTCAGGCAAGAGCAATGTGATGGGCATGTTGCCGGGTATGGTGGTGCGCGTGATCAACGACACCGTGCCCGAAGCGCCACACGGCATCGTGATCACCAAGCTCGTTACAACGGGCAGCCGCAAGCAGTCCGTGACCAATCAGTTCGAGGCGATCCCGTCGCATCTGACCTACCGGCCCGAGTATGTACCGGAAAAGCATTGGCGCTGGATAGGTGGTGCACTCATCGGCATCGTGGAATCCGGCGACGACCAGCCGTATGCATGGATGGATGAGTATGGCGGTTACCGGGTGAGGCTTCTGTTCACGCGGCACACTGGCAAGCGCGGCGCAAACAGTATGTCGTTGCGGTTGCTGCGTACGTCGGCCTCGTATCAGGGCGGTCTGCACGTCCCATTGCTTCCGAACACGGAGGTCCGCGTCATTGCGACCCACGGCAATTGCGATCGATTACTGATCGCCGGTGCCGCCCACGACTATGCGCGGCGGGATCTGGTACATGGCAAAGAGGGCTGGTACAGCCGTGCGGTGTTCCGCTCGCCGCTGCTTGGCAACAAGCTGCGCTTCGAGGACCTGAAAAGCCACGAGGGCATCCGGCTTGCCACGATCTTCGGTAAGACGGCGCTCAATATGGGCTATCTCGTCGACGGAGAGAAGAACAAGCGCGGCGAAGGCTACGAGCTCACCACGCAAGGTCGGGGCGTAACGCGCGCGGAAAAGGGGCTGTTCTGGTCGGCGGACCCGGTGAACCCGAACGCTCCGCAACTTGAGATGCAGGCGGCGATCAAACAGCTGCAGGCCGCTATTCAGCGCGTGACCGCGCTGGCCAATGCAACCGCGCAGGCAAATGCCACCCCGGCCGACAAGGCAACGCAATCGAACCTGATGGACGTGCTGGATCAGTTGAAGGGCGCGGGACTGCTGGCCAGCGCGCCGGCCGGCATGGCGTTTGTCACGCCGAAGTCGATCCAGCAGGCCGCCGGCGAGAACGTGATCGTAGCGGCTGGCCGGCACGCGGACGTAAGCGTGCTCAAGCGTTTTACCGTCGCTGCGGGCGAACTGATTTCGCTGTGCGCGCACAAACTTGGCCTGAAAATCTTTGCCACGCATGGCAAGGTCGAAATCCAGTCGCAGAGCGATGCGATGGATCTGGCTGCTGCAAAACAGCTGAAGCTGGCAAGCGCGGACGAGGACGTCCTGGTGGTTGCGCGTAAGAAGATCGTGCTGGCCAGCGGCGGCGCCGCCCTCAAAATCGAGGACGGCACATTCGAATTCATCGGTCCGGGTGCATTCAAGATCAAGGCCGGATCGTTTGTGTTCCAGGGACCCGGGAATGTCAATCCGCCATTGCCCGTTCTGCCCAAAAGCAATCTGAATTCACCAGACGACTACTCGCTTTCGCACTGAATCCCATGATTATCAGTCCGCCTCTTCTGCTGCCCGTTCCTACCTCGAATGATCGATCGAAGGACGATCTGTTGATGGACGAACTCGACAAGATCACCGATAGCGGCGGCATCTATCCGATTGCGTTCGATCGCCGATGGCATACAGGTGTGCATCTCGTTCCGCGGAACGACGTCTCGCTGCCGGTGCGAGCCATCGCCGACGGGGAGGTTGCGGCTTTTGGTGTGTACCAGAAGCCGCTAGCCGACGTGTTCGACGACAAGAACACCAACGCAGGATTTGTGCTGCTCAAGCACACCACCGAGACAGGCGAAAACCGCCAGTTGACGTTCTACTCGCTGTACATGCACCTGCTTGATCTGGAGGGGATGACGACCGACGGCATCCAGCCGCCCGCGGTCAACGCGCCTCACAGCATGCCCGATTGGCTTCGCCATCCGACCGGCGCGGCGGTATCGGGCGATGGTAAGAAGGTGCGGCGCAAGGATATCCTCGGATATACGGGGCAGTGTCAGGGCAAACGCCATCTACATTTCGAAATTTTCATGACGCCCGGTGATTTCGATGCCTATTTTGGTACCACGCAGCTTGGGCGCCAACAGGTTGAGACGCCACAGGGCAGCGACTGCTGGGGCCGCAGTTACTACGTGATTCCCGCGAACCAGACTTTTCGTGCGCAGCCTCGCAACGTTGACGCGCACCACAAGCTGCATGGGATCGAATTTCTTCCCAAGCAAGAAGGCCAGAATGAACATCCCTTGTATGTTGAGGTGTATTTCAACAAGGGGGACAAATTCACGAACGTGTGGAGCGTCGCGGCGGACGGTAGCAGGACGCTCCTCACTGCCGAACCAGTCCGCGAGCCGGAATTCGAATACGAAATGTACAAGCGGGCGAGTGCGTTGTACTCGGCTTGTGCTAGCGACGGCTATGAGATGTTGCGGTTCGGCCGGATTCTGGGCCGCCCCGAAACGTTGTCGCCCGTCCCGGCAGAGGAAACATCGGCAATCACGAATCCGCGCGAGACGTGGTACTGCATCCCCTTCGCGAGCGGAAAGCAGGGCTATATCGACATCAGCAAGCCGAGCATCAAGAAACTGTCGGACGCTGATTTTCCCTTCTTTATGGGGTGGCGAAAAATCCAGGCACGGACTGCGCCAGTCGATCAGGACGGGCTGTGGGATCTCGATAAGCTCAAAGCGCTGGTCCGCGCTTCGATCGGGAACGTCGCGTCAGCCGGGGGCGGCGCGCCAGCGGCACCGCAAACCGCACAGCAGAAAAACGAATCCATGCAGCATTACATCAGTGATCCGGACCACAAGGCGGTGCAAGCGCTACTACATGGTTTCGTCTGTGAAGCTCCCAGCGAATGGGACAGTGCCAATCTAAATCCTCGCTATCGAAACCTGCTGGACGAAGGGGAGCATTTCGAGGGAAACCAAGACGCTTACAACGAGTTTCTGGAGTTCGTCAAAAAACTTCAGTTCTGGGATAAGACTGGTTTGCCAGCAGGTGGAACGGTGTGGTTTTTTCATCCGATCGCGTTCATTAGACTTTTTAGAAGATGCCCTTGGCTCGCGCTGCGAGAGCAGGCATTGTTGCTCCCTCGCAAGTCTATGGGAGATGCTGGCGGAACTATTTTGTGGGCTGAGAGCAAAAGAAGATTTTCAGAAGGGAACAATAATGCTGCCGGGCGATTCCCGGCCGGCATGTGGTCGGCATTAAATAAAATGTCTGTAAAATATGGATTCTCGACCAGTCTCAGAAAAGGCCATTTTTTAGGTCAGGTTTTTAAGGAAACTGGCGCGTTTCGGTCTACCAGCGAGAATGGCGACGCCGAGTATTTTCGAAAGATGTATGAGAGTTATACCGCGGAAGATGCTGCTCATGATTTTGATCACAAGCACGCTTGGTTGAGCAGACTTGGCTTTTTAAAGGGCAGAGATAGAGCCACATATATCGCACAACGTCCTGGTGAAGTCCACAGAAAAGCAGAATCCAACGGGAATGTTGAGTCTGGCGATGGCCCCCGATTCAGAGGGCGCGGGTTAATCCACTTGACTTGGAGAAACGGATACCACGACTACGGAGTATTCCGAGGTCAAGATTTTACAACGGACCCGAATCCAGAAAAACTGCAAAACGATGCGCAGATTGCCGCCGACTCCGCCGGGTATTTTTGGGTTAAAACAGGAATCAACAGAAAGGCCGATCACGGCTCGAGCAACAGCGATGTCGCTGCTTGTTTCGGAAAGGTTGGGGGGGCTGGTGGCTTGCCTGCGCGCCAACAGTTTTTTCGTTATGCATATTTCATGCTGAACGATGATCCGAACATGCCCGCAGATAGTCAACTAAAAATTCAGACAGAGGATGCTATATGACTCGCCTATTTTTGCTCACGTTGGGGCTCATTGCCAGTCTCAACGCCTTCGGCGCATCAGTTGTTGCCTCCCCTTCGAGTGACAAATTGGCAACAGACGCCATCGACCCGAAGATCGCTGAGCAGTGTGGGATGTCCATAAGAACTCCCCGTCTGAAAAATATATATGGTCAACCGCTAGGATTCGGCTGCACGGGATCATACAGGAATGGCAAGCACGCGGGAATGGACATGGATTTTCAATACGATCCAAATGAAAACGCCGGCGGGGAGCGCGTCGAATTCGACATTCAAAGCACCGGCATCGAAAATAAAATAAATTCCGGTGGAGATAGTCTATTTAAAAAAAATGAAAATAACGCCACTCCTACCTTATCAAGCGGCGCCACTTTTGCCGGGTCAAATTGCGGCCCGGTGAAGAATGTAGTAGTTACGCCCATCAGCGGAGATAATTGGCACGGATGGATCGCAGAGGGGTTTTTCGGCAAGGCGCCACGGGGTTGCAAGTTGATGAAAGAATATACGACCGCCTACCGATGTGTAAGCATGATGATTGGCAATGAAAAAATGGTTGCGCAGCTTGGCGGGGTTTGTTTGCTTCGGAAAAAAGAATATGGCCTTGAAAATGGACTCAGCTACGATATTTTCATGGATATGATCAAATCCATTCACTTTGCCGATCAATGATAGGCCAGATTTTCATTTTTATTAAATTTGAGCGGCGAGTTCAAGGGTAACAAAGATTGCGAAGGCGAAGGTCATTTGCTTGATGCATTATCCCTTTGAATAACTAAATGAACCATCAAAAAATGAAATCTCCTATTCGTAAGGGTGATGAACTGGAGCACGGCGGCCGGGTAACGGGCGGTTCTTCGACTATGGAATTCATGGGCCGACTGCTGGCCCGCAAGGGCGATGCCGCGCTCTGTGACCTGCACGGCGAAACCGTGATCGATGAGGGTGACGAGTCGTTTTCTGACCAGGACGGCAGGCCCGCGGCGATGCATTTGCATCGTTGTGCGTGCGGCTGTCGGCTGATCTCGTCGTTGCAGAACGTACACATCGGTTGAGCATGTCCGTCGACCTCACGCCCGCAGGTCTTCCGAGAGAAATATTTCTCGTCAAGTGACATATGCGATCAATGGAGGCTATATAGATGATGAGCGGCGACTGCAATATACAAGGGCGGCGAAAGAAATTTTATCTTAAACATATGGCATTGTTTTTGGCATTTTATTTTGCTGGAGGATTGTTTGTTGCCAATGCCGCTCAGGTGGCCGAATCTTACGAGGTCGCCGATAAATCATTAAGAGTGGTTAATTCTGCAGCAACCCGCCTGTGTCCTCTTGACGCCAAGCCTATCTATGCGATTGCAAGCTATGACCGGTCGGCGATCATAGTTTCTGAGCGTGGATATGTGAAAAAAGAGGATCTTAATAATTGCCATCCAGAAAATCCGGTGCACGTGCATGTAATTCCGGCGCGAACTGGTTTCTTGTCGGATATCAATCTATCAAGAGAAATATATGTTGCTCTAGATTTTGTCGGCACTCGACCTTTTCGTTATTTGGCAACCGTTGCACACATTGGCTCTTCGAGGAATCTCGTTACGATCGATGGTGCATACATTTCTGGAAAGTCTCTATCGCAGTTGAGAGCACATGCTTTTGACGCAAATGGAGAACCCGGAGCGTCGCTAATATCTCCTGATGGCCGGTATGTTGCGCCGGATGGTGTTGTGTCATGCGCGGGCGATGCGTTCCCTGGGGTATGGGACATCGAGAACAACAAAAGAGTCGTTCTTAACGATAGTTCATGCTCCGCTTTGTTCGACTCGGGGGAGAAATGACACTTGGGAGAGACTAAATGAGATCACCGATTCGTAAGGATGATGAACTGGAGCACGGCGGCCGGGTAACGGGCGGTTCGTCGACCATGGAAGTCATGGGCCGACCGCTGGCCCGCAAGGGCGATGCCGCGTTCTGCGATCGGCACGGCGAAACCGTCATCGATGAGGGCGACGATTTGTTTCCCGATCAAGACGGCAGCCCCGTGGCGATGCATCTGCATCGTTGCGCGTGCGGCTGCCGGCTGATCTCGTCGGTGCAGAACGTACACATCGGTTGAGCATGCCCGTCGACCTCTCGCCCGCAGGTCTTCCGTCCGCGTATCCGGCGCACGGACCGCGCTTCCGGCCGTGGCTGCTTGGCTGGCTATTGTGCTGCGGGTTCGGCGCGGCGGTGGTGCTGTTGCTGTGGCCAGCGGGCACGCCAGCGCGCGGCACGCAGTTCTGGCTTTGCCTGTTCGGCATCCCGAACGCGGTGTTTTTCGCGGCGCTCGCCATCGCGCGGACGATCTATGAGGCGGACTACCTCCACGCGCTGTTCCGTAACAGGCATCGCGCAGCGTGGCTCCGGGACCGCATCCTTACGGCGCAGCGGCCGCTGCAGGTGCTCGGCGCTGGGTACTGTTTGCCATTGGGCGGCAAGCCGCTACGCGAGGTATTCGCCGGGAAGACGTCACTACTGGAGGCCCGCGTGCCTCGTAGCGGCACCGGTCGTGTCGTGCACAACCGTTTTGCCGATGACGACCCCATGCTCCGCGAAGACCCGGATGCGCCCGCGCTATTTGATACCGAACTGCCGGAGGGCCTTGACGCCGGGCATGTCGAGGCTTTCGCGCCGCTCGAGGCCCAGGAGCCCCGTGCAACCGTGTCGCCCGCCGTGCGCATGATCACACAGGCGCTGGCACCTCTCGCCGACAGCCTGCGCGCGCTCTCGCAATACGATGTGAAGTACGCGCCTGCGATTCGCGTACTGGCAGCCCCCGAAACGGCCAGTGTGCGTGTGGAGCAAGTCGGGCTCGCACTGCAATGGTTCGGCCTGCCGGATCTCGAGTGCTTTGCCGTGCCGGTCACCGACGGTCTGATGGTGGCAGATGCGTGGCTGGATGCCCGCGAACAGCGACCGTTGCTGACCATCGTAGCGGAATGGCATGACGTACCACCGCCGGGCAGTACCGAGGGCGCGGTCGCCGTGCTGCTCGGCCCGGGCGTGTTCCAGTTGCCAGAACCGATAAGCGTGCTAGGCCTGCTGCACCGTCCGGTCATCGACGAGCTTGACGCTCTGGATGCGGTGCTGGCGAACAGCGTGCTGTGGGGCAAAACCGATTCCGCCAGCGTCGCGACGGTGTGGACCAGCGGCCTGGACGGATCGAACGATACAAAACTGCTCGGGGCGTTGCGTAACGCCGGCCTCGCGGGCATCGCGAAACAGGACACCCAGCGCAGGCCCGACTCTCTCATCGGGCACGCTGGCGCAGCCGGTGGTTGGTTGTCGGTTGCCGCGGCGCTCGAGGCGACCGCCGGAACCCAGCTGATCCTCCATGCCCCGTCGTCAACGTCGATCGCGCAGGCCGCGATCTTGCACGTCTACGACCGAATGAATTACGAAGAACCTGATGATGAACGCTCGCAATAACATGCAGATTCTCGGAACGGCCGAGGCTGAGTCGACCGACACCAGCAGGCTGCTTGCCTGGGGCCCCATATTTCTGGCACTAATCCTGGCCGGGGGCGCGTTCGCGCTGGCATGGTTCAAGGGTGACCTGTTTGGCGTGCTCACGCGCGAGGCGAAGCTCGGCGTATCAGTCTGGATTTTCTTGGCGCTTGTGGCGGTGCTTCTGCTGCACGTAGGGCTGCTGTTCGGTGGAGCGTACCGCCTCGTTGGGCGGGTGTTTCGCATTGAAGCCGGCGATCGGGGGGCCGCAGTCAAGCAGACGAAAACGCTCAAACGCGACGCTCGCCTGCAGACTCTCTGTGACGAACTGCGCGCCACGCGCGGCTGGTGGTGGCGTTACCGAACACGTTGGCTGCTTTTGAACGGTACGGACGCCCTGATCGACGATGTCGCGCCCGGCCTGAAGCGCGCGGGTGTAATGCCCGTTGCCGACGCGATCCTCGTGCACGCGACACCGGACGGCATTGATGCCGGAGAATGGCGCCGCCAGATCCGGCAGCTACGCCGCCGACGTCCCGTCGACAGCGTCGTCCATGTCACTGATGCAAACGCACACGAGACCGAACTGCCGCGCGCATTGGCCACGCTCGCGACGGATCTCGGCTGGGCTGCGCCCGTCACGCTTCTGCACACGGTGCCGGCCAAGGGTGGCCTCCCCGAGACGTTCGAGACAATCGGCGCGTTCCCTGGTCCGTCGCTCCCGCGTACACAACCGGCTTCGGCATTGCGCGAGCAGCTCACCACGATTGGGCGGTTCACTGCGGATGCTGGCGTGCGGCTCTGCGCCACGCCCACACGGATCACCTATCTGGCCCAGATCTCCCAGTACATTGACCAACAGCGCGAAAGCATCATCTCGGGCTGGAATGCGCTATTCGCCTCGCACTGGCGTCGGTCCCGGCTGACCGGCGTAATGTTCGCGCCGGTCTTCGACACTTCCGTCGCTGTGCCGACGCCCGTTCCGGTGGTGCCGATCGCGCTGGCGGGGGCAGAAGCGTCGGCGGTCGCGTCGACGGAGACACAGCAACCGGTAGTGTTCCGGAATCAGCCGGCCGCCCTCCTGCCCGCGTGGCGAACAATCGCGCGCCGGCGCGATACCGGCCGGCGGGTCGGTTTCTACTGGCCCAACGCGTTGGCCTGCTTCGTAACCGTCGCTGCGGTCGCGTGGTGCGTGTGGATGACCGTTTCGTTCATCGGCAACCAGCGGCTCGTGCGCGAAGCGCGCGCGACGGCGAACGGCGCGGTCGAGGCCCGGCCGCAGACTGCAGTGGTCTGGCGCGCACAACTCGCGTTGCAGCAGTTGATCGAAAAGCTTGAGTATCGCCAGCAGCACGGCGCTCCGTGGCATCTGCGCGGCGGCCTCTCGCGCAACGACGAGGTACTTGCCGGTCTCTGGCTGCCATACCGGATCGCCGCGACCCGCAACCTGCAGACGCCAGTCATGCGGACAATTGGCGACCTGCTCAAGGCAGCCGGACAGACGCGCGCCGATAGCCTCGAGTCGCAGGACACGCGCAGCGGCACCTACAACACGCTCAAGACATACCTGATGCTGGGCGATCCGTCGCGTGCCGAACCTGCATTCCTCAAGCGCATGCTGGTGTCCCTGTGGTCGCGCCCGGTCGAAATGCCCTTGGGCGAGCGCGATGACACCGGCCAGCGGCTTGCGCGATTTTATGCCGATCACCTCAAGGCGCACCCTGAATGGCGCATCGCGACGAACGACGGTCTCGTGACGTCGACCCGTAATATGCTGGTCACGCAAATGGGGCTCGCGTCAGCCGACGACACGGTCTATCAGGGCATCATCGAAGAGGCGAAAGGCAAGTACGCCGACGCGTCGCTTCAAACGCTGCTCGCCGGCGCGGACGCTCGTGGTCTGTTCACGACCTCGCAGACCGTGCCCGGCATCTACACGCGTGCCGCGTGGGACGGGATGATCGCCACGGCGATCGACAAGGCTGCGAGCGCGCGGCGCGTGAGCGGCGACTGGGTACTGACCGGTGCCCAGCCTGCGCAGAACATCGGCAACGCGCTGTCGCAGGGGGCGATTAGAACCGCGGCCGTGATCGACGAAAAGCATGCGGCCGAGGATCTGAAACAGCGCCTGACAGCGCGGTACTTCGCCGAGTACACGGCGGTCTGGCAGCGCATGCTCAACAGCGTTCGCTGGCAGCCGGCGGCGAACCTGAACGGTTCGATCGAGCAACTGACGCGTCTCGCCGACGCGCAAACGTCGCCACTCATCGCACTGATGAAGGCGGTTCAATACCAGGCACAGGCCGGACGGCCGTCGCAGGCCCTGACTGACACGCTGGTGCGCAAGGCGCAGAGCCTGATCGGTAGCGACGATCAGGCGGTCGCACCGGTCGTCAACCCGCTGGACAAGCCATTCAGCCCGCTGCTCGCGCTGATGGGCGACGCAGGCACCGTACCGGCAGCAGGCGGCAGAGGCAACGTGGCCGCCAACATCGCGCTGAACGGCGTGAGCCTGTCGCGGTATCTGACCGCAGTCACGACGATGCGCCTGAAGCTGCAGCAGATCGCAGGCAGTCCTGACGCGCAGGCGATGGCGCGCTCGCTCGCGCAGGCGGTGTTCCAGGGCAAGCTGTCGGAACTGTCACAGGCACGCGACGACGCGGCGCTGACAGCCGCGAGCCTCGGCACGGCGTGGTCCGGTTTCGGCGATGCGGGGTTCGCTCAACCGCTCGAGGCCGCCTGGCAGACGATCCTGCAGCCGGCTGCGGCGAGCCTGAACGAGGCGTGGCGGACGAGCGTAGCGGCGCCGTTCAACGCGGCGATGAGCGGCAGGTATCCATTCTTCGACACGAACGCCGATGCGTCATTTGCCGAACTCGGGCGCTATGTGCGGCCCGACACTGGCCTGATTGCACGCTTCGTTGTCACGCAGCTCGCCGGCGTGCTGAAGCTCGAGGGCGATCACTGGACGCCGAACGAGTTGGCGCCGCAGGCGCTGCAGTTCGATCCGAAGTTCCTGATAGGCATCCGGCAATTGTCGACCGTTGGCGCGCAGCTCTATATGCAGGGCGATGCGAGCGAGCGCTTCGAGATGATGGCACTGCCCACGCCCAATGTGACACGCTCGGAACTGTCGGTTGACGGCAAGCAGATCGTCTACTTCAACCAGCAGGAAAACTGGACGCCGCTCGCGTGGCCCGGTACCGGCCTGAATGGGCATGCGGGGCTGACATGGCAGACACTCGATGCCGGCCTTCGGCAAGCGTTCGACTCGGCCGGCGACTGGGCATTCCTGCGCCTTCTGGGCAAGGCCGACATGAAGCAACTTGACAGCACCCGCTTCCAGCTGACGTGGAACATTGCGAACGGCGAACCGTTGTCCTACGTAATGCGCACACAAATCGGCGCAGGACCTCTTGAATTGCTGAGGCTGCGAGGTTTCCGGATGCCCGAGCGGATTTTTATCGTCGGCAAAGCGGGCGTCACGCCGGTATTACCGCCCCTGCCACCGGAGCTTCAGCCATGAACGAAAGCAGGAACAGACCGCCGGTGTCCCAAAGAAGTCTCGGTGCTACGCAAGGAATTAACAATCGCCCGGATGACGAGCAGACGGTCCCGCAGGACGATCTGCTCCTGTGGTATTTCGATTCTGAAATGCGCTACCTGCGCGAAGCGGGCGCCGAATTCGCAGAAGCACAACCGCAGGTCGCGCGCCAATTGGGAATGACCATGCCCGGCGCGCGGGACGAGCGCGTGGAAGCAGTCTACGAGGGCTTCGCGTTCCTCGCGAGCCGGCTGCGAATGAAACTCGATGACGCACTGCCGGAAATCACTGATCCGCTGATCGACCACCTGTGGCCGCATGCGGGCCGCACGATTCCGTCGCTGGCGATCCTCGAGTGCGAGCCGCGCGCGGGCGAGGCACGGATTCTGGATACCCTGCCGGCCGGCCTGCAGGTGCGCTCGACGCCGATCGGTGCCGACGGAACGGTATGCGTTTATCGCACCACCCAACCGGTACATCTGCTGCCGCTTGAAGTCTGTGACGCAGGCGTGCGGATGCGCGAGGATGGCCGCACGGTGATCTGGCTTGCGTTCAATCTGCTGCATCGCGAGCAGCGCCTGCTGGACGATCTGTCGCGCATCCGCCTGTATCTCCATGGAGACCGGCCGACCGCATCGGCACTGTATGCAGTCTTCACACGACAGGTCGAGTCGATCGGCGTACGCATGCCGCGCGTGCTCGACGGGCAATTGCAGCCGCAGCCGGAAGTGCGTTTCGAGGCGGCCGGCTTCGGGCCAGATACCCGGCTGTGGCCGGTCGATCGTGACGCGCGCGACGCCGAACTCGATCGCGAGCAGACAATGCTTGAGTATTTTACGTTCCCGGAAAAATTCCACTTCGTTGATCTCTGCGGATTCAACGCGGCGAGTGTGCCGTCCGGCGAAATGCGCATCGAATTCGAGACCGTGCTTAACGGCCGAATTGCCGGTGATTTGACGTTCGACGCGAACAACGTCCGCCTGTTCTGCACGCCGGTGATCAACCTGTTCGAACTGGACGCAGAGGCGATTCGGCCCAACGCGCATGACCGGGACTATCCCGTACGCCCGCCCGCGTCGGCTGGCGCTCATATCGAGCCTTATGACACGCTGTCGGTTGTGGCAGCCGATCCGCGCAACGCAATGCGGCATGAATACCAGTCGTTCAAGGAATTCCGGCACCGTGGCGGGATGATGCGCTACGAGTCGCCGGAGCGTTACTACCATTCATCGATTCGCCATGGCGTAACTGGACAGCGTGAAATGTGGATGACGTTTGGCGGGCAATTGTGGGATGAACCCGGCAGCCTGCCAGACGAGCACGTGACGGTCCGAGTGCTCGCAAATAATGGCCGTCTGCCGCATATGGCGTTGCGTGAATCAATGATTACCGAGCCGGTATCGACGTTCACCGGTGTCGAACGGGTGCGTAATCTCACGGCACCAACGATGCCGCTGTACCCGCCGCGTGGCGAAAGATACGACTGGAAGGTGGTCTCGCACTTCAATGCGGCTGGATCGACCGAGTTGAACATGATGGATGCGAACGTGCTGCGCGGTGCGCTGATGCTGTACAACTGGTCCCCGCATAACGACAACAAACGGCGTATCGAGGCGATCCACCATGTATGGCTGGACGAAGATACGGAAATCGCCGGTATGCGAGTCGAAAGGATCGTGAATGTGAACGTAGGCATTGAGCCATCGGGCTTCACCGGTCCGGGCGATGTCGCGTTATTCGGCGATGTGCTGAATTGCTTCGTCGGCCGCTACGCCTGCTTCCATTACGCAGTACGGCTCGTGTTATTTGAAGGTGTGGGTGGGCCGGTCCATCGTTATCCACGTGCCGTCAAGACGGGAGACTGTTTGTGACAACGCATACGATTCGCACGCTGCGCAGAATCCGGCTCGCAGGTACATGGGTGGCAGTTGCCGGGCTGCTTTCCGGCTGTGGCACGTGGCAGTCGGTCAAGGAAATGACCGTTGGCGCAACGCGTGCGGTATTCATCACCAAGGTGAAACAGATGAATCTTGTGATCGAAAGCCGAGCCGCATTGAACCAGAACGAGCAGGGCCAGTCGCTGCCAGTCGTACTACGCGTCTATCAATTGACGGATACGAAGGCCTTTGAAAAAGCGACCTCTGGTCAGTTACTTGCCGATGATCGTATGCTGTTGAAGGCCGATCTTGCCGGCAGCATGGAAGCCGTGCTCGGGTCCGGCTCGACGGTAAAGCTGTCGGCACCGATGGCTGACGGGGTGCAAGCCGTGGGGGTCGTGGGTTTTTTCCGCGATCAGCGCGGTGCCACGTGGCAACTGGTGATTCCGAAGTCGCAGTGGAAGAAGGCAGATCCCGTGAAGCTCATCGTGACGGGTAACCAGATTGAATTGGGGGTGGAGCATTGACGAGGCAACATATATGCACGACTGCTCTGAATACCTCGATCGCGCTCGGCCGACATCAACCATTTTCACTATGAGTTAGCGCTCGCGAAACGGCTCCACCGTCGACAATGGGCGCGTTCTGAAGCTCGTGCCCATTAGGTCGCACGGATTTCATGGCGGCCGACGTGCCGATGGAACTCGTCAGGGTGAATGGCCAGAGCGGTGTCGATCCATTGGCCGACAACAGTGCGACACGAGGAAGGTCGAGGAGTCGTCGTGTCGAATTGACTGTATCGAACTGAGCGAGGAGCGCGCTCAATCACCCCGCTGCTGCCGCACCCAACTCAACACCCCATACGCCGCCGACCCGACCACGATCCCCCAGAACGCCGATCCGAGCCCGAGCCACGTCATCCCCGATGCGGTCGCCAGAAACGTGATCACCGATGCTTCGCGATGGTCTTCGTCCTCGAAGATCCCGTGCACGTTCGCACCGATCGCGCCGATCAGCGCGAGCCCCGCGAGAATCGCGACGAACGCCTTCGGCAGCGCGAAGAACAGCGTGACGATCGTCCCCGCAAAGAGGCCGCCGATCAGATAGATCACGCCGTTCGCGATACCGGCAATGTAGCGCCGGTCCGGATCCTCGTGCGAATCCTTGCCGGTACACAGCGCCGCGGTGATCGCGGCGACGACGATCGTGATCCCGCCGAAACACGCGACCACGAGCGACATCACGCTCGTCGCGGTGATGATCGGCCGCGCGGGCGTGTGATAGCCCGACACGCGCAGGATCGTCATCCCCGGCAGGAACTGGCCGGTAAGACTGACGACGACGAGCGGCAGCGCGAGGCTGAGCGTCGTGCCGAGCGTCCATTCGGGCGCGATGAAGACCGGCCGGGCGATGCTCGGCGACACGTTGCCGAGATGCGCCATCCCGAGCAACGTCGCGAGCGCGGCGCCCGTCAGCAGCACGAGCACGATGCAGTAGCGCGGCAGCAGGCGCTTGAAGATCACGTATGCCGCGATCATCCCGAACCCGAGCACCGGCTGTGCGGTCGCGGCGGAGAACGCGTGCATCCCGAACGGCAACAGGATGCCGGCCATCATCCCGCACGCGATGCCGCGCGGAATGTGACGCACGAGCCGGTCGAAATAGCCGGTGATGCCGATCACGAGGATGATCACCGCGGCCGTGATGTACGCGCCGACGGCCTGGTTCAGCGTCAGTTGCGGAAAGAGGCCGACGAGCAGCGCGGTG
Source organism: Burkholderia sp. SR8 (assembly GCF_052851275.1). NCBI lineage: Bacteria > Pseudomonadati > Pseudomonadota > Betaproteobacteria > Burkholderiales > Burkholderiaceae > Burkholderia > Burkholderia sp. SR8. The sequence goes on from NZ_JAULUC010000004.1 coordinate 69,892, forward strand.
CCGGGCGCGGACCATGCGGTGATGACGGGCACCTTCATTTTCCAGCTAGCGAACAGGCCGGAAATGCCCGCGCCGATCGAGATCGCCCAGACCCACGACGTCACCATCTCGTTGGAGACATGCGCGGCCTGCGACGCCTGGAAGAAGATCGCGAGCGGCCCCGCATAGGAAATCAGCACCGCGAGAAAGCCCGCGGTGATCGCGGAGACGGACCAGTCGTTGCCGATCGAGCGGATCGCGCCGGGCGAAGTGTTCGGTTGCATCGTCGTAGGGGAGTGCGGCGCGCGGCCAAAGAACTGAGCCGGGGCGAATGATTGTTGGAAGCCCCGGACGAGTCGTCATTCTGGGCAATGCCGATGGAATTGGCAATTCGCCGATGACGAGCTGGTATCGTCGGCTTTTCGTAAGAAATGCGCGCCGAGCTGACTCCCCGCCTCGCGGGCCCGCCGACGGATCAGGCAGCTTCGCGGGGAAGCCTGCCCGATCGACCGGTTCACGTGCTGATCTGAAGATACCCGTCGACCGCGGCGACCTTCGCACCGCTCCCCGTCGACAACGACGCCGTGCCACGATCGAACGGATGCACGGGCGCATCGGTCGGCGTCCACGCATGGCGCGCCAGCAGTTCGCGATAGCCGCCGCGAATCACGAAACCGCCGCATTTTTCCGCATACGCATCGCGCCGCATCCGGTACGCACGCGGCAGGTCGTACCACGGCAGCCTCGGCAGGTCGTGATGAACGAGATGATAGTTGTTGTTCAGGTACAGCAGCCGCATCGCGAAACCGGCTTCATTGATCGCGATGCGCGCCTTCGGGTGCCGCGCGGCGCGATGCTCGAACAGCGAGCGGATCATCGCGAGCGACAGCGCGGGCCATGTGACGGCCAGCAGGTAGTACCACCACGGCACGCCGATTGTCCGCTGCAGCCATGCGAGCAGTGCGATCACGCATACGGCGTGCGTCACCCACATCCGCAGGTAGCGGAAGTCGCCGCGCCGCAGCGTGCGGAATGCGTCGGCGAACATCGCGGCGATGCTCGTCGGCGGCCCGACTACCAGACGTCCGATGAAGGTTGTGCGCGCAACCGTCAGCATGCGGCACCAGCGCGGCAGCCGCGCCCACTGCTCGCGCGACACGTAGTTCGATTCGGGGTCGACGCCGGGAACGGTCAGGTCCTCGTCGCGGTGATGATCGAGGTGCGTGTCGCGATAGAGCGCGTACGGATACCAGATCGTCAACGGCGGATAGCCGAGCAACCGGTTCACGAACGCGGAGCGTGTCGGATGGCCGTGCAGCAACTCGTGCTGCAGCGACATGTGCCACGCGCCGAGCAGGATCAGTGGCGGCGTCGCCATCGCGAGCGACAGGTGCCCGGCGCGCACGAGCAGCAGCACGGCGAGCCAGCCGCCGTAGATCGCGACGACCAGCAGCCAGGTCGGCCACTCGGTGCGGGCGGTGAAGCGGGCGTTGAGCGTCGCGATCGCGCGCGCGTGGTCGACGTCGAAGTATTCGGCCATGATGCTGGGGCGGGATGAAACGGGCGATACGTGTAAGACGGACAGCGGACGATCGCGCCGGTTGGGGCGCGATGCGATTGGCCGACAGATGTCGCGGCTCGCGCGAAACGATCACGACACTGGAACGCTAACCGCGCCGCGCACTCACGCCAACCAAGCAATTTGCATTTGCTTATCGGTGCGCCGCCGATAAGCATGGGTAGCCTTGAATGGGAACCGGATTCACCCGAAATGCGCGCGAACCGTCTTCCTCGAATGCGCGACCGATGCGTAGAATGCGCGCATGAGCCAATGGATCGCCGCCCTGCCGATGTACAACGTGACGCCGCGCCACGCCGCACTGTGGCGTGCGCTGCTGCGCGACGCGCTCGATGCGTTTGCGCGTGCTGGCGGGCCGGCCGGCGTCGGGTTGCTCGACGAACCGTTCGGCGATCTGCACACGCTGTGGCGGCGCGACGATCTGCTGTTGTCGCAGACGTGCGGCTATCCGTACCGGATGCTCGGCTTGCGCGATGCCGTGCATTTGCTCGCGACGCCGGTCTTCGACGCGCCCGGCTGCGATGGCGCGCGCTACAGCAGCGTGCTGGCGGTGTCCGCGCGCGTACATGCAGGCGGCGCGACGACGCTGGCAGCCTGCCGCGGCCTGCGGGCCGCATTCAACGGCGCGGATTCTCACAGCGGGATGAACGCGTTCCGGCATGCGATTGCTCCGCATGCACATGGCGGACGTTTCTTCGGGTCGGTCGAGTCGTTCGGCTCGCATCTGAACGTGCTGCGGGCGCTGGTCGACGGCGATGCCGATTGCGCGGCGATCGACTGCGTGACGTTCGCGTATGTGCGCGACGCGTTGCCCGATCTGCTGCAGGACATCCGGATCATCGGCGTGACGTCATCCGCGCCGGGATTGCCGTTCGTCGCATCGCGGGCGCTGCCGGAGGCGAAGGTCGCCGCGTTGCAAGACGCGCTCGATCGCGCGGCTGCCGCCGATGCGGAGCGGGCGCGCGTGCTGAGGCTGAAGGGATTCGACCGGCTGTCGCCGGCCGACTACGACACGATTGCGCTGTTCGAGCGGGAAGCCGTCGCGCACGGCTATCCCGAACTCGCGTGACGCAGAGGGCGCGCGACGGTGCGGCGACCGCCCGCGCCGCGGCCGCTTACTCTTCGTCCATCAACCGGACCTTGACCCGCTTGCCCTTGATCTTCCCCGCATTGAGCTTGCGCAGCGCATCGCGCGCGACGCCGCGCTCGACCGCGACATAGGTCGAGAACTCGGTCACGTTGATCTTGCCGATCTGCTTGCCGTCGAACCCGGCGTCGCCGGTCAGCGCGCCGAGCACGTCGCCCGGGCGGATCTTGTCCTTGCGCCCGCCGAGGATCTGCAACGTTTCCATCGGCGGCAGCAGCACGCTGTCGTCCGCTGGCTTCAGCTCGGCGAGCGGATGCCATTCGACTTCGCGCTTCTGCGCCTGCTCGATCGCGCCGACGCGTCCCATCTCGTCCATGCTGGCGAGGCTCAACGCCCAGCCTTCCTGATCGGCGCGGCCGGTGCGGCCGATGCGGTGCACGTGCACTTCGGGGTCGGGCGTCACGTCGACGTTGATCACCGCCTCGAGCTGCGCGATGTCGAGCCCGCGCGCGGCGACGTCGGTCGCGACCAGCACCGAGCAGCTGCGGTTCGCGAACTGGATCAGCACCTGGTCGCGCTCGCGCTGGTCGAGCTCGCCGTGCAGCGCGAGCGCGTGAAAGCCCTGCGCGTGCAGCACGTCGAGCAGGTCGCGGCATTGCTGCTTGGTGTTGCAGAACGCGATCGTGCTGACGGGCCGGTAGTGGTTCAGCAACTGGCCGACCGCATGCAGCCGCTCGGTGTCCGTCACTTCGTAGAAGCGCTGGCGGATCTTGCTGTTGTCGTGACGTTCCTCGAGCTTCGCTTCCTTCGGATTGCGCAGGAATTGCTGGCTCAGCTTCGCGATGCCGTCCGGATAGGTCGCGGAGAACAGCAGCGTCTGGCGCGTCGTCGGGCACATCCGCGCGACCTTCGCGATGTCGTCGAAGAAGCCCATGTCGAGCATCCGGTCGGCTTCGTCGAGCACCAGCGTGTTCAGCGCGTCGAGCTTCAGGTTGCCGCGATCGAGGTGATCCATGATGCGGCCCGGCGTGCCGACGACGATGTGCGCGCCGTGTTCGAGGCTCTGCGCCTGCGGGCGCATCGGCGTGCCGCCGCACAGCGTCAGCACCTTCACGTTTTCCTCGGCGCGCGCGAGCCGGCGCACTTCCTGCGCGACCTGGTCGGCGAGTTCGCGCGTCGGGCACAGGATCATCGCCTGCACGTCGAAGCGGCGCGGGTCGAGCCGTGCCAGCAGCGCGAGCGAGAACGCGGCGGTCTTGCCGCTGCCCGTCTTCGCCTGCGCGATCAGATCATGGCCGGCGAGCGCGATCGGCAGGCTCGCGGCCTGGATCGGCGTCATGTCGACATAGCCGAGCTGCGCGAGGTTCGCGAGCGCGGCGGGCGTCAGCGGCAGCGCGCTGAACGGCGTGGCGGTCGATTGCGTCAAGACAGGTCTCCGAGGTAGGGGCGGCCTTCCATCTGCTCGTAGACGACATTGCCTTCGTCGTCTTCGAAGCGTTCGAGATAGTTGCGGGCGCCGCACAGCGGGCAGCGGAACAGCAGCCCCTGGCCTTCGTCCTTGATGACGACGTCGGACGTCTCCCACTGCGTGCCGCAGCTCTGGTTTCGGCAGGTAAACACGGTCATTCTCCAGCTGAATTCGGTTGGTGGCGCGCCCGGCGGGCGCGGCAGCGAGGTGCGGCGCTCGCGCGGCTCGGGCGCGGGCCGCACCGGCGGTCGCGTGGACCGCGTCGATGCGGATGGTGGATCGGGTGGCGACGGCGTCGCGCGTGCCCGCATTCTAGCGGATGCGGGGGGCGGTAGCGGGGCTGGCAGCGCAGAACCGCTGGCGGGCGGCCGTGACGGACGACCGGCCGAGCATGACCGGCAGCCGGCAACCCGTAGCGGGCGAGCGTGAGGGCTGTCGGTTGCGAAGCGACCAGCGGCGGAGCGACCAGCCGCGGTGCGACCGGCTACGAAGCGGTCGGCAGGCGGCCGGTGGTAGGCAGCGGGCAACGCGGTAGCGGCCAACCGGCGGCGGACACGCGACATCGGTGCGTCCTGCGATGTAGAGCCTATGACACCGCCGCGCGCCGAAGCACGTCGCGCCCCTCCGCACCCGCCATGAAAAACGGCCGCCCCGAAGGGCGGCCGTGCGACGCGATGAACCGGGGCCGGGCGCGCGTTACAGCGCCAGGTCCGCCGACGCCTTCGCCGCGGGCGCCGGCGCCGCGCCCGTCGCCTGCGACGGCGCCGCCATGTCGATCTTCGGCGGCGGCGACAGCTGCAGCACGTCGCTCGTATACGTCCATTCCTCGACAACCTTGGCCGGACTGTCGTTCAGCTTCGTGCCGTAGCTGGGCACGATCTGGCGGATCTTCTGCTGCCATTCGGGCGTCGCGACCTTGTCCTTGAATACCTTCTGCATCAGGTTCAGCATGATCGGCGCGGCCGTCGATGCGCCCGGCGACGCGCCGAGCAGGGCCGCGATGCTGCCGTCCTGCGCGCTGACGATCTCGGTGCCGAGCTTCAGCACGCCGCCCTTCTTCGGGTCGCGCTTGATGATCTGCACACGCTGGCCGGCCTGCCACAGGCGCCAGTCTTCCTTCTTCGCGTCCGGGAAATATTCCTTCAGCGCATTGAAGCGGTCGTCGTCGGACAGCATCAGCTGGCCGGCCAGATACTGGACGAGCGGGAATTCGTCGACGCCCACGCGCATCATCGGCGCGACGTTGTGCAGGTTCGTGCTCTTCGCGAGGTCGAAGTACGAGCCGTTCTTCAGGAACTTGGTCGAGAACGTCGCGAACGGTCCGAACAGGATGATCTTCTTGCCGTCGATGATCCGCGTGTCGAGGTGCGGCACCGACATCGGCGGCGAGCCGACCGACGCCTTGCCGTACGCCTTCGCGAGGTGCCGCTTCACGACCTCGGGATTGTCGGTCACGAGGAACGAGCCGCCGACGGGAAACGCGCCGTAGTCCTTCGCCTCGGGAATGCCCGACGCCTGCAGCAGATGCAGTGCGCCGCCGCCCGCGCCGATGAACACGAACTTCGCGTCGACGGCCTGCGGCGGTTCATCGGAATGCAGCTTGACCCACGACACGTGCCACGTGCCGTCCGCGTTGCGCGCGATCTCGCGCACTTCGCTCGACAGCGACAGCGTGAAGTTCGGCTGCGCCTTCAGGTAGCCGACGAACTGGCGCGTGATCTCGCCGAAGTTCACGTCGGTGCCGATCGGCGTCCACGTGGCGGCGACCTTTTGCGAACGATCGCGGCCTTCCATCATCAGCGGCACCCACTGCCTGATACGGTCGTGGTCTTCCGAATACTGCATCCCGCGGAACAGCGGGCTCGCCTGCAGCGCGTCGTAGCGCTTCTTCAGAAAGCGGACGTTGTCGTCGCCCCACACGAAGCTCATGTGCGGCGTCGAGTTGATGAACGAGTGCGGGTTCTTCAGCACGCCCTGCCGGACCTGCCACGCCCAGAACTGGCGCGAGATCTGGAACGACTCGTTGATCTCGATCGCCTTCGAGATGTCGACCTGGCCGTCCGCCTTCTCCGGCGTGTAGTTCAGTTCCGCGAGCGCCGAGTGGCCGGTGCCGGCGTTGTTCCAGCCGTTCGAGCTTTCCAGCGCGACGCCGTCGAGGCGTTCGACCATCGTCATCGACCAGTCGGGCTGCAACTCGTGCAGCCACACGCCGAGCGTCGAGCTCATGATGCCGCCGCCTACCAGCAGGACGTCGACCTTCTTCGTATCGGCGGCGTGCGCGGACGACGCGGCGATGCACAGCGCGAGCGCCGACAGTATTACCCGTAACGTTTTGATCACAGCAGATCCCTTTTTCAACTTGGATGCATCGGTTTGCCGTCTCGCCCGGGCGCGCCGGATCGCGGCCGGGTTTCGTATCCGGAGATCCGGACCGCGAATCCGGAATTCCGGATCGGCCGCGTTCGCTGTTGCATTTGCGCACGCGAAGGTATTGCAAAGGACACCTTCGGATCGGCTTCCTGCGATCGTGCGGACGCATGCATCGCGGTTGCGCGCGACGCATGCGGACCCGTGCGGCAGCGCTCGCCGCACGGCACTTCAGGCAGTGCCGGAAGTCGTTGCGCGCAACGCGTTTGGCGGGGGCGGGACGGCAAGGGGCGCGTAATATAACCGAACTCGGGTACGGTGTCGCACGCGCGAAATATCCCTGTTTTCGTGGGGTTTTGTGTGTGTCCGGCTTTCCGGAACGACGGGGCGCAAAACGGCAAAATCGGCGGGAAGCAAAGAGGCGGGACACACGCGAGCGGCATGCGCCGCACCGATGCGCAGCGACGCAACGGCGTAACGAACGAAGGAGCGATGGAATGCCGATGCGTCGCTTCGCCGATGCGGCGGTTCAACGGGCGACGCGAGCGCTCCGAGCGTCGCGAACGCCGCATCGATACTTCATCCGGACGTCGCGGCTTCGCGCCGCGGCTCCGTCACTTCGCCGAAGTGTTGCGGCAGAACTGCTCGTACGCCTGCGCCGAATTCGCGAAGCCCTTCAGCTTCGCGAGTTCCCACGGACGTTCGCATTGCTGCGTCTGCTCGCACCATGCGTAGCCGGCCGAGCCGATGCAGCCATGCGCATCGCGATCGCCGCCGACCATCGGCGGTGTCGCCTGGGCAGTCTGCGTGTCTCGGCCGGCGACATCGGGCGGAAGAGGCGAAGGCGGTTGCGTCGTGCACGCGCCCAGTGCAAGTGCGACGGCGATCGTCGCGGCAATCGACACCGAAGGGGTAAAGGATTTCATCGGGTAGCGCTCCATGGGTTGACGCTCGACAGCGGATGCCCGCGCGCGGGCGAACGGGCGATCACGCATCCGGCACCGGCACGCGCGACGAGAACTTGACCTCGCGCAGCGCGAGGCTCGACTGGATCGACGACACGCCGGCCTGCTTGCGCAGCACGCGTTCGACGAATTCCGCATACGCGTCGAGATCGGCGGCGACGACCTGGAGAATGTAGTCGGCCGCGCCGGTGATCTTGTGGCACGACGTCACTTCGTCGTGGCGCCGCATCACGTCCTCGAAGTGATCCGAATCCTGGTCCGAATGCATGTTGAACGTGACCTGCACGAATGCGAACACGTTCAGCCCGAGCGCGCGGCGGTCGAGGTTGGCCTGATAGCCGGTGATCACGCGTTCGTCCTCGAGCCGCTTGCGCCGCCGCCAGCACGGCGTGACGCTGAGCGACAGCCGCTCGCCGAGCGTCGCGTTCGACAGCGCGCCATCTTCCTGCAGCAGGCGCAGCATCGCGCGGTCGACGCCGTCCAGTTCGATCGAAGCACGATTTTTGCTCATTCCCGCGTCTCCGTAGACGGTTTTCTCAAAATTGTACGAAACGAAGAAGCGGAAAGCAAAGATATTGCCGGACGGCGTCAATAGACTGTTGCCACCCCCACAGCCTTCACTGCAACGGTCAACCATGCTCACGGTCTACAGCAGCGATCACCATCTGCATCGCGGCGTCGAACTGAAGGACGGCGCGATCACCGATTCGTTCGAGAACCCCCTTCGTGCCGAGACGGTGCTCGCGCAGGTCCGCGCGGCAGGCCTCGGCGACGTGATCGCGCCGCGCGCGTTCGACCGCGCGAGCTATGCCGGCGCGCACAGCGCGCGCTACGTCGACTTCCTCGCCGGCGCCTGGGACGAATGGGCCGCGACCGGCCGCACGTGTCAGGCGCTGCCGCTCGTGTGGCCGGTGCGCGCGATGCCGTCGGCCGCGACGCTGCCCCACTTCATCGACGGCAAACTCGGCTTCTTCGCGATGGACGCCGGCGCGCCGATCAACGCCGGCACGTGGGACGCGGTGAGCGCGAGCGCGAATTCGGCGCTCACGGGCGCCGACCTGCTGTCGAACGGCGGCGCGCGCGCGGCGTTCGCGCTGTGCCGCCCGCCCGGCCACCATGCGGGCCGCGAGTACATGGGCGGCTACTGCTACCTGAACAACGCGGCGATCGCCGCGCAGCACGGCATCGCGAGCGGGGCGGCGCGCGTCGCGGTGCTCGACGTCGACTTCCACCACGGCAACGGCACGCAGGACATCTTCTACGACCGTTCGGACGTGCTGTTCGCGTCGCTCCACGGCGAGCCGGCCGTGTCGTATCCGTACTTCTCGGGCCACGCGAACGAGCGCGGCGCGGGTGCGGGCGAAGGCTTCAACCTGAACCTGCCGCTGCCGAAGGGCACGCAATGGGACACCTATGCGGCGGCGCTCGGCCACGCGGCGGCCGCGATTGCGAAGCATGCGCCCGACCTGCTGGTCGTGTCGCTCGGTGTCGACACGTTCGAGCACGATCCGATCAGCCATTTCCGCCTGCGCTCGCCGGACTACCTGCGGATCGGCGAAGCGCTTGCGCGCCTGAACCTGCCGACGCTGTTCGTGATGGAAGGCGGCTACATGGTCGAGGAAATCGGCATCAACGCGGTGAACGTGCTGCTCGGCTTCGAAGGGCGCGCGTGAGCGTATCGCTTCGGCTGCATCGGCGACGGTCCTGATCACGAACCCACAGCGACAACCAAGGAGACGAACATGAATCGGCATCGGAAGAAGAAGGCGGCATGCGCGGTCACGGCCGCGCTGGCATGTGCATTGTCGGCGCTGCCCGCGCACGCGGACGAGATCGTGCGCATCGGCCACGTCGCACCGCTGACCGGCGCGATCGCGCACCTCGGCAAGGACAGCGAGAATGGCGCGCGGCTCGCGATCGACGAGATCAACGCGAAGCGGCTCGTGATCGGCGGCCGGCAGGTCACGCTGCAGCTCGACGCGCAGGACGACGCGGGCGACCCGCGCACCGCGACGCAGGTCGCGCAGCGGCTCGTCGACGACAAGGTGGTCGGCGTCGTCGGCCATCACAACTCGGGCACGTCGATTCCGGCGTCGCGCGTCTATCGCGACGGCGGCGTCGTGCAGATCTCGCAGGCCGCGACCAACCCGGCGTACACGCAGCAGGGCTTCAGGACGACCTATCGCGTCGTCGCGACCGACGCGCAGCAGGGGCCGGCGCTCGCGATGTACGCGGCGAAGCACATGGGGATCAGCACGGTCGCCGTGGTCGACGATTCGACCGCGTACGGGCAGGGTCTCGCGACCGAGTTCGAGAAGGCGGCGAAGGCGGCGGGAATGAAGGTGATCTCGCGCGATGCGACCAACGACAAGGCGATCGACTTCCGCGCGATCCTCACGAAGATCAAGGGCGCGAACCCGGACGCGATCATGTACGGCGGGATGGACGCGACCGGCGGCCCGCTCGCGAAGCAGGCGCGCCAGCTCGGCATGCGCGCGAAGATCCTCGCCGGCGACGGCGTGTGCTCGACCGACCTGCCGAAGCTCGCGGGCCCGGCGTCGGACAACGTCGTGTGTTCGGAAGCCGGCATCGCGCTCGAGAAGATGCCGGGCGGCGCGGCGTTCGCGAAGCGCTACGAGGCGCGCTACCACCAGCCGATGCAGGTGTATGCGCCGTTCTCGTACGACGCGGTGTACATCATCGTCGACGCGATGAAGCGCGCGAACTCGACGGATCCGGCGAAGGTGCTCGCCGCGATGCCGGCCACCGACTATCGCGGCGTGATCGGCGAAACGAGCTTCACGCCGCAGGGCGATCTGAAGCACGGCGCGATTTCGGTGTTCACGTACAAGAGCGGCAGGAAGGCGCTGCTCGATATCGTCAGGATGTAACGCAGCGGGCGGGCGTGCGGGCGCGCGGCGCCGCGTGGCTGCGCGCCGCCGCGCTACGACGCGCGGATGCGGCGCGCATCGTCCGGCCGCGTCTGCTGTTCGACGTCGTGCACGATGTGCAGCTCGCGCGTGCGGATCGGCAGCGCGCAATCCGCATCGTCGAGCGCCTTGCGCACCTGGCGCGCGAGGCGCCAGCGCACGGTCCAGAACTTGTCCGTGTGCGCCCACACGCGCACGTTCGCGATCGCGGTGCTGTCGTCGAAGCGCATCACCATCACGTCCGGCGCGGGATCCGCCAGCACGTCCGGGTCGGCTTCGGCCAGCGCACGCAGTGCGTCGAGCGCGCGGTCGATGTCGTCGTGCACCGACACTTCCACTTCGAGATCGAGACGGCGCGTCGGGTTGCGCGTGTAGTTGCGGATCGAGCTGCCCCACAGCGCGCTGTTCGGCACGTATTCGCAGATGCCGTCCGGTTTCGTCAGCCGCGTCATGAACAGGCCGACCTCGTCGACCGTTCCCGCGACGCTGGAGCCGCCGTCGATGTAGTCGCCTACCTTGAACGGCCGCAGCAGCAACAGCATGATGCCGGCCGCGATGTTCTGCATCGTGCCTTGCAGCGCGAGGCCGATCGCGAGGCCGGCCGCGCCGAGCACCGCGACGATGCTCGCGGTTTCGATGCCGAGCTGCGACAGCGCGCCGACGATCGCGACGATGCGGATGCCCCACACGGCGACGTCGCACAGGATCGGCCGCAGCGTGTCGTCGACGCGTTCCTTGTTCGACAGAAGGCGGTTCAGCCAGTTGCCGATGCGTTTCGACAGCCACCAGCCGGCGACGAGCAGTGCGAGACCGCCGCACAGCCTGAGCGAGAGCGTGGACAATGCATTCCACAGGAACGTCCAGCGTTCCGGATGAAGATGATCGAGAAACATGGCGGGATTCCGGTTTGAAGACACAGGCCGCGACGCGCGGCGCGCCCGCCGTGGACGAGCGGGTGTGCGCCGGTGCGCGGGCAACCCTCGACTCTACACGCCAGGCGCGCTGCGGGTCGACTGCACGCAGGCTGATTTCAGGTGCTTTGCCGGCGAAATTTCGCTTTCGTTCTTGTACTAAGAAGATGTATCTAGAAATCGGATTCGTCTTATTCAGTCATTTTGGTCACGCCGATACACTCGCTTCCAGGCTACCCGAGCGCGACGATCGTTGGTTCGCGACTCCGGTTTTTTCCAGCTCTCATTGATAGCGAGTGACGACGCGATGCGGTTCGACCTGTGTTTACGTCTCGCACGCGAACAAGGTCGATCCGCGCGATGCGGCGCCGTCCGCTTGCCGATTCGCCGTGCGTTCGCGCACGGTATCGTGGCGGCGGCGTGCGTTGCCGGCACGCAGGGCGCGGTGGCGTCCGCCGATGCCGGGCCGCTCACGCCCGCAGCGATGCAGGCGACCGACCTTGTCGACGTGCCGTTCTTCAATTCCGCCCGGACCATCTGGGGCGGCCTGCTGGCATCGCCGGCGGTGCCCGGCGTCGCGCTGGATGCGCAGACGGCGCGCGTGCATGCGGATGCCTATCCCGGCATGTTCGTCGTGCGTGCCGGCGCCTGTGCGCCGTACGTCGTCCTGTGCGATGCCGCGCGTATGGCGATCGAACGCGGCTATGCAGGGCGTTTCGCCTATGGCTTTGCGTCGCCGCTGCCGGCGATCGCCACGGCCCCGGCATCCGGGCTGCGCCGTGCGGATCTGGCCGCCGCCGAGCCATTCGTGCTGGCCGAGCCGCACAGCGGCACGCGAGCCGGCGAGATCAGCGGCAGCCTGCGCACCGCGCTCGCACGTGCCGAGCTGCCGGCCGATGTCGCCGCACAGGTTGCGCGGCTGCTGGCCGGCCGGCTCGACGTATCGCAGCGTGGCGCGGCCGGCGATACCTACCGCGTTGCTTTCGAGCCCGACGCCGATGCATTGCGCCCCGGCCGCCCGCGTGTGACGGCGCTGGATATCCGCTTTCGCGGCCAGCGTGTCGCGGCGGTGTGGTTTTCCCCGGACGGGAGATCGTCGGGTGCGTACTACGACCTCAACGGCGTACCGCTCGCCGGCGTCCGCTTCGCGATGCCGGTCAGTGCGACGCGCACCAGTTCGCGTTTCGGTACACGCGTGCATCCGGTGAGCGGCGCGCGTCACGTGCATTCCGGCGTCGATCTTGCTGCGCCCACGGGCCGTGCGGTCCATGCGTCGGAGCGCGGCGTCGTGTCGTTCATCGGCACGGAGCCGGGCGGGTACGGCAAGTACGTGGTCGTGCGCCATGACCGAGGCTATGCGTCGTACTACGCGCATCTGTCGGCGTTCGAGCCGTCGTTGCGCAGCGGCATGCGGATCGCGCGCGGCCAGCGGATCGGCGCGGTCGGCAGCACCGGAACGGCGACCGGCCCGCACCTGCACTTCGAAGTGCGGCGGCACAATCTCCCGGTCGATCCGGTCGCGCTGGTGCAGGCTGCAAATGCGGCCGTGCTCAAAGGGCAGCAGCGCGTGGCGTTCAACCGTGTCGCGCGTGACGCGGCCACGCGCCTCGCGGCGGCCGCATGGCCGCAGCCGGTCGCGATGTCGACGACGGTTTCGTCGCAGGCCGGTTGAGCGGCGCGCATGTGCTTGCTGCCGCGGCGCGACGTAACGAAGCGCGTCGGGCACCGGCATCGCTCATCTGCATGCGGCAAGCGCGATCGGCGAGCGTCGCCCGGTAGCGAGATGGTGACGCAGGCGTGCCGCGGCGCCGAGATACAGGTGCCCGGTGACGGTCGCAAGTTGCCGATCGTGAATCAGCAGGATGCGCGCAACCGTTTCGGGCTCGTGGTCGACGAGCCGGCAGCAGGCGCCATTGTCCACACGCGCGACGCACGCATGAAGCGCGTGTTCCGCGCGTCGAAACGGCGTGACGGTCGCGTCGTCCGAAGTCGTATCGCGCAGGAAGAACGCCAGGTAGACGGCGCGCACGAGGCAACCGACCTGATCGAGACTGCCGCTGCCCGCCGTCACGGTTTCCAGCGCGAGGTGATGTTGAAGCGACAACGCGCGCACCTTGTCGGGTGGCAGCGGCATCAACAGGTGCCGGGTCTCGCCGCGACGGCCCAACCACTGCATGAGCGCCTTGACTGCTGGCATGGTTCTGTCACCGATCCCGTTTTCATCGATATCGTTGCGGCCAGCGGCGTCGCCCGCACATTCCCGGTCAACGGGCCGGTGCGGACGAACGATCGCTGAACCGATCCTGTCGCCGCGCGGGCAACGCAAGCGCGCGGCTGCTCGAAAGCGCGCGGGCGATGTCCGCGCTCGCCATCGCGTGCAACAACGCAAATCGCCGGGCGAATCAGCGCCCGGCGATTTCGTTTGCGGCGACACGCGGCTCGTCAGCCCAGCGGCCAGTTCAGGATCGCGATTCCGTCGTTGTAGTCGCCGTCCGTGCCGTCCTCCGACCCGACCAGCCCGAAGTACGTCTTCTTGAAGATGTCGACCTGGCGCGAGCCGATCTTCGACTGCTTGTCGTTCGCCGTCACGACCACGCGCACCTTGCCCTTGCCCGAATCGACGATCTGCGTGTTCAGGTTCGCATCCTGCGTGCCGGCGCCCTGGAACGTCGCGGCCGGTTTCGGGTTGTCGTCGACGAACACTTCGATTGTCTGCTGTGCCGACGAATTGACGAGCGCCGTCACGCCGAACTTGATGTTCGGCGGCAGGTTGAAGATGCCGTCGCGTTCGCCGCCGCCGGTCGTCGTCGTATCCGGCTGCGCGGGTTGCGGTTGCGGCGTCGCTTTCGAGAAGTAATTGACCACCGCGCCGATGCCGAACTTCGCCGCGGCGCCGGGCAGCACGCCGGGCGCGCCGGCCCACGTGACCGTGCAGGCGATTACCTGTCCCGCCGCGTCGGCCTTCACCTTGTTCTGCCAGCTGCCGACGTCGAAGCTGTACGGAATCGTCGCGATGTCGACGAACACATCGTATTGCGGCAGCTTTTCCGCGAGCTGCGCGGTCATGAACTGGCGCATCCGGTCGAGCACTGCCTGATCGCCGTTCGCCTGCACGGCGGTTGCATCGTTGCCGGCAAGCTGCAGAAGCGCATACAGATCGTCATGGGTAAACGGTTGTGACATGTCGTCCTCGTCGTGATGGGATGGCCCGCAATCGCGGCTGGCGAGCAGAGCTCGCCGGTGTCGCGCACGGGCGCAGCGTGGAACTGCAGGTGACTGCTCGAATGAATCGATCCGCAATGCGTGGCTGGCCCCGTCGCCATTGCGAGTCGGCGGCGGCGCGTGCGATGCCGCGCCGCGGAGCGCCGGTTCAGCCCGGCGGTTTGCCGCGCGATCGCGCGTCAGGTCAGCCGATCGGCCATTGCAGGACGACGATGCCGTCGTTGAAGTCGCTGTCGTGATCGTCTTCCGACACGACGATCCCGAAATTGACCGTGAACGGCGAGCCGTCCGACTTCTTGCCGTTGATCGGTGCGAGCCGCGCGTCGGTGGCCGACGTCTTGCCGTTCACCGTCACCTCGAAGCGCAGCTTGCCGTTGCCGGAATTCAGCGTGGCTTCGCGCGGGCCGTCGCGCGTGGTCAGCTTGTGATAAGCGGCCGGTTCCGTGCTGTCGCCGATGAACAATTTGATGTGCTGCTGCTCGGCGGCATTCGCGAAGAAGATTGCGCGGAAATCGGTGTTCGGCGGAATCGAAAACTCGCCGGCACGATTCGAGGACGTTTGAGAGTCGGCCATGCTTTCCTCCTGGAGGTCGATGGATAAGGCGCTTCACCGTGCCGCGCAAACGTTTGCCGTTTGAAACACGGTTCGGCAAGCATGGCGAAAAATAAATAAAAAAATATTCGACCCGGGATGGAAATTGTTCGATAAATCGAGGATCGAAACGATTTGATCGAATATCTCGAATTCAATGAATTTTCCTTCGATATATTTGTGAAACTATATCGAGGCGCGTCGCAATTTTTTGAATAATGCGCGGGGGCGGGGAAGGGAATCCGGATTCGGGGCAGACGCTCGGTGTGCGCATCCGGCAGCGTGTCGTTTGAACACCGGTGCCTCTGTCGTGGCCGCGCCTACCGGCCACCACCGAACGCCTACGCCGAAACACGTTTGCAGCGGAGAGGGGTGCGGCGCCGGCGAAGCTCGTTGACCGGCTCACTCCGAACTTGAACAGGGCACTTCACCGGCACCGCACCCGACAAAGCATATCGGCCGGCTGCCGCGCTGACTATCGGACGAAGATGATTTTTGCGGGCGAGATTGCCGTGAGTCGGCCTGACACACCCGACAGCCGATTCGTTTCGAGATTGGCGGTGGCGTCGCCAGGCCGCCGCGCAGCGCGGCCCGCGCTTCTCGCCGGCCGTCACGGCCCGAAACGCTGCGCCACGGCGTCCTTGAGCCGCGCCGCAGTGATCTCGCCCATGTGCGACTCGACGAGTTCACCGTTCGCATTGAAGAACAGCGTCGTCGGCAGTCCGCGCGATCCATACGCATGCATCGCATGCAGCGACGGATCGAGCAGCACGTTGTCGAAGCGCAGCCCCTGCTGTTCGAGGAACGCGCGCACGGCTTGCGCGTCTTCGCCCTGGTTGAGCATCAGCACGGTGAGCTCCGGATGATCGCGCTGCGCCTGTTCGAGGATCGGCATCTCGCGCCGACACGGCGCGCACCACGTTGCCCACAGGTTCACGACGACCGGCTTGCCGGCAAAGCGTTGCGGCAACACCGGCGTCGCATCGAGCGCTTCGAGCCGCATCGCGGCGAACGGCGGCGCGCTGCGCTGCAGCGTCGCCAGCGTGCCCTGCGCGATGCCCCACGCCGCGAGGCCCGCGACGATGCCGGCCGCCACCGGTTTGCGCAGCGCCGGGAGCCGACGCAGCCGCCACACGGCGAACACGAGCGCGGCCGCGATGCCGATGCGCCAGTCGAAGCCGCCGTCGCCGAGCGCGACGATCGAGCGCGGCGCGGCCGCATAGTCGCGCCACCACTGCGCGACGTAACCGGCGCGCGCGGCGATCAACCCGAGCAGCAGCACGTCGAGGATCAGGCCGGACGCGGTCTTATGCTGACCGTTGGGCGGCCGGCGCTGGATGAAGCGGGCGACGAGCCACGCCAGCAGCGCGGCGGCGGCTACCGCGACGACGCGGATCGAGAAGGGACCGAGGCTCAGCATGGAAGCGGGAGGGCGAGGATGGGGGCGGTGAAAGCGGCACCGTCGACGGTGAGTGTCGCGTTTCGACCCGGCATCGTGTGAGGGGTTCCCGCAGCGACGGTAACGGCGCGTTTCATCTCCGACGATATGACGGACCGGCCGCCGCACGCGGCCGGCATTCAGTCGGGACACCGCCATTTCGATGCGGCCGGCCCGTGGATCGGAGCAGGGCTGACGGTCAGCGCGATGCGGTCGTCAAACGCATGTGTCGGCCAGGCCGGGTGCCGACGGTCTCCCATACGGCGATCTTTCCCGGCGTCCGATTCTCCGCGCGGGCCGGTTTTTTTGCGTCATGCGATCGGGGGCGGGGGTTGTTTGAATAGGCTGGGCAGCCGGAACCGAACCTAACACGCGGCGATTCGATTCAATTCGTCGAAAAGACGGGAAATCGACGCTCGGTTCGGTATTTGTTCGTCGCGGCGCCGACGCGCCAATGCATCAGGCAGCCGCGGCGCGGCGAGCGATGACGAGTGCGGAAGAGATTGGCCGTTGCTGTCGCGGCGCGGGCGAATGACGGGCGATTACCGTCCGTCGACGGATACCGCACCGCCCAGCCGGTACGCGGTGAAGAACTCGTACCACGGCGTACCGGGCGCGACCGGCACGCCGAGCGCCGACGTGCGCTGCTTCAACGCGATGAACACGTCGTCGATGCGCGCCGTCTGCGCGGCATCGCTGAACGGACGCGGCTTCGCCTTGCCGGCCGCGAACGCGCCGTATGCGATCGCGAGCAGGCGCGCGCGGTCGTCGATCGAGAAGATCGACCCGTTGATTGCTTCGACGAAGCGCGGCCGGTCCTCTTCGCGCGATGCGGCGAGGCACTGGAACACGATCGCCGATACCTCGTGCAGATCATTCGCGCGCAGCAACGCCGGCAGACGCGCGGCGATCCTGTCGGCCGGTTCCTGCTGCAGCGCGGCGCCGAAGTCGAGCACGGCGGTCATCGGATTGGCGTCCTGCTGCACGCGATCGAGCGCCGATGCAGGCGAAGCGGCCGCTGCCTGCGTGTCGTCGGCGGGCGCGGCGCGCAGCACGTCCGCCACCTGTTGCTGCCATTCGGGAAAGATCATCCGCACGTTGCCGAACTGCTCGCCGCCCTGCGCACCCGGGTTCCATCGGTAGACGATCGTGCCGCCGTGGATGAACGGCGAATACAGATGCTCGGGCGTCTGCGGCAGCGGCCGCCGGTTGATCGGCAGCCATGCGAGCGTCAGCCAGTCGTAGCGGCCGGTGGCCGGCACCGACGGGCTGGAACTCGCGACGACCTGCCACGTGCCGCGGTTCGCGTAGCGGCGACGCGCGTCGGGTACCGCGACGGTCCGCTGTTTCGCGGTATCGAAGTAGGTGGGGCCGGTCACGTTCGCGCCGCTGTCCGCGGCCGGCGTGATGGTCGCGATGACCCACGACGCACCGTCGGCCGAACGATAGTCGGACGGCCGAAGCGTGGCGACGTCGTGCACCATCCGCGTCTCGGCGGCGACGGGGCTCGGTGGAAGCGTGGCGGGACCGGCGACGATACTCGGCATGGACTTTCCTCGGAATCGGGTGCGCATCGGGGTGCGCGTCGGCACGCGCGAACCTGACGCGCGCTGGCAAGTGCGGCGCGCGGTGTTTCCCGTAACTGTAGAACGCCGATGCCGGAAACGGAAACCGGCCTGCGCGATGCCGGCCGGTACCAGCCGTCCGGAAACGCGCTCCCGCGCCGCTTCGGCTTACCATTTGCATCCTGGGCCAGCATGACGAACGCGGAGCGGAAGCCGACATGACCGACACGAAACCCATTACGGAACACTGGACGCACGTCGCCAGCCAATGGATCGACTGGGCCGGCAGGCGTGGCCACGATGCGTTCTGGAAGTATCGCGACGGGCTGGCCGCGTACATCGGGCGCGGCACCGGCCGCGCACTGGAGATTGGCTGCGGCGAGGGCCGCGTGAGCCGCGAGCTGAAGTCGCTCGGCTACGACGTGACCGCGAGCGACGCGGTACCCGCGATGCTCGACGCCGCGCGCCGTGCGGATTCCGCGCACCGGTACGTACTCGCCGATGCCGCGTCGCTGCCGTTCGATCCGGCCAGTTTCGATCTCGTGATGGCATACAACGTGCTGATGGACCTCGACGACATGGCAGCCGCATTGCGCGACGCGCGCCGCGTGCTGAAACCGGGCGCGCTGCTGTTCGTGTCGATCGTGCATCCGTTCCGCGATCGCGGCCGATTCGCGGGGCCGCAGCCCGATGCGCCGTTCGTGCTCGACGGCACGTACTTCGGCAGCGAACATTTCGAAGGCGTGGAAACGCGCGATGGGTTATCGATGCACTTCGCGGGCTGGTCGCTGCCGTTACACGCATACATGGACGCGCTGGAGGCGGCCGGCTTCGCGATCGTGTCGCTGCGCGAGCCGCTGCCCGATCGCGCAGACACGGACACGCTGAAGCAGTGGTCGCGCGTGCCGCTGTTCCTGTGGCTCAAGGCGCGGCCGCTGGACTGAATCCGTCGCGACCGGGCGACCGCGCGGCACGGCGCCCGGCGCACGCATCACGATCCGCGCGGCAATACCTTCCGGTAGATCACGAATCCGGTTTTCTCGGCGACGCTGTCGTAAAGCCGCATCGCCGTGCGATTCGTTTCGTGGGTCTGCCAGTACACGCGTTCGGCGCGCTGCGCGCGGGCTGCGTCGTACACCGCTTCGATCAGCGCGCGCCCCACGCCCTTGCCGCGTTCGCTTTCGAGCGTGAAGAGATCCTGCAGATAGCAGGTGGGCCCCGCGAGCGTCGTGCTGCGGTGATACAGGAAATGCACGAGCCCGACGAGCCGGCCGTCACGTTCCGCGACACGCGCATGCACCGGCTCGTAGCCGTCGAAGAAGCGCGACCACGTGAGCTGCGTGATCTCCCGCGGCAGCGCGGTATCGTCGAAGCGGCCGTAGAAGCGGTTGTAGCCGTCCCATAGCGGCAGCCAGTTGTCGAAATCGTCTTCCCGCACGGCGCGTACGGTCAGGCCGGCGTCGGTAGCGTTCATGGTCGCGAACCCCTCGAGGATGGATGGAAAGGGCGCATTGCCGGCACGGCCGGTAACGCGGACAGACCGCTACGATAGGAACTTCGTGGCACCATGTGTAGACCCATGAGACCTACATATTCTGGAGCCACGATGGATTACGCGATGCTGCTGTCGACCTTCGAGCGCGAAGCGGGGCCGCAGGCGGCCGCGCGGATGTCGCAGCAGCAGCGGCTGTACGCGTGCCTGCGCGGCGCGATCCTGAGCGGCCGGATCGCCGAAGGCGCGCGGCTTGCCGCGTCGCGCACGCTGGCCGACGAACTCGGGATCGCGCGCAACTCGGTGTTGTATGCGTACGAGCGGCTCGCGTCGGAGGGGTTCGTGACCGGCACGCGGCAGGGCACGGTGGTCGCCCGGATGGGCCTGCGCGCACCGCAAGCCGGCGCCGCGGCGCGCGCCGGCGATATGGCCGTGCTGGCGCGGCGCGTTGCGCAGGCCGAGCGCGCGACGAGCGGCATCGACGAATCGCTGCCGTTCATGCCGGGCGCACCGGCCGTCGACGAGTTCCCGCTCGCGCAGTGGCGGCGCTGCATCGAACGCGCGTGGCGCGCGGCCGGGCCCGCGCAGCTCGGCTATCAGCCGGCCGAAGGCGATGCGGTGCTGCGCGAAGCGATCGCCGGTTATCTGCGTGCATCGCGCGGCGTGCGTTGCGACGCCGCGCAGGTGATCGTCACCGACGGTACGCAGGGCGCGCTCGATCTGTGCGCGCGTGCACTGGCCGACGCGGGCGATGTCGCGTGGATCGAGAACCCCGGATACCACGGCGCACGCAACGCGTTTCTGGCGGCCGACCTGCGCGTCGAGCCGATCGGCGTCGACGTGCACGGGCTGGCACCGCATCCGGACGACTGGCGCGATCGGCCGCCGAAGCTCGTCTACATCACGCCGTCGCACCAGTATCCGCTCGGCGCGGTGATGAGCCTCGAGCGGCGGCTCGCGCTCGTCGCGCACGCGCGTGCGGCCGGCGCGTGGATCGTCGAAGACGACTACGACAGCGAATTCCGTCACCACGGCACGCCGCTTGCGGCCGTGCAGGGGCTCGCCGATGACGCACCGGTGATCTACGTCGGCACCTTCAGCAAGGTGATGTTTCCGGCGTTGCGGCTCGGCTTCATGGTCGTGCCGCCCGCGCTCGCGCAGCCGCTGCGCGACGCGGCGGGCGCGCTGCTGCTGCACGGGCGTGCGGTCGAGCAACGTGCGCTCGCGGAGTTCATCGAGGCTGGGCATTTCACGCGGCATCTGCGGCGCATGCGCCGCGTGTATGCGCAGCGGCGCGACGCGCTGCACGACGCGCTGGCGCGAAGGCTCGGCACGCAGTTGACGGTGTCGGGCGGCGCGGGCGGCATGCATCTGTCCGCGCGGCTCGACGTGCCGGTCGCGGATGCGGAACTGAGCCGCGTCGCGCAGGCGCACGGGCTGATCCTGCGGCCGCTGTCGTCGTTCTGCCTGCCGGGCACCGCGCACGGCTACAACGGCCTCGTGCTCGGCTACGGCGGCGTGCCGGCCGAGCGAATGGATGCGCTCGTGCGCCGGATCGGAGAGATGATCGACCGAGTGCTGGCCGCGCGGTGACGGCTGTCGCGGGGCGTCACGGTGTGGCACGGCACGGCGCCTCAGGTCATGTCGCGGCACCGCACCGCATGGCCCGCACCGCACGGCACCGCACGGCACGGCATGGCATGGCATGGCACGCCATGGCACGGCATAGAACGGCACGGCATAGAACGGTACGGCATAGAACGGTACGGCATAGAACTGCACGTCACGCCACGTCACGCCACGTCACGCAACGTCACGCAACGTCACGTCACGTCACGTCACGCCGCGTCAGGTCACGTCACGGCGCGCCAGGCCAAGTCGCGGCACGTCACGTCACGCCGCAGCGGCTCCCCGATCCGCCTACCCGCGCATCGGCGGGTTGAGCCGCGCGAATGCATCCTGCCGGCGATACGGGAAGTACGGATACGGCGCCTCGACCGCGCTCGCCGCGTCGAGCGTCGCGATCTGCGCATCGGTCAGCGACCAGCCGAGCGCGCCGAGGTTCTGGCGCAGCTGCTCCTCGTTGCGCGCGCCGACGATCACCGACGACACGGTCGGCCGCTGCAGCAGCCAGTTCAGCGCGATCTGCGGCACCGTCTTGCCGGTTTCGTCGGCGATCGCGTCGAGCGCGTCGACGACGTCGTACAGCCGCTCATCGTCGACCGGCGGCCCGAAGCTGGCCGTATCGTGCAGGCGGCTGCCTTCCGGCAGCGGCGAGTTGCGACGGATCTTGCCGGTCAGCCGCCCCCAGCCGAGCGGGCTCCACACGAGCGCGCCGAGGCCCTGGTCCGCGCCGAGCGGCATCAGGTCCCACTCGTAGTCGCGGCCGACGAGCGAGTAGTAGACCTGGTTCGCGACGTAGCGCGACCAGCCGTGCCGGTCGGCCGCCGCGAGCGATTTCATGATCTGCCAGCCGGAGAAGTTCGACACGCCGATGTAGCGCAGCTTGCCCGCGCGCACCAGGTCGTCCAGCGTCGACATCACTTCGTCGACCGGCGTGGCCGCGTCGAACGCGTGAAGCTGCAGCAGGTCGATGTAGTCGGTATCGAGGCGGCGCAGCGCATCGTCGACCGAGCGGATCAGCCGCGCGCGCGACGTGCCGGCGTCGTGCGGGCCGTCGCCGGTCGGCAGGCCCGTCTTCGTCGAGATCAGCACCCGGTCGCGCCGGCCGCGGATCGCGGCGCCGAGCACGCGCTCGGATGCGCCGTCCGAATACACGTCGGCCGTGTCGAACAGGTTCACGCCGGCTTCGAGGCAGATGTCGACCAGCCGCCGCGCTTCGTCGACGCCCGTGTTGCCCCACGCGCCGAACAGCGGGCCGGTGCCGCCGAACGTGCCTGCGCCGAAGCTCAGCGCGGGAACCTTGAGGCCGGAGCGGCCGAGCGTGCGGTATTCCATGTCGTATGTCCTCCGTTCGTCGGGGCCGGCGCATGCGTGCGTCGGCAGGTGAGCGTTCACTCTAGCGCTTGCGGTCGATCCGGATAATTGGGCAGACTTCGAAAATATCCTTCGGAGGAGGCGAAGAATGCTGCTCGATAACCTCGCGCTGTTCCTGCGCATCGTCGAGAAGGGCGGGCTGGCGGCGGCCGGCCGCGAAGTCGGCCTGTCGCCGGCGACGGTTTCCGAGCGGCTGGCGGCGCTCGAGAGCTACTACGGTGCGGCATTGCTCACGCGCACGACCCGCGCGATCAGCCTGACCGACGAGGGCCGCACGCTGGTTGCCGGTGCGCGGCGCCTGCTTGCCGAGGCCGACGAACTGGAAAGCCGCGTGCGGCTTGGCGCGCAGACGCTGTCGGGGCCCGTGCGGCTGAGCGCGCCGGCCGATCTCGGGCAGGCGCGCGTCGTGCCGGTCGTCGACGCGTTCCTGGCCGAGCATCCGGGCGTGACGGTCGACCTGCATCTCGGTGACGGTTATGTCGATCTGGTCGGCCAGGGGCTCGATTTCGCGATCCGGCGCGGCACGCTGGCGGACAGCGCGCTGCGCAGCCGATCGCTCGGCCGGTCGCGCCGCGTGGTGTGCGCGGCGCCCGCGTATCTCGCCGCGCACGGCACGCCGCGGCATCCGGACGAACTGGCCGCGCACGACTGCATCGTGATGCGCTTCGGCCAGGAGCTGTATGCCGAATGGCCGTTCCGGATCGGCGACGAACTGAAGCGCGTGATGGTGCGCGGCCGGCGCGTCGCGAACGACGGCGCGCTCGTGCGCGCGTGGTGCGTCGCAGGGCACGGGATCGCGCTGAAGTCGCTGCTCGACGTCGAGCACGATCTGGCGTCCGGCGCGCTCGTCGAGATCCTGCGCGAGTTCTCGCCGGGCGAAGTCGACCTGCAGATCGTCTATCCGGGCGGCGGCGTGCAGCCGAGGCGCGTGCGTGCGCTGATCGAGCGGTTGGCGCAGGCGTTGTCGGCGGCGTGAGTGCAGCCGGATCGCGCTGCACCGGCCGCGCGTCGGCGTTAGCGATCCGATCCGACGTAATGACGTCGAATGCGACGCGGTAGCGAACGACGCCGCGCCTCAGGCCCACACGCAAACGCACGAATCGCCCGCGGACCGGTTGTCCCTATTTCGTCATTTAGCTAATATTCAAAACGTCAAACGAGGCCGACCCCATGGACGACGTCACCCGCATCAGCGCACTCGCGAACGAAAGCCGGCTGGCCGTGATGCGCTGGCTCAAGCAGCCGCGCAAGCATTTCCCGCCGCAGCCGCATGGCGACGTCGACGAACTCGGCGTGTGCTGCACGTACATCACCGAGAAGCTCGGCATCGCGCTGGCGACGACCACGCGCCACATGCGCATCCTTGCGGATGCCGGGCTCGTGCAGGCGACGCGCGTCGGCAAGTTCACGTACTACAAGCGGATCGACGATGCGCTGCATCAGTTGGGCCGCGAGCTCCTGCAACTCTGACTTTCACAGAGGCAACCGACATGGATGAACTGGCCCTGCTGGCCGACGCCGACCGGCGCGCGCACGCGTATCTCGCTGCCACGAACGAACGGCGCGCGTATCCCGACGCAGCCGCGCTCGCCGCTCTGGCGGCCTTCGACGAGCCGCTGCCCGATACGGGCCGCCCGGCCGACGACGTGCTGCGCCTGCTCGATGAAAAAGGCACGCCCGCGACCGTCGCATCGAACGGGCCGAACTACTTCGGCTTCGTGATCGGCGCGACGCTGCCGGCGGCGGCCGCAGTCGAGCGATTGATGCTCGCGTGGGACCAGTGCGCGTCGTCGTTCGCGAATTCGCCGGTGGCCGCGACGATCGAGCGGCAGGCCGCGCGCTGGGTCGTCGACGTGCTCGGCCTGCCCGCAGGCAGCGCCGTCGGCTTCGGCACGAGCGCGACGGCCTGCACGCTCGTCGCGCTGGTCGCGGCGCGGCGTGCGCTGCTCGCGCGCAAGGGCTGGGACGTCGACGACGACGGGCTGACCGGCGCGCCGGAGGTCAAGGTCGTGCTGTCCGAGCTCGCGCACATCACGGTGAAGAAGGCGCTGCGCGTGCTGGGCTTCGGGATGAAGCGCCTGATCGTCGCGCCGGTCGATGCGCACGGCCGTATCGATCCCGCGCAATTGCCGCCGCTCGACGACATGACGATCCTGTGCGTGCAGGCCGGCGAAGTGAACACCGGCGAATTCGATCCGTTCGCGACGCTGATTCCGCCCGCGAAGGCCGCCGGCGCGTGGGTGCATGTGGATGGCGCGTTCGGGCTGTGGGCGCGCGCGTCGTCGAAGCGTGCGCTGACCGACGGCATCGACGGCGCGGACAGCTGGACGACCGACGGCCACAAATGGCTCAACACGCCGTACGACGGCGCGATGGTGATCTGCCGCGACGCGGCCGCGCTCGCGACCGCGATGAACAGCGATGCCGTGTACCTGAGCGGCGCGCACGATGCGCAGAAGAACCTGAACCTCGAGTTCTCGCGCCGCGCACGCGGCATTCCGGTGTGGGCCGCGTTGCGCGCGCTCGGCCGCGCCGGCGTCGCGACGATGGTCGAGCGGCATTGCGCGCAGGCGCAGCGCGTCGCGGACGGCCTGCGCGCGGCCGGCTACGACGTGCTGAACCGTGTGGTGCTGAACCAGGTGCTCGTGCGCGCCGGCACCGACGAAGAGACGATCGCGATCCTTCAGGCCGCGCAGGACTCGGGCGACGTGTGGTTCGGGCAGACCGTGTGGCACGGAAGGCCGGCGTTCCGGATCAGCGTGTCGTCGTGGCGCACGGAAGACGAACACATCGACCGCCTCGTCGCGTTGCTGACCAGGCTGCGCGGCGTGCACGTGGGCTGATCGGCATCAGCGGCGCGTGCGCCGCATGTGTCGCATGGGGCTTACGTGCCGTCGTCACCCTTCTCCGGCACACTCGCCGCCGCCGCCTTCAAACATTCGATCAGATGCAGCGCGGCCGGCGTCAGCAACGCATGGCGCCGCATCACGATCGCGACCGTCAATGCCGGCAGCGGCTCGGCGAGATCGAGCACGACGATCCCGCGCGCCTTGCGCTCGACGTCGGCGAGCGGCCGCGCGAACACGCCGAGCGCATCCGTCTGCGACACGAGCCCGAGCGTCGCGGCAAACGACGGACAGTGCAATACGCGCTTCGGCATCTCGAGACCGGCCGGCGCGAAGATCGAGCGCATCAGGTCGTCGCCGCCTTCGCCATAACGCGGCACGCACCATTGCGCGTCGCCGAGCTCGCGCAGCGAGCGCGCACGCGCGAGCCGATGCCGGTTTCTCGCAACGACCACGAACGCGGTGCGAAACAGCGCAATGCTCGCGAATTCGTCAGGGTCCGGCGACGCGTCCGACAGTTGGTGCGTCACGATGAAATCGAGCGAACCGTCGCGCAGCCGCGCGAGGTCGGTCGCGGTCAGCGCATCGTCGACGTTCACGGTCGCGCCGGGCAGCTTGCGCGTGAAGGCATCGAACGCACGCGGCAGGATCGTCAGCGCGACGGTCGGGCTGACCGCGATCGACACCGATCCGGTCGTGCCGAGCCGCAACTGTTCGATTTCGTCGCGCGTGCGCTGCAATTCCTCGACGATCAGCCGCGCGCGAATCGCGAACGCGCTGCCGTAGTCGGTCAGCGCGACGCCCTTGACGCTGCGCATCACGAGCGGCACGCCGAGCTCGCCTTCGAGTTCGCGCACGATGCTGCTGACGGCCGGCTGCGTGACGCCGAGCGCGCGGGCCGCCCCGCGAATGGTCCGGTGCTCGGCGACCGCGAGAAACGCATTGAGCTGCTTGAGCTTCATCGGTGAAAAGGAAAAGTTATCGCGTGAAACGAAATCTTGGATTTTTCTTATCGAAGCGAGTGTATATGCTCGGCGCTTTTGAGGAGCGGTCGCGATGATGCTCGTTAACCAGCAACGGCTGTGGGATTCGCTGATGGAGATGGCGACGATCGGTGCGACCGCGGGCGGCGGCAGCTGCCGGCTCGCGCTGAGCGCCGACGAAGTGCTCGGCCGGCAGCGCTTCATCCGCTGGTGCGAGGAAGCAGGCTGCGACGTGCGCATCGATCCGATCGGCAACGTGTTCGCGCGGCGGCCGGGCACGCAGCCGGACGCGCCGGCCGTGATGTGCGGCAGCCATCTCGACACGCAGCCGCTCGGCGGCCGCTTCGACGGCGTCTACGGCGTGCTCGCCGGCCTCGAGGCGATTCGTGCGCTCGACGAGCACGGTATCGTCACGCGGCATCCGATCGACGTCGTCGCGTGGACCAACGAAGAGGGCTCGCGCTTCACGCCGGGGATGATGGGCTCGGCCGTCTACGCGGGCACGCTCGATCTCGACGATGCGCTGGCCCGGCCGTGCATGCTGACGGGCGTGCTGCTCGGCGACGAACTCCGGCGCACCGGCTTCGCGGGGCGCGAGCGCGAGCGGCAGATGCCGAAAGCGTATTTCGAGGCGCATATCGAACAGGGGCCGGTGCTGGAGCGCGCGGGCTTGCCGATCGGCGTCGTGACCGGCGTGCAGGGCATCTACGAGCTCGACGTCACGGTGACCGGCTTCGAGTCGCATGCGGGCACGACGCCGATGAGCGTGCGCAAGGATGCGATGGGCGTGGCGGCCGCGATGATCGCCGCGATCGTCGATCACGGACATGCGTTCGATGCCGATGCGCGCGTGACCGTCGGCCATGTCGCGTGCCAGCCGAATTCGCCGAGCACGATCCCCGGCCTCGTGCGCTTCAGCATCGATGTGCGCCACCCGTCGCGACCGGCGCTGCAGCAGCTCGTCGCCGATATCGAAGCGATCTGCCGCGAGCGCATCCCGCTGCGCGGCACGCAGGTAGAGGTGCAGACCATCGCCGAATACGAGCCGGTGGTGTTCGATGCCGAATGCATCGCACGCGTGCGGCAGGCGACGGCCGCGGCCGGCTATCCGTACATGGAGATGTGCAGCGGCGCGGGGCACGACGCGGTGAATCTGTCGTACGTCGCGCCGAGCGCGATGGTGTTCGTCCCGTGCAAGGCCGGGCTGAGCCATAACGAGGCCGAGGACGCGGATCCGGTGCACCTCGCGCAAGGCGCGTCGGTGCTCGCGAACCTGCTCGCCGATTGCGCGCGGTAGCGCGGCGGCGCGGCGTGCCTCGACGCGTTTCTCGTTCGCGTGAAAATGTCGGACAATGGCGCGGCACGCGCGCCGCGCCGGCCCGGGCGGCGCGTTCAACCGCTGCATCCACGCTGACGAGATCCCCATGTCCACGACACCTCCCCGGGAACTGCTGAAAGCTGCCGACATCGCGAAGATGGAACCGACGCGTGCGGTGCATTCGCTGAATCCCAATGCCGTTCGCCTCAAAAGACCGCTCGGCGACCTGACCGGCCTCACGCAAATCGGCGCGCACCTGCTCACGCTGATGCCCGGTCACGAATCGTCCGAATATCACCGGCACCTGTACGAAGAAGAATGCGTGTACGTGCTGTCCGGCACCGGCGCAGTGACGATCGGCGAGCGTCGTCATGATGTCGGGCCCGGCGATTTCCTGGGCTTTGCCCGCGGCGGCGAAGCGCACGTGCTCGAGAATACCGGCGAGGCACCGCTCGAACTGCTGATCATGGGCCAGCGCCTCGAACACGACGTGTGCGAATACCCGCGCATCGGCAAGCGGCTTCATGTAGCCGGCCAAATCGAAGATTTCGTCGATCTGCCGAAACGGCCGTAATCGCGCGCACAATCGGGCAGGGCCCGACCAGCGACACGGTCAGATCGCGGGAGCGGGACGCTGTCGGACACGATGACTGCCGATGCGGCTGCCGCGACGTGGGGCACCGGCGCGTGCGCGATGCCGTCGTTCGCGTCAGTGACCACGCACCATAACGCGACGCGGGCAACGCGCGTCGGAGGCATGCATACACGGACGAAGTGACCGCGCGGTTCTGGCGAACGACGTCGCCTGTCTGCCCGGCATTTTTTGCGACGACCGTCGTCGCGCTTATGATGCGGAGAACGCCACCGACAGGGTTCCCCGCCATGGACGCACCGCATCCGCCGATGAATGCCCCGAGCTCCGACACGGAACCGGAAACCGAAACGGTCGCCGAGCCGCGTGCGTCGCGCGTGCAGCGGCCGGTCGCGCTCGTCACCGGATCGACGTCCGGCATCGGCGCGGCCATCGCGCGACGCCTGGCGGCGGACGGCTATGCGGTGATCCTGCATTCGCGCCGTTCCGCCGACACCGGCCGTGCGATGGCGCGCGAGCTCGGCGCGGCATACGTGCAGGCCGATCTCGCCGATGACGCGCAGCGCGTGCGGCTGATCCGCGATGCGCTCGCGGTGCACGGGCGGCTCGACGTGCTGATCAACAACGCGGGCGCGAGCCGCGTGATTCCGCACGACGATCTCGCCGCCGCGACGCCCGACGTGTGGCGCGAGATGCACGAGATCAACGTGATCGCGCCGTTCCGGCTCGTCGCCGAAGCGCAGCCGGCGCTGCTCGAGGCGGCGTCGAGCGGGCGCGCCGGGTGCGTGGTCAACGTCAGCTCGCATGCGGGCGTGCGGCCGAAGGGCGCGTCGATCCCGTACGCGGCCGCGAAGGCCGCGCTCAATCACACGACGCGTCTGCTCGCGCGCACGCTCGCGCCGGCGATCCGCGTCAATGCGGTCGCGCCGGGGCTCGTCGATACGCCGCTGACCGCCGACTGGACCGACGCGCAGCAGCTGTGGCGCGAACGCGCGCCGATGCGCCGCGCGGCGACGCCGGACGATGTCGCGCAGACGGTCGCGATGCTCGTCGCGTCCGATTACGTGACGGGGGAGGTCGTGATGCTGGACGGAGGGATGAATCTGACGTGATCGCGGATGATCGATGCGGTGGATGCCGTGGGGCGGGATGCGGCAATGCAGGGGTGCGACGGTGCGATGTCGCGCGCGCCGGCGTCACCTCGCCGCCGCCATGCGCTGCCGAGCCAAAGCTGCCTGACGACTCCCCGCCGATCACCCCCGCCGCTTCCGCGATCAACCAAGGCTCGCGCGCAGCCGCGCGAGCGCCTGATCGTGCGTGCGTTCGAACTTCAGCGGCGTGACCGCGATATGGCCTTCGCCGAGCGCGACCGTTTCCGAATCCGCATCGTCGTCGCGCGGTGCGCGTGCGAGCTTCAGCCAGTGGTATTCGATGTCGCGCGGATCGCGCCCCGACACGATGTCGACGCCTTGCAGCGTGCCGCTGCCCTGATTCGTCACCTTGAGCCCGCGCACGTCGTCGGCCGGGCGCGCCGGGAAGTTCACGTTGAGACACGCGTCGCTGTCCCAGCCGGCTTCGACGAGCCGGCGAATCACGTCCGGCGCATGCGTGAGCGCCGTATTCCACGGCACTGCGTTGCGGTCGCTGAACGCCTGGCTCAGCGCGATCGCGGGCACGCCGACCAGCATGCTCGTCATCGCGGCGCCGACCGTGCCGGAGAACACCGTCTCGGTGCCGAGATTCGCGCCGCGATTCACGCCGGACAGCACGAAGTCGGGTCGCGCGCCCTTCATCAGATGGCTGACCGCGATGGCGACGCAATCGCCGGGCGTGCCGCGTACCGCGAAGCGGCGCTCGCCCTTGCGATGCACGCGCAGCGGTTCGTGCAGGCTCAGCGAATGCGACGTGCCGCTCTGGTCTTCCGCCGGCGCGACGATCCAGACTTCGCGCGCCAGCTGCGTGGCGACCTGTTCGAGCACTTCAAGACCGGGGGCGTCGAATCCGTCGTCGTTGGTGAGCAGGACACGGTCGAACAGCGGGCGGGTTTCTTGCATCGGGACGATCCTCGCAGATAGGCAATGACAGGGGAAAGGCAGCGCGGGTACATCCGCAAGGCTAGCACTCCGTCGCGACGCCTGTCGTGCCGAGTCGTGCCGCACGCGGTGCGCGGATGCGAAAACGGGCGCCTCGCGCGCCCGTTGCCAGCCCGGAAAAACCGCCCGTGCGACGGGCAGGAACCGCATTGCCGCGCTATCCCGTGCTCCCGCGTCAGCCGAGCAGATGCCGCAGCAAGCCGGCCGACACGACGCCGACGATGACGGTCGGCAGGATCGACAGGCGCGTCGCCGCGATCAGCGTGACGGCGAGCGCGAGCAGGTCGGCCGGCCGCGTCGACACGAATGCCGGCGCGATCACCGAGATCAGCACGCAGCCGGGCACGTTCTCCATCACCGACGCCATCCGCGGGCTCAGCGTGCGGTTGCGCAGCAGCACGTAGCCGAGCACGCGCGACAGGTAGGTCGTCGACGCCATCAGCACGATGGTCGCGACCGTCGCGAAATCAGGCAGCATCGCGCGGCTCCCACAGCAGCGCGGCGGCCAGCCCCGCGCACGCGCCGACCGCGACGTACCATGCGCCCGGCACGGCCAGGTGCGTGGCCGCCGCGACGACGAGGCTCACGAACCACGGACGGCTCGCGCGCATGCCCTTCCACATCCCGCGCAGCAGCACCAGAAACACGGCCGTAAACGCCATGTCGAAGCCGTACTGCTCGACGTTGCCGATCGTCGGGCCGACGGCCGCGCCGAGCGTCGTCATCGAGATCCACGTGAGGTAAAGCCCGGCGCACACGCCCGCGTAATACGGGACGCTGATGTGCGTGGCCGAGCGCGAGCGCGCATCGGCGAGCGACATCGCCCAGCTTTCGTCGCACATGAAGAACAGCGCGGCGAACGCGCGGCGACGCGGGAGGCGCCGCAGGTAGGGCGCGAACGCCGCGCCCATCAGGATGTGGCGCGAATTCACGAGGAACGACATCGCGACGATCAGCGCGATGTGCGGCGGCGACGTCCACAGATGGATCGCCGCGAACTCGGAGCCGCCGCCGAAGTTCAGGCCCGTCATCATCGGCACCTCGAACAGGCTGAGCCCCTTTTGCGCGGCCTGTGCGCCGAGCACCAGCGCGAACGGCACGAAACCCAGCATGACGGGCAGCGCCGCGCGCAACCCGCGACCCATCTCGGCGACATGGACGGGCTTGTCGCGAAGCCCGGACGACGTTGAAACGCTACTGCTCATTACTCCTCCTTCGGGGAGGAGGATTGTCTGCTTTTTTGACTCGAATCGGGTTGCGTTGTGTCCATATATTGCAGAGAATTTGGCATTGAACGCGTGATTTGCAATTTTTTTGGAATTCGATGCCAATGAAGCTTGACGCTATCGACCGCCGGATCCTGAGCGCGCTGCAGCGCGACGGCCGGATGCAGAACGTGGAACTCGCGCACGAGGTCGGGCTGTCGCCGTCGCCGTGCCTGCGGCGCGTGCGGCTGCTCGAGGAAGCGGGCGTGATCGAGAAATACGTGGCCGTGCTGAACCCGGCGAAGGTCGGCAAGGGGCTGACGATCTTCACGCGCGTGTGGCTGAAGGGGCAGGACGCGGAATCGGTGAACCGCTTCGCCGAGGCCGTCCAGCAGATGCCGGAGGTGGTCGAGTGTCACCTGATGGCCGGCGACTGCGATTTCCTGCTGCGCGTGGTGGCCGCCGACATCGACGATTACCGGCGCTTCCAGATGGAGTACCTGACACGCATCCCGGGCGTGCTGAGCGTGAAGACCGACATTCCGATGCAGAAGGTCAAGCTCACGTCGGCGCTGCCGACGTAGCGCGGCGCGGATGCGTGTCGACGATCCGGCGCGCCGTCATCGGCTCGTGACGATCGGCCGATACACTGGCGGGACGAGCCGCTTCGCCGCGCATCGCCGCATCCCGGTGCGTTGGCGATGCGCAAGCAACTAACGGTCAACCGCGACGCAGCCGGCGAACTGCGCGCGCACGCGTATTGCGCGTGCTGCGATCTGCCGGGCGTTGCGTCTTACTTGTCGAGCGATTCATGCAGCCATTCAACAATCCGTGGAATTCGCTGGAAATCGTCAAGCTCGTGCTCGGCGTGCTGACGCCGTTGTCGGTCGCGTGTCTCGGCTGGCTCGTCGCGCGCCGGCTGAAGCGGCTCGAGCTCGTGCAGTGGACCAATCAGCGGCTGATCGAAAAGCGGCTCACGCTGTACGACACGGTCGCGCCGCAGCTCAATGCGCTGCTGTGCTTCTACACGTGGATCGGCTACTGGAAGGACATCTCGCCGGACGACGTGATCCGCGCGAAGCGCGAGCTCGACCGCACGTTCCACATCTACCGCTATCTGTTCGACGACGACGTGTACGACGCGTATCACGCGTTCATCCACGCGCTGTTCGAGGTGCATACGGGGCCGGGGCGCGACGCGCGGATCCGTTCGCTGATCCAGTCGCCGGACGGCGACCGGAGCGTGCACGGCACGTATGAATGGAAGGCGGCGTGGGCCGAGCGCTTCTCGACCGCGAACGTCACGGACAAGGCCGACGTGCTGCGGCACTACACGCGGCTGATGGAGCGGTTGCGGGTGGCGCTCGGCGCGAACCGGTGAAGGGGGCGCGGACGCGCCGCGCGGCCATCCGCCCGGTTTCCGATAGGCCCGGGCATGCCACCCGCTACGACACGACCGCCTCCGCGCTCATGCGCCGCAGTTCCGGCACGCACGAGCCGCACTGCGTGCCGCATTTGAGCTGCGCCTGCAGGCCGGCGAACCGCTCCGCCGGCGTCGCGCTCGCCGGACACGCGGACAGTGCCGCACGAATCTCGCTCTCGCTGACGCCCACGCAATTGCAGACCGCACGGCCGCGTGCGGGTGCGGCCTGCAACGGCACGCGCCCGGCGAACAACAGCATCCGCCCGATCGCGCCGACGCCGGTGCCGCTGTCGACGTAATCGCGCAGCACGGCCGCACTGTCCTCGGTCGCGCCGGCCGCACCCGACACGGAGAACGCGGTCAGCACGCCGTCGACCACGCGCACGCGGCGTGCCGTGCCGCGCCGCGCGTCGCCGTAGCTCATCACGTCGATCGCATGTTCGGGCAGGCCCAGCAGCGCTTCGACCTCGCGCTGCAGCGCGATGGGCACCGGCTCGTATGCGGCCGCGCGCCATGCGAGCCCGCCGCCGGCGTCGTTGCCGAACGGCACGCAACTCGCGTACGCGAAGCGCGCGAACAACGCACGCACGTCGCGCTGCCGCGCCAGCAGTTCGTCGGCGGGCAGGCGCGCGGCGATCAGCCAGCGCCACGGCAGATCGGCCTTCAGCAGCTTGATGGCCGCATGCTTGAGTTCCGGCTGACGCGAGTGCGGATCGAGCGCGGCGGACGTCACCGTGTTCACACCGGCACCGATCCGGTTGCCGGCCACGCCCGATACGAATTCGTCGCCCCAGTGCATCGGCGTGAACGCCTGTCCGGGCGCGATGGCATCATCGGCGCGCGCGGGCAGCAGCATGCTGCCGCGGCGCGACGTCAGGTGCACGAAATCGTGCGGGCCGATGCCGAGGCGCGCGCAGTCCGCGGCGTTCAGGTCGACGCTCGGCGCCGGCGCGTGCGAGAACAGCTTCGGCACGGTGCCCGTGCGGCTGCAGCCGTGCCATTGATCGCGCAGCCGGCCGGTCGTCAGCGCGAAGCGGAAGCGCGCATCGACCGGTTCCGCGACCGGCTGGTACGGCGTCGCGATGAAGCGGGCGCGGCCGTCGGCGGTCGGAAACCGGCCGTCCGCATAGAGGTGCGCAGCGCCATGTGCGGCGCCGGCGGGGAACGGCCATTGCTGCGGGCCGTCGGCTTCCAGCCGCGGCCACGACAGGCCGCCGATGTCGCAATCGCGTCCGGCCGTCGTCGCGCGATGCTCGTTCCAGATCGCTTCGCTGTCCGCATATGGAAACAGCGTCGGGCGGCCCGGCGCGAGCCGCGCTTCGATTCGTCGGCCGACGTCGACGGCGATGTGCCAGTCCGCGCGCGCGTCGCCGTACGGTTCGACGGCCGCCCGCACGCGCGAGATGCGCCGCTCCGAGTTCGTGACGGTGCCTTCTTTCTCGCCCCACGTCGCGGCCGGCAGCAACACGTCCGCGTAGGGCGCGGTACCGGTATGCGCATACGCGTCCTGCAGCACGACGAATTCGGCGCGGGCGAGCCCCGCGCGCACGGCCGCCTGGTTCGGCAGCGAATGCGCGGGATTCGTGCAGACAATCCATACGGCCTTGAGCTCGCCCGCGGCGAGCCGGTCGAACATCTCGACCGCGGTGAGGCCCGGTTGCGCCGGCACGTCGTCGACGCCCCACAATCGCGCGATCTCGGCGCGATCGGCGGCGTTCGCGAGATCGCGATGCGCGGACGCAAGCGTCGCCATGCCGCCCACTTCGCGGCCGCCCATCGCGTTCGGTTGTCCGGTCAGCGAGAACGGCCCCGCGCCGGGCTTGCCGATCTGCCCGGTGGCCAGATGCAGGTTGATCAGCGCGACGTTCTTGTGCGAGCCGTCCGCCGACTGGTTCAGCCCCTGGCAGTACAGCGACAGCGACGGGCCGTCGGCGAACCAGCGCGCGGCCTGCACGATGTCGTCCGCGCGCAGTCCGCACACCTGCGCGGCGACGGCCGGCGACCATTCGCGCACGCTGTCGCGTACCGCGTCGAAGCCGTTCGTGTGTGCGTCGATGAACGCGCGATCGAGCGCGCCGTCCCATACCAGCACGTGCAGCATCGCGTTGAACAGCGCGACGTCGGTGCCGGGCTGCAGCGCGAGGTGCAGCGTCGCGTCGCTCGCGGAATCGGTGCGGCGCGGATCGGCGACGATCACCTTCATCGCCGGATTGCGTTCGCGTGCGGCCTCGAGCCGCCGGTACAGGATCGGATGCGCGAACGCGGGGTTCGCGCCGGCGATCAGCACCGTGCCGGCATGATCGAGGTCGTCGTAGCTGCACGGCGGCGCGTCCGCGCCGAGCGACTTCTTGTAGCCGACCACGGCCGAGCTCATGCACAGCCGCGAGTTCGAATCGATGTTGTTGGTGCCGATCAGCCCCTTCGCGAGCTTGTTGAAGACGTAGTAGTCCTCCGTCAGCAGCTGGCCCGACACGTAGAAGCCGATCGCATCGCGGCCATGTTGCTCGACGATCCGCGCGAAGCGCGCGGCGACATGGTCGAGCGCGTCGTCCCACGACACGCGCGTGCGCGCCGCGTCGCGCGTGTGCCGCAGTTCGGGATGCGTCGCCCGCGTCTGCGCATAGCGTTCGGGCGCGGCGGTCAGGTGCAGCGTGCTGCCCTTCGAACACAGCCGGCCGAAGTTCGCCGGATGGTCGGGGTCGCCGCGCACGCCGACGATCTTGCGTCGTCCGTCGCCGTCGGTTGCCGTCTGGATGATCACGCCGCAGCCGACGCCGCAGTAGCAGCAGGTCGAGCGCGTTTCGTGCAGGTCTGCGTCGGCGCGAGCGTCGCGATCGAGTACGGCTGCCGTTTCCGTCATGCAGCGTGTCCCGGTTCGGCGCACGCGGGGGCGCCCGATGCCTCGTCGCCGATCGCGATCGACGCGAGCTCGCTGCGCTTGAGCAGCACGGCGCCGCCGTCGCATGCGACGCTGAACACCGGCGTGCAACCGTCGTCGGGCGGCAACGCGCAGCCGTTGCCGAACGCGATGTTGAAGCCGTGCAGCGGGCAGGTGACCTGTTCGCCGTGCACGATGCCCTGCGACAGCGGGCCGCCGCGATGCGGGCAACGGTCGAGCAGCGCGAATACGCGATCGCCGTCGGTGCGGAACAGCGCGACGGGCGCGCCTTCGGGCCGCTTGACGACGCGTGCGCCGAGCGCGGGAATGTCGTCGATCCGGCAGACCGCGATCCAGTCGGGTTCGAGAGTAGGCATCTTGGGATTTCCTGGCGGTGGCGGCGTCAGCGGCCGGTGGTCTCGACGGCGATCGGGGTGAACTGGCGCAGGTCGACCTGCGCGTCGTCGGTGTCGTGCCACGGATCGGGTTCGTCCTTCAGCGCGAACTGCAGGCGTTCCCACAGCGCCGCGCGATTGGCGGCATCGTCGAGCACGCGGGCCTTCACGTAATCGAGCCCGACGCGTTCGAGGTAGTGCACGGTCCGTTCCAGATACCAGCCTTCCTCGCGATAGAGCTGCAGGAACGCGCCCGCGTACTCGAGCACTTCCTCGTGCGTCTTCACCTTGCAGAAGAACTGCGCGACCTCGGTCTTGATTCCGCCGTTGCCGCCGACGTAGATTTCCCAGCCGGAATCGACGCCGATCACGCCGACGTCCTTGATCCCCGATTCCGCGCAGTTGCGCGGGCAGCCCGACACCGCGAGCTTGACCTTGTGCGGCGCGTACATGCGCCACAGCGCGCGTTCGAGCTGCTGGCCCATCAGCGTCGAGTCCTGCGTGCCGAAGCGGCACCATTCGGAGCCGACACAGGTCTTCACGGTGCGCAGCGCCTTCGCGTACGCGTGTCCGCTCGGCATCCCGAGGTCGTGCCACACGCCCGGCAGGTCCTCCTTCTTCACGCCGAGCAGGTCGATGCGCTGCCCGCCCGTGACCTTGACGGTCGGAATCGCATACTTGTCGACGACGTCGGCGATGCGGCGCAGCTCGTCGGCGGTCGTGACGCCGCCCCACATGCGCGGCACGACCGAATAGGTGCCGTCCTTCTGGATGTTCGCGTGCGCGCGTTCGTTGATGAAGCGCGATTGCGGATCGTCCTTCGCCTCGTGCGGCCACGTGCTGATGCAGTAGTAGTTGAGCGCCGGGCGGCAGGTCGAGCAGCCGTTCGGCGTGCGCCATTCGAGGAAGTGCATCGCGGCCGGCACCGACAGCAGCTTGTGCTCGCGAATCGCCGCGCGCACTTCCGCATGCGTGCGGTCGGTGCAGCCGCAGACGGGTTTCGCCTTCGGCGACGCGGAATAGTCGCCGCCGAGCGTCGACATCAGGATCTGCTCGACGAGGCCCGTGCACGAACCGCACGACGCGGATGCCTTCGTGTGCTTGCGCACGTCTTCGAGCGTGAAGAGGCCCTTCTCCTTGATCGCGCCGACGATCGTGCCCTTGCAGACGCCGTTGCAGCCGCACACCTCGGCGGTGTCGGGCATCGCGGCCGCATGCGTGACGCCGCTGTGCCCGGTGTCGCCGAGGCTCGTCTCGCCGAACATCAGCGTGTCGCGAA
The DNA here is from genome assembly GCF_052851275.1 of Burkholderia sp. SR8. Classification (NCBI taxonomy): domain Bacteria; kingdom Pseudomonadati; phylum Pseudomonadota; class Betaproteobacteria; order Burkholderiales; family Burkholderiaceae; genus Burkholderia; species Burkholderia sp. SR8. The sequence goes on from NZ_JAULUC010000004.1 coordinate 107,496, forward strand.
TGTCCGCGATGTTGCGGCCTTCGCGCAGCAGCTTGAAGTACCACGCGCCGTCGGCGGTGTCGCCGTACAGGCACGCGCCGACGATCCGGTCTTCCTTCACCACGATCTTCTTGTAGACGCCGGCGAGCGGATCGGACAGCGTGATGTCCTCGGTGCCTTCGCCGCCGAGGAAGTCGCCCGCGGAATAGAGGTCGATCCCGGTGACCTTCAGCTTCGTCGACGTGACCGAGCCGGCATAGCGGCCGATGCCGAATTCGGCGAGATGATTTGCCGCGACCTTGGCCTGCTCGAACAGCGGCGCGACGAGCCCGTACGCGATGCCGCGGTGGCTCGCGCATTCGCCGACCGCGTAGATGCGCGGATCGTAGGTCTGCATCGTGTCGCTGACGACCACGCCGCGATTGCAGTAGAGCCCGCTGCTTTCCGCGAGTTCGGTGTTCGGCCGGATGCCGATCGCCATCACGACGAGATCGGTGTCGAGCGAGTCGCCGTCGGCGAAGCGCACCGCGCCGACGCGCGTGCCGTCCGTGCCGTCGGCGTCCAGCGCGGCGGTTTGTTTCGACATCAGGAATTTCAGCCCGCGCGCTTCCAGCGACTTGCGCAGCAATTCGCCCGCGGTCGCGTCGAGCTGCCGCTCGAGCAGCGTCGGCGCGAGGTGGACGACCGTCACGTCCATGCCGCGCAGCTTCAGGCCGTTCGCCGCTTCGAGGCCGAGCAGGCCGCCGCCGATCACGACCGCGCGGCGATACCGCGACGACGCGTCGATCATCGCCTGCGTGTCGGCGATGTCGCGATAGCCGAGCACGCCGTCGAGGCCGATCCCGGGAATCGGCAGCATGAACGGATTCGAGCCGGTCGCGAGCAGCAGGCGGTCGTAAGCGGCTTCGGTGCCGTCGTCTGCGACGACGACGCGGCGCACGCGGTCGATCTTCACGACCTTGCGGCCGGTCAGCAGCTTCACGCCGTGCTGTTCGTACCACGCGTAATCGTTCAGGACGATCTGTTCGAGCGTCTGCTCGCCGGCCAGCACCGGCGACAGCAGGATCCGGTTGTAGTTCGGATGCGGCTCCGCGCCGAACACCGTGACGTCGTACAGGTCGGGGGCCAGCTTGAACAGTTCCTCGAGCGTGCGTACGCCCGCCATCCCGTTGCCGACCATCACAAGCTTCATCTTCCGCATCCGACGTCTCCCTGGCGTTCAGCGTGCAGGTTGCCCCGCATGTCAAGTAGACAAAAAGCAAGCGGCATGCCAATGGCGGCATGCCGCGGCGGATGCGCTGCGTGCATGTTGGTGCGCACCGCGCGCAGGCGTCGGATGCCTACCTTGGTGCATCGCAACGCAAGTCGGTGCACGGCAGCCGATGCGATCGATTCGTCAGCTGTTTCCCGTCGGACGCGTTGCGCTGCTCGCTGAAGACGGACCGCGCGTGCGGCCCGCTCCTGCGTTCATTCGGCGAGATGCGTCATGCGCGGCGCCGGCATCGCGGCTGCGCCGGCCGCCCGCGTGTCGGCGGGCATCGCCCAGCGCAGCCACTGCGCACGCAGCAACACGAGTGCGCCGCAGGCGCAGGCCGCGAGCGCGCCGAACGTCACGAAGCCGAGCTGATAGCTGCCGGTGCTTTCCTTCGCGATGCCCATCACGACCGGCAGATAGAAGCCGCCGATGCCGCCCGCCGCGCCGACGATGCCGGACAGCAGGCCGGTCTTGCCCTGCCAGCGGTGCGGCACGAGCTGGAAGGTCGCGCCGTTGCCGAGCCCGAACGCGACGTACAGGCAGATCAGCAATGCGATGCCGCCGGCCAGCGGCGGCATCCACGCGGCGAACGCGAAGTCCGCGGCGGCGATCGCGGCGAGCAGCACGATCAGCGCACGCACGCCGCTGACGCGATCGGCGACGAAGCCGCCGAGCGGCCGCACGATCGCGCCGAGAAACGCGAGCAGCGACATGAACAGGCCGGCGTCGATTTTCGGCATCTGATACAGCGACGTCAGCAGCAGCGTCACGTACGACGACATCCCGACGAAGCCGCCGAACGTGATGCTGTAGATCAGCATGATGACCCACGTATCGCGCTCGGCGAGCACTGCGCGGTAGCGCGCGGGCAGGATCGCGATCGCGAGTGCCGCGCCCATCACCGGCAGCAGCAGCACGCCCGTCTTGCCGGCGCCGAACACGCCGCCGTGCACGGCAAGCACGAGCGCGACGAGGCCCGCGAGCGTGACCGCGAACGCACCGAGCGCGCGCGGCACGCTGCCGGATTTTTCGCTGCGGTCGTCGGCCCACGCGGCGATCGCGATGCCCGCGATCGCGAGCAGCGGCAGCGCGGCGGCGGTCGACAGCTTCCAGCCGACGGCGGCCGCGATATGCGGAAACATGAAGCCGTCGAGCACCGCGCCGATGTTGCCGGCCGCGGCGAGGCCGAGCACGAGTCCCTGTACTTTCGGCGGATAGCTGCTGCCTGCCATCGGCAGCGCGACGGCGAAGCTTGCGCCGCCCATCCCGAGGAACACGCCGAGCACGAGCAGCAGCGCATACGACGGCGTACCGGGCACGCACGGCAAGACGATCGCCGGCAGTGCGGACAGCACGACGCCCGTCAGCGCGATCGTGCGCCCGTTCGCGGACTGGTACAGGTTGCCGAGCGTCACGCGCAGGATCGCGGCGGCGAGCACCGGCACCGCGACGAGAAAGCCCTGCTGCGCCGCGGACATCGCGATGTCCTTGCCGATGAACGGCGCGAGCGGGCCGTACAGCACCCAGACCGTGAAGCCGGTGTCGAAATACAGGAAGCACGCGAGCAGCGAGCGCCAGTTGCCGCTCTGCAGGGAGGTGCGCAAACGCGTCATGATGAGACCTCTGCGGATTGCCGGTCGGATTCGGATACCGGCGGGGATCGGTCGGAACATCGGATGGCGCCGCATCGCGGCGTCAGGTCGACGTTGGCAATATGTATGCCAGCGATGGCGGATTTCGACGGATGCGGTGCTGGGCGTGCTTCGCAGGGAAACGGGGCGTGAGCGTCCGTGGCGATTGCCGCGCGGACCGCGGCACTGTCAGCGTGCGCGTGGCGCGGTGCCGGTGCGGCGATGCACTGCGATGATTCGCGAGAACGTTGGACGACGGGGCGAGGCCGTCGGGATGAAAGGGCGGAGTCGCCGTGACGAAGGGCGGAGTGTCGTGACGAAGGGCGATATCAGGTCGTACGGACTGCGTACTGAGCGGCGTGCGCCGATTCCCCGAAATGAAGGACCGCATGCGGACCGGACCGCTCACTGCCTTCAGCGGCGGCAGTATTGCGCGTCCGGCAGCCCGGGGCGGTCCTCCGGCGTGCCGCTCAGCCTTTCGCGATCACGTCGATGCGCAGCGCTTCGCCGCCGTCGACGATCGCGAGCAGCCGATCGACGTTCGGGTGCGCGCCCGGACGGTTGCGTGCGTCGGCGGTGTGCTCGGCGAATACGGCGAGACCGTGTTCGGCAGCCTTCGCATCGAGCGTGCCGAACGCCTGCTTCAGGTAGTTGTACACCGCGAGCGAGCCTTGCTTGCCCGGCTGGTTCTCGATGCTGGCGATCACGTCGCCGTTCGCGCCGACGAGATCGATGCGCGCGATGCCGTCGATGGCCGGCAGTTGCGCGAGGTTGTCCTTGAATACTTGAGTCGGTTGAATCACTGAAACACTCCGTCGGTTCGGTCTTGGGCCAATCGGCCCGTATCTTATCCGATCGCTACGCGACGGGTCGCGGCGCGCGCGGTACGCAAGCGCGAACCGCGCGCACGCTCGGCGCCCACGTGCCGAACAGCGTGCCCGCCAAGGCGAGGCCGCACGCTGCGTCGATCGCCGGCGTCATGCGGGCCGCTCCGCGTCATCGCCGTGCCGCGTCCAGCGACGTGCCGGCTTCGCGCGCGCGGTCGACGTCGGGGCTGCGATACGCGCGTTCGGGAATCTCGGCGAGCCGCGACGGATGCACTTGCCGCGGCGCGAGGCCGTAGAACTTCTGGAAGCTCATGATCAGCGGCGACCACTTGTCCGGATCGATGCGGTCGGGATGGCCGTCCATCAGCAGATCCGGATGCACGTGCACACGCTGAATGCGCACTTCGAACACGCGGATGCGGCCGCGCAGATCCGCGGCGTCTTCGCCGATGCCGTGACTGGCAGCCACCACTGCCTCGAGATGCACCGGACACTCGAGCGCCCGCGGCGGCGCGACGGTTTGCGACGCCGCTTCCGTGAGTCCGGCCGTGCCGAACTTGTCGGGCTCGTGAACATAGCCGCGTGCCTGCTTCGACTCGGGCACCGGGTCCGCGCCGGTCGTGCGAGCGATCCGGTCGACCGCGTGCGCCTGCTTCGACGACGGCAGGTTCAGCACGCATTCGCCGGTGCGCATCAGGTTGTGCGTGGTCTGTGAGCTGGCCGCAAGCCCGAGCATGCAGCGCCAGCCGAGCCAGAACGCGGAGGACATCGGCGCAAGATTGGCCGTGCCGTCCGGATTCAGCGTGCTGATCAGCACGACGGGCGTGCCGAAATAGAGAATGTTCGGTTCGGTGACACGATGCGGTGCGTTCATGGTCGTCCTTCGTTGACGGGATCGGTTCCCATGCTGATCGCGTCGCGGCTGCGCGGCGCTCCGAATCTTGTCGTGTCATTCGAATCGGGCGGCGCGCGGCCGCCCGCACGGCCGGGCCGCGGCCGGCGATCCGTGCGCTTTTCCGCTACAGTAGGAAATCACCGGCCGCCCGTGCCGCCCACGCTGGCACGCGGCGGCCACGCTCCGCAATTGCATACGAGGGTTCCGATGGACACTGAGCAACGCTACACCGCCAACGCGCCGACGCGCGCGGAAGTCGACGCACTGGCCGGTGCCACCGTCATCGAATTCGGCGCGAACTGGTGCGGGATCTGCGCGGGCGCGCAGCCCGCGATCGTCGCGTCGTTCTCCGCGCACCCCGCCGTGCGGCACCTGAAGATCGAGGATGGTCCGGGCCGGCCGCTCGGCCGTTCGTTCGGCGTGAAGCTGTGGCCGACGCTGGTGTTCCTGCGCGACGGGGTCGAAGTCGCACGCGTCGTGCGCCCGACCGATGCGAAGCAGATCGAGGCCGACGGCTTCGCTGCGCTCGCGTGAGGCCGTCATCATGCAACAGGCCATCACGCACATCGCCGTCGAAACGCGCGGGAGCGGCCTCGTCGAGTTCACGCCGCAGGTGCGCGCGTTCGTCGACCAGCAGGCGATCCGCACCGGGCTGCTGACCGTGTTCTGCCGCCACACGTCCGCGTCGCTGCTGATCCAGGAGAACGCCGATCCGTCCGTGCAGCGCGATCTCGAACGCTATTTCGCGACGCTCGCGCCCGAGGACGGCGCGCGCTACGAGCACGACACCGAAGGGCCCGACGACATGCCCGCGCATCTGCGCACGGCGCTCACTCAGGTACAGCTGTCGATTCCGGTCGAGCACGCACGCATGGTGCTCGGCACCTGGCAGGGCATCTACCTGTTCGAGCATCGTCGCGCGGCGCACCGGCGCGACGTCGTGCTGCATCTGATCGGCGAGTAGGGACAAGCGGGCGCGAGCCGCCGCACGTGCGACGCATCGCCGCCGCGTTCAGCCGAGCAGCTTCTCGACGAGCGCGCCGAGTTCACGCAGGTGAACGGGCTTCGGCAGGAATTCGTCGAACACGCGCGGGTTCTCGCGCAGCGCGGCCGATTCGTACGCGCTGACGCCGAGAATCGACGGAAACTTCCCGTCGTCGTTCGGTTGCGCGACCGCGCGGATGCGGCGCGCGACGTCGAAGCCGCTCAGATCCGGCAGTTCGAGGTCGAGCACGACGAGGTCGTAACGTGCGTCGTTGAAGCGCGCGACGCCTTCGTGGCCGGTGCCGCACAGATCCACGTCGAGACCGAGCGCCGACAGCATCGCGCCGAGCGTTTCGCGCGCGTTGTCGTTGTCATCGACCACGAGCGCGCGGCGGTGGCGATGCACGGTGGCGGCCGGCCATGCGGGTGCGTCGCCGGCCGTGTCGCCGGTATCCGGCGCCTCGGCCGGCAGCGTCACGACGAACTCGCTCCCTTCGCCGACCGTACTGCGCACGTCCACGTGACCGCGCAGCGTCGTCACGATTTCGCGCACGACGGCGAGCCCCATGCCGATGCCGTCCACGTGCAGGCCGACCGCATCGTTCGCGCGATAGAACGGCTCGAAGATCTTCGGCAGATGTTGCTTCGCGATGCCGGCGCCGGTATCGCGCACGACGAGTTTCAGCTCCCGGCCGGCCGGCGCGTCGACGAGCGTGATCGACACGTCGATCGATCCGTCGGCCGTGTACTTCACCGAATTCTCGATCAGGTTCGACAGCACCTGCCGCAGCAGCTTGCGGTCGGAGCGGATCGCGAGATCGTGCGGCTCGACCTGCTGCACGACATCGATCCGTTTCGCCGCGATCTTGTCGCGCAACGGTTCGAGCACTTCGGCGAGCAGCGATGCCATCGCGACCGTCTCGGCTTCGGCCAGGCGCTTGGTCGAGCGCAGCTTGATGTAGTCGGTCAGGTCCTTGACCAGCGCCTCGAGCGACGACGCGGAATTCTGCAGCCGCCGGATCGTCTTCAGGTTCGCGTCGGACTGCGGCCGCGCGAGCAGGATCTCGATCGACCCGCAGATCGCCTGCAGCGGCGTGCGCAACTCATGACTGACCATCCCGAGGAACGCGTTCTTCGCCTCGATCATCTCGAACGCGCGATCGGACGCCTTGCGTTCCGCGTCCAGCGCCGCGTTCTGCCGTTCGAGCAGGTCGTCGCGCGTGCGCATCGTGTAGAACAGCAGCAGGAACAGCGCGCACAGGATCACGCCGAGGATGATGCCCAGCGCGAGGATCGCGCGCTGCCGTTCCTTCAGCTGATGGAAGGTGAAATCGCGCTGCGCCATCTCGATCGCGCGGAAGTAGTTCGCGAGGCCGTTGACCTTCGGCCAGTACGCACTGACTTCGTCGATCACGCGCTGCGCGCCGTCCGGCGCGGTGCGCAGCAACGGCACCTCCTGCTTCAGCCGCGACATGAATTCCGCAAGCGCCGCGATTTCGGCACGTGCGCGCGGGATGCGCAGCCAGTATTCGGACACTTCGGACGGCCGCTGCAGGAACCCGAACGATACCGACAGGCTGTCGAGCTGCATCTGCACGTGATCGTAGTCGCCGTCCACGTGCGTCGCGTAGAGGATCAACTGGCGATCGAAGCGCGTGTAGACGTTGCGGTATTGCGACGCGGTCCAGAACACGCCCTCGCGCGGGCCTTCGAGCACGCCCTCGTTGACCGACGTCGCGAGCAGGTCCCACAGCAGGAACGCCCACGCGGCGAAGCCCAGGATCCACAGCGACCCCAGGACCACGATGATTTTTCTGTTCTTCCACCGCCCGCGCATGATGCCGCGCACTTATTTCACGGTCAGGCCGATGATCTGCCACGCGAACTTGGCTTCGCCGAGCGGCGTCTTCAGCTCGTCCGGATACTGGTCGCGCGGATACATGACCCACAGCGGGCCGTAGTTGTCGTTGCCGAGCACCTTGCCGTTCATCGTGCGCGCGAGGATCACGCCGTACTTGTCGGCATCCGACACGGGGATCGTGAACGTGTATTCGTCGATGCAGCGGAATTCGATCTGCGTGCCGTGCGCGTCGACGGTCTTCAGCACGTCGGACAGGCGCGGGCCGGTGAAGGTCGCCTTCGGCGTCCAGCTCGTCGACGTGACGATCGTGTGCTGCGGCAGCGCCATCAGCGCCTGCTCGGAAAAGACGAACATGGTCTTGCCCGGTTGGTTGCTGCGACCGATCTTGCCGTCGACGGTGAACGTGAACGACGCGGCCCAGCTCGCCGCGGCGAGGCCGAGCAGCCCGGCGGCGAGCAGGCTCTTGATCCAGATGGTCGAAATTCGCATGTCGGTCCCTTCGTTCGTGTGCGTGTGGTGACTGGTTTTTCGGGGTGGCTTCAATTCGCGGCGGCGGCCGCAGCGGGCGCCGGCTGCGCGAGCTTCAGTTCGCGGGCGACTTCGGCGAACAGGATCGGCAGGCGCACCGGCTTTTCCTCGCAGCGCGCGTTGTAGTGCGACACGATGTGCGCGATCTCGTCCTCGCTCGCTTCGCCGGTGGAGATCTTGCCCGTCAGCAGGAAGATCGGTGCGCCGCCGTTCTCGCTCGAGCGGATGCTGCGCACGAGCTCGGCCGCGGTCTGGTCGCCGAGCATCCAGTCGAGGATGTAGCCGTCGAAATCCTCGACCTCCAGCGCCTTGCGGAACGACGCGCCGTCGTAGTACGGAATCGCGTTCACGCCTTTTTCGAGGAAGTATTCGCACACGGTTTCGGCGACGTCCTGCGAATCGTCGACCACGGCGATCCGCGCGGCGTACACGTTCGGCTGGCTCGAACGCAGCTCGATGAGGTCGACCGGATAGGTGCGGCCCTCGCGCGCGTGCTGACGCTCGGTGACGATCCATTCGCCCTGCCACTGCAGCGCGACGAAGTCCGTCTCGATCTGGCTGCTGGCCTTCGCCGAGATCGCCGCGCGGCAGCGAAAGCGGCGCGACTCGATCACGAGTGTCGCGTCGATCATCTCGGCCGCGGCCGGCTGCGTCCCCTTGTCGTCGAGCAGGATCGCGGGCGGCACGCCGAAGTGCGTCGCGATGTCCTGCAGTTGCGACAGGTTCCACGGGATCAGCCCTTTCATCTTGCGCGTGACGACCGAGAAACTGAGCCCCAGCACGTTCGCGATCGTCGTGTTGTGGCTGCGCGGCGGAATACCGTTGCGCGTCAGCAGATCGCGCACCTTGGTGGCGGTGATGAGATCGGCGTTGGCCTGCTCGCTATTGGGCATCTCGAAGGTGTCTCCTGGGCTTTGGCGACGAAGAGCATATTCAAAAGTGACGCGATACGCAAACTTTGAAATCGAGATGGACCTTGACATGCGATATTTCTCGATTATTATTGCTCACCACGTCACTATTGTTCGGCGCGTCATGTTTTGGTTTCGAGGTCGGCCACGATCGACCCGTGAGCAACGACGCCGGCGAAGCGACCGAACGATTCGAAGAGAGAACCTGAGAGAGCCTTGGACTGCGTGTCGGCGTTGGCGAATTGTATTCGCCTCGCCGCGCGCAAACCGGGTACGCGCTGCCGGGGGCGGGATGGCGTGAAGCGAGGCGGTGCACAGGAAACGTGGGCAAGGAAATGATGTTTCGCCGTGTGCTCGCACCGGGCTGTCGTTGCTGCGTGGCCGCGTGCACGCAAGATTCGTCCGCAGCCAGCAACCCGGTGCGGATCTGCGATGAACGGCGTGTTCGGCGCGCACCGACGATCAGGTGTCCTATGGTGTGACGTCGATTGCGGCTACCGGTATTCGGGCTATCCGTACGACCGCGTCCGGAATCGGCCGTACGCGTACGACGGACCGGACCGACAGCAACGGGGCGTGACCGCGGGGAGACCACCATCGCGCGCCTCGGCCGAGCCGGCCTTCAGGTCGCCTGACGTCGCGGGCCGGCGGTGTGCCGCCGGCCGCGATGGCGTCGTTCCAGTTCAAGCGGACGAATTGCGCGGGTTTCCCGTGCACGGTGCCGGATCCTGTCGCGCAGGACCGAGCGGGCGCGTTCTGCGCGGCGGCATGAGACGGGTATCCGTCGCCGGATGCGCGGTATCGAGTGCCTCAGGCGCGCCGTGTCTCCCATGGATGCGCCTTTTGCCGCCGGCTTGCCGGCGGCGTTTTTGCACGGCCGCCCGGCCGCGCAGCGACGACTCCACTCGACCGATTGAAGGGTCGCTCGTGACGCAATTTCGCGATGATCGCTCGTCCGAGTTCAAAATCGCATAAAAAAATAATCGGACGTGTACTAAAAAGATAATGCACGACTGATTTTCGCAGTGTCGTTTGGCATGATCGGGAGATTGCTATCCCGAATGTATCCATCGTGACGTCCGGCCCGGCAGGGAATCTGCCGCATGTCCGCACCCGGCGCCGTCACACCGAGTCATGCCAAACAGCACGCTTGAATCCATTCGCCGCTACCAGAGCATTTCGATGTTCGGAGGCGGCATCGTCGTCACGATCCTGATCCTGATCGCCTGCGGGCTCGGGATCACGTCGATCGTCTACGGCTATCTGGATGGCGAGCGCAGCAATTTCCTGAACGGTGTCGAGGAGGCCGTCGACGAGGTGCAGGTGGCCGAGACGTCGTTCCGCAACGGCGTCACGAACACGCAGCTCATCTGGCGCGAGATCGGCCCGGCGCCGGCCGATATCGTGAACGCGTTCTTCGATCATGACCAGGAGCTTGCGATCAAGCCGTATCCGTCGCTGGTGGTCGGCGTGCCCGGGCAAACCGCGCAGCGCGACGAAGTCGCGCGCTATCTCGCACTGTCGTTCCTGCTGTCGCGCATCGGCGCGGCGAGCTCGATCAATCGCGGGCGCACGCTGGAGGGCTACCACTACAGCACGCGCACGGGCGTGTTCGGCTTCGTGCCGCACCTGGCGCGCGACAATCCTGCGCTCGCGTCGGCCGAGGCGCGCGCGCAGGTCCTCGCGGCGCTGCACGTCGATTTCGCCGGTCCGGCACCGGCCTCGAACGACGGCCGTCCGCGCGTCCGCTGGTTGCCGCCTTACATCAACCCGGTGACCGGGCAAGTACGCATCCGGATCGCCGCCGAAGCGCGCGCCGGCGGCCAGCCGTTCGCGGTGCTGGTCACCGAATACGCGCCGGAATACCTGCTTTCGTGGCTGCCCGGGCGCAGCCCGGCCGGCGTGTTCTTCATCACGTCTGCGGACAACCGGCTGATCGCGATCGATCCCGACGTCGAGCGCACGAACGCGCGCTCCGAGCGCCTGTTGCGCCTTGCTGTCGCGCAGGGCGAGCCGGCGTCGACCAAGCCGCTGTTTCGCGACGGCGCGATCGTGTTTCGCAGCAAGCTCGCGGCTACCGGCTGGACGATCGCCTATGCGCTGTCGTGGGCCGACGTGGCGGCCGGCATCGGCATGCAGGCCGGCGCGCTCGCGGCCGCGACGCTCGTCGCGATCGCCGTGATGTGGGTGCTGCTGGTGCGCTTTCACCGGCGCGTGCTCGTGCCGGTCTATGCGCGCTCGGCGCGCGTGTTCGACAGCGAGGCGCTGTGCCGCAGCGTGATCGCGATGGCGCCGGTCGGCATCGGCCTCGTGTCGCTGTCCGACCGGCGCGTGATGCTCGCGAGCGACGCGCTGACCCACATGCTGCTGCCGCACGGCGGCGATCCCCATGTCTTGTCCGCGCAGGTGCTTGACCGGTACGACGCATTCGTCGCGAACGGCGGCGACGGCCGGACGATGATGACCGAGCTCGTACTCGATGCGCATGGCGATGCGCCGCTGCACCTGGAGGTCATCGCGCACAGCGCGCGTTACCAGGGCGAGGACGTGCTGATCGCGGCGTTTGCCGATACGAGCGCGCAGCGCCGGCTCGTGCATCAGCTCGAGGAGGCGGTGCGCGCGGCCGATTCGGCGAATGCGGCCAAGTCGTCGTTTCTCGCCGCGACGAGCCACGAGATTCGCACGCCGCTGAACGTGATCCTCGGCAATCTCGAACTGCTCGAGCGCACGGCGCTCGATGCGTCGCAGCAGAGCCGCGTGCAGACGCTGCGCGCGTCGGCCGAGGGGCTGCTCGCGATCGTCAGCGACATCCTCGATTTCTCGAAGATCGAAGCCGGCGCGATGTCGGTCGAGTCGATCGAGTTCGACGTGATCGCCGTGATCGAACGCGAGCTCGCGGCCTTCGCGCCGATCGCGAAGGCGAAAGGGCTGCCGCTGTTCGCCGATATCGACGCGAGCAGCGCGCAGCGGATGCGCGGGGACCCGACGCGCCTCGCGCAGGTGGTCGGCAACCTGTTGGGCAACGCGATCAAGTTCACGAGCGAAGGGCGCATCGTCGTGCGCGTGTCGGCCGCGCAGGATGCGCGCGGCGTCGCGGAGCTCGCGATCGGCGTCGAGGATACGGGCATCGGGATCGATCACGCGCAGCAGGCGAGGCTGTTCAAGCCGTTCTCGCAGGTGGATGCGTCGATCACGCGGCGCTACGGGGGCACGGGGCTCGGGCTCGCGCTCTGCGATCGGCTGGTGGCGGCGATGGGCGGGGCGATCGCGGTCGACAGTGCGCCGGATATCGGCAGCCTGTTTACCGTGCGCCTGCCGCTGCGCATGGGGGTTGCGCCGAAAACCCCGGCCGGTGCGCTGCCGGGGGCGGGCCGGACGTTGATCGTCGTGTCGCCGGACGACACGTGGCGCGCGTTCGCGTTTCCGCATCTGCGCGCATGGGGTTTTGAAGTCGCGATGCACCCGAGTCCGATCGGGATTGCCGCCGGGTGCCTCGCGCGTGCACACGCGATCGTGCTCTTTGGCGATTCCGACCATTGGCGGCGCGAGGAACTCGACAGCCTCGGCGGCGGCACGCCGGTCGTGCTGGCGACACCGGACGGGCCGCTGCAGCCGAACGTCGCGGGCCGCACGATCCGCGTGTCGAGTTATTCGCTGAACGGGCTGCGCACGGCGATCGAGCAGGCGCGCGTCGCCACGGCCGGTTCGCTGCGCAGCCCGGGCCGCGCGGCCGATGCCACCCGGCCGGCGTTGCCGGTGCCCAGCGCGCGCGCGCCGCGCGTGCTGGTTGCCGACGACGCGTCGATCAACGGTTCGATCTTCCGCGAGCAACTGGACGTGCTCGGCTGCGTGGTCCGGTGCGTGTCGTCCGGCGGCGCGGCGCTGGACACGCTCGCCGACGGCGCATGGGACGTTCTGCTGCTCGGCGCCGACCTGCACGACATGTTGGCGCGCGAGTTGGCGGAGGCCGTCCATGCACGTGCGCTGCCGTGCGACATGATCGTCGTCGCATCGCATCTCGCGCCCGACGACGCACGGCGTTACGCGGCATCGAACGTCGACTGCGTGCTGACCAAGCCGGTGACGCTGGCCGACCTGAATCGCGGTCTGGCACGCATCGCGCGGCGGCGCGGGATCGCATTTCCCGCAGGCGCGGCCGACGAGCGGCCGGCCCCGGGCGTCATGGCGGCCGCAGCGGCACACTGGCCGGGACGATAAAAACGAAGCGACTCAGGGCGGCGTAGATCGCCTGCGTCAGAGCAGGAAAGGCAGACACGCTGCATCGCTCCGGTGCCGCGTGATTTCGACTGAAGAAGGAAGGGTAAGGCCGTGCGCTATATGGGAAAGGTGTTCGGGCTGCTGCTTGGATTTGCGACGCTGCCGGAGAAATCCCGACGGGATTTCCTCACGAAGCTGAACGAATTCATGATGATGTCGCCGTCGCAGAAGCGGCGGGCCATCACCGAGTGGCAGCACGCCGCGGATGACGGGTCGGGCGACCCGGACAAGTCCGTGGTCAAACGTTAGGCGGCGGCTCCGGCCGCCCCCGCGGGATGCGATCGATCGACGGCGTGGGGGCGCCGCCGATCGGACACGCGTGGGCGTCGGATAATGCAGGTTGAGGCGGCAACGCCGTGCCCGGCGCGGCGCCGGGCAAGGTTGCGGTTGCAGCGGACCGGCGCGGGCGCAGGCCATCATGCACTGCCGCGACGCAGAACCCGTCTAGTATCTTAAAATTACGCCGCGCACCGTTCGGTCCATCGAACGCCGCAACGCGACCGTGTTGCGGGATCGGTTTCGAATCACGGCGCGTTCGCACAACATGGCACGTCAGGCCGCGTGTATCGGGAGAAGAACAGAGATGGATGAATTTTTTGTGCGAGTGATGGTGGCGGACGATCATCCTTCGTCCGCGCTCGGGATGTCGCAGGCGCTCGCGGGCAGCAGCACGATCAAGCTGCTGGGTACCGTCTCCAATTCGACCGACCTGGTGGCGATGCTCGACGAGCAGCAGAGCGACGTGCTCGTCGTCGATTACGTAATGCCCGGCGGCAAATACGGCGACGGCCTGTCGTTGCTGTCGTTTCTCCAGCGTCGCTATCCGGCGCTGCGCCTCGTGACGATCACGATGATCGACAACCCGAGCGTGCTGCTCGCGATTCAGAAGCAGGGCGTAGGATGCATCCTGAGCAAGTCCGATGCGATTTCGCACCTGGTCGGGGCCGTTCATGCAGCTTTCGTCGGTGCAAACTATCTGTCTCCGTTCGTCAAGAAGCTGCTGGAGGAATGCCAGCCGTCTGCCGGTCTTCGTACGCTGACTGCCCGCGAGATCGAAGTCGTGCGGCTGTACGGCGCCGGCATGACGGTCGGCGAGATCGCCGTCCAGTTGCACCGCAGCAAGCAAACGATCAGCTCGCAGAAGTCGAGCGCGATGAAGAAGCTGGGCATCGTCCGCGATGCAGACCTGATCCGCTATGCGAGCGAGGGCCAGTTGCCCGACGCCGATGCCGACGCGTAGATCGGGAACCACCGCAGTGTTGAACGAACCGGGCAATGCCCGATGCGGGACCGGCCGGACGCGACCTCGACGAAATCTATGCCCGCGAAACTGAAAGCGCTGATCGCGCACTCCACGATGGCCGGCCGCAAACCGTACGAACCGGGCCGCGTTCGACGCCAGCAGCAATGGCTGCTGTACGGAAGCGGCGTCGCGATCACGCTGTTCATTCTCGTGTGCACGGCGCTCGTTGCGCGGCTCGACGTCCAGGAATCGATCGCGCAATACCGTTCCGACTTCCTGGTGCGCAAGGCCGATCTGCTGGCGGAACTGGAGGTGATCAAGGCGCTCCAGAACCGCTATGGCGAAACCCTGGAGCTGATGGCGGCGCAGCGCCAGTCGCAGCGGGCGGCTGCGCTCGAGCGGTTTGAAGTCGGTCACGGCCGGCTGGCCGTGCTCGGCCGGATCGCAGGGCGCGTGGCGGTCGCCGCGTTCGCCGTCGATCCATCGGCGAAATCGCGCGGCGCGTACCCGCCGTTTCTCGGCGGGTTTCTCGCAGACGTCGACGCCACGGGCGTCATGCCGCCGCAACAACCCGGCGACCCGGGAATGGGCGGGTACCTGATCGATCCGGACGGCAACTTCGTCATCGTCACCGGCTATCCGCTGGTCAAGCAGTCGCTTTCGTTGCCGCCGGGCTTCGACGTGAAGGCGCTGATCCGGCAGTTGCAGCCGCCTGCCGATTTCGATCCGGCGTCCGCGACGTCCCGTGATCGCACGGTTCTGCTCGACCGGCGCGACGATCCGCTCGCCGGCCGGTCGGTGCTGCGCTTCGTGCAGTCGGTCAGGGACGGCGACGGAAAACTGGTCGCCTGGTTCGTCATCGTCAGCCGGCCCGGGATCGACGCGATTCTGCAACCGTCATCCGCCGGCAGGGAATACGCACTTGTCGATTCGCACGCGAACCTGCTGAGCGGCCGGTCGTCCGATCCCGCGCTGCTCGCGCGTGCGGTCGAATTTGCGCGTGCGCCCGGCGCGCAGCGTGCGGCCGCGCACCGCGTCGGCACGAATATCGTCATCGGCGACCGGATGCCCGGATTCGACGAGATGCTCACCGCGACGTATACGTGGCGCAGCCTGTTCGACGACATGGCACTCCGTCTCGGTGTCGCGGCCGGTCTCGCGTTTCTCGCGATCGGCACGGTATGGTGCGCGATCCTTCTGTTCGACTGGCGTGCACTGCGGCCCGCCAATCGCCGCGCGATCCGGCTGATCGAAAGCGAGGCGCTCAACCGCGCGCTGATCCGCACGGCGCCGGCCGGGCTGATGCTGCTGTCCGTTGCCAATGGCGACACGATGGTGCGCAACGACGCCGCGCAACGCTATGACGGCGCCGCTACGGCGCCGTCGCTCGGCAAGCGGATCTGGCAGGCATACCGTGACAGTGCCGCGGGTGGACGGGCGCCACGCATCGTCACGCACGAGTTGCCGGTCGAAGTCGACGGCGCGGGCGCGACCTATCTCGCCGCGCATATCGTGCGGACCCGCTACCGCGGCGTCGACGTGCTGCTCTGTACGCTCACCGACATCACCGCGCGCAAGCAGGTCGAGCACAAGTTGCGCGAGGCGCGGGAAGCCGCGGACGATGCGAACAAGGCGAAGTCCACGTTCCTCGCGACGATGAGCCACGAGATCCGTACACCGCTGAACGCGATCGTCGGCAACCTCGAGCTGATGGAGCGGGCGCAGCTGCCGGCCAGCGAGAGGCGCCGGCTGCAGACGGTCATGTCGTCGTCCGACGCGTTGCTGCACATGATCAACGACGTGCTCGACCTGTCGAAGACCGAATCCAACCAGATGGTGTTCGAAGCGATTTCGTTCGACCTGCGCGCGATGCTGCGCGATGTCGCGGCGATCTTTCGTCCGCTTGCCGATGCGAAGCAACTCGCACTCGAATGCCGGATGGCGCCGGAACTGGCCGACGGCTACGTCGGCGATCCGACCCGGCTGCGCCAGATCCTGTCGAACCTCGTCAGCAACGCGATCAAGTTCACCGAGCACGGCGGCGTGACGATCGACGCGCGCCCTGCCGCGGCTTCCGACGGCGCGCACGGCGTCGAAATCTCGGTGCGCGACACCGGGATCGGCATTCCGCCCGAGAGCCTGCCGACGTTGTTCGACGTGTACGTGCAGACCGATCCGTCGATCTATCGGCGCTTCGGCGGCACCGGGCTCGGACTGCCGCTCTGCGCGCGTCTCGCGCGCTTGATGGGCGGCGCGTTGACGGTCGACAGCCGGCCGGGCAGGGGCTCGACGTTCGTCGTGTCGCTGCCGCTGGCCAATGCGCCGTCCGAATGGCGCTTCGCGTTCGACGACGCACCGGCCGATGCGCCCGTGCTGCGCATGCAGGCGGACGACGGTGCGCCGCTGCGCGTGCTCGTCGCGGAAGACCATCCGGCGAGCCGTGCGTTGCTGCGGGATCAGCTCGATGCGCTGCAATGCGACGCGACGCTGGTGTCGAACGGTATCGAAGCGATGCGCGCGTTTTTTGCGCAGCCGTTCGATGTCGTGCTGACCGATCTCGGCATGCCGGAACTCGACGGGTTCGCGCTCGCCAACTTCCTGCGCGAGCAGGGCGCGAAGGTGCCGGTGATTGCGATGACCGCGCATGCGACCGACGAGGACCGCCGGCGCTGCAAGGAGGTGGGCGCAGTCGAGGTGGTGCTCAAGCCGCTGTCGATGGATGCACTGGAGGCGGTGCTGCGGCGGCATGCCGGGCGCGTGTCGTCGCATGCCGGCGCCCCGTTGGAAGCGGAGCCGCCGTCCGGGCTGACCGACGAGATACGCGAGACGCTGCGGGCTGCGACGCTTCACTCTCTCGACGTGATCGACGCGGCATTGGAAAGCGGCGCACTCGAATCGGTCAAGGTCGAACTCCACTCGATGCGCGGGGGCTTCGCGCTCGCGGGCGACACGGTGGCGCGGGATGCATGTGCGGCCGCCGAACGGACCGTGTTGGAAGGTGGCGTCGAGCGGCTGAAATCGGACTGGCTCGCGTGTCGCGCAGCGATTGAAGCTGCGCTCGAGCGCCTCGCTGAAGGCGGGCCACGCCAGCCGCACGGCAGCGCCTGACGCCGGAGCGGATTCCGCGCGATCCGCTTGCGGGAAATGGCCACGCGCGTCGCGCGTGGCAATCGATCATGCGCATGTTTCCATGCGCTTTCAACATGCCGGGCGGACCGTTTGGCGTCTGCCGGCCCCATCTTGCTGCGTGTCGCGCACCGCGGCGCACCAATCGTGCTTTCGCACGATCGCTCCCGTTCCATACGAACTCGGTCGAGCGTCCGGTGCATTTCATCTTTCATGGGCGACTTTGCGCGTTGCAGCCCTTGTTTTTCATACCCCGTCGAACACGCGACATCTGTCGGTACTGCCGCCGGAAACGCCAAGCCAGCGCGTTGTTGGTACGGCAGCCGGTGCGGATGGCGGGTCAGACGCGGGATCGATTTGACAATCGACGTTCAGGTCTCTGGGCTTCAGCGGCCTTGTCCGCCAACTGCCACCTCATGCCCGCGATGGCCTCGCTGTGGAATGCGAAGCAACCGGAGCGCGGCTCACTGCGACCGGGAATGTGCGCCATCGGGTCGAGGGAGCGAAAGTGGACGGCCAGTCCATCGACGATTTCAACGTGTATCCCGGCGTTCCGCTGCCCGTGACGGGGCATGTCGTGGAGATTCCCGGGCATCCGGTGTGTCGCGTCACTTCGCGCTGACAGCGTTTCATCGACGATCCTCCGATAGGGCCCCCGCCCTTCGGCTGAACGGGGGCCATCGTC
Source organism: Burkholderia sp. SR8 (assembly GCF_052851275.1). Lineage (NCBI taxonomy): Bacteria > Pseudomonadati > Pseudomonadota > Betaproteobacteria > Burkholderiales > Burkholderiaceae > Burkholderia > Burkholderia sp. SR8. Next base: position 125,699 of record NZ_JAULUC010000004.1, read on the forward strand.
TACGCCTGGTTCAACCCGGCATCACCGCCCCGCCGGCCCATAAACTCGCTCCCCATCGATCATCCCGTAGCTCAACCCGACCATGGCGTGGTCTTGCGGCTGACCGGTGACCGACATCGCGTTGATGTTGCCCGTATTCGTATTCAGGCCGACGAAGCTGCCCCAGAACCACGGGCCGTAGGTCGGCGTCGCCAGATCGAGCCGCGAACTCGACTTCGATTCGCGGATCGTGCCGGCGTTCTCGCCGACGAGGCCGCCGAGGTTCGAGCGGTCGCCGGAGATCGTGCCGGAGGACGACGCGTTCTCGATCGTGGCGCCGTCGTCGTTCAGGCCCACGAGGCCGCCGACGTTCGAGTTGTCCGCAGCCGCGTTGCCCGACGCCGATGCATGACGAACGATCGCGTTGCCGCCACGGTTCGTGCCGATCAGCCCGCCGGCCCGGCTGTCGTTGCCGGCCTTCACGTCGACGGCGGCTTCCGCCGTATCGACCACGCCCGTATTCAGGCCGACGAGCCCGCCGACGTCGCTTCCGTCGAGCGCGCCGACCGTGCCGTCGGCACGCGCGCTCCGTACGGTCCCGTCGTTCGTACCCACGAGGCCGCCGACATGGCTGTTGCGGCCAGCGGTCACCGTGGCCGTCGCGCGCGCGTTGCGGATCGTTCCGCCGTTAGCGCCCGCGAGCCCGCCGACGTTGTTGCTCGCGAGATCGGTCACGTCGCCGGCCGACGAGACGGCGTCGAGCATGCCACGTGCGTTTTCGCCGACGAAGCCCCCGGTCGCGATCGCGCCGGTGGCCGTCACCGGGCCGGTCGCGGACGCGTCCGAGATCGTGCCGCCGTCTCGGTTTCTGCCGGCGAAGCCGCCGACATAACCGCCTTTCGTCGCCGATACGGTGGCGGTGGTCGACGCGTCTCGAATCGTGCCGCTGTTAATGCCCACCAGGCCGCCGGTGTTGGTGTTGTCGCGTCCCGCCACGCGCCCGCTGCTCGATGCAAGAACGATGTGGCCGGCGTTCGTCCCGACGAGCCCGCCGACGCTCTGGAGTTCGCGGCTGATCGTCGATCCGACGCCGGACAACACGACATCGGCGGCAGCTTCGCTATCGGCGATCGTGCCGGAGTTGGTGCCGGCCAGTCCCCCCACGATGATCGCCATGGCGCTGCCGGTCACGCGACCGGTGAAGCGCGCGTGTTCGATCGTGCCGAGGTTGCGCCCGACCAGGCCGCCCATCTGGCCGACGTTCCTGCCATGGTGCGACACGCTCATGTTTTTCGCGTTGACGTTGAAGATGCGACCGCGCAGGTTGTCGCCGACCAGTCCGCCGATGAATGCCGAACGACTCGCCGCGGTGCCGTCGACGACGAGCGAATCGAGCGTCAGGTTCGCGATCTCGCCGCTGTTGCGCGCGAACAGGCCGATGTTCGGCGCGGTGTTGGTGACCGACAGACGGCCGATCGTATTGCCGAGGCCGTCGAATACGCCGGAGAACGTGTTGTCGCCGCCGATGCTGCGGAAGTTCGCATTCGCGCCGTCGATCGCGTTGCCGAGCACGTAGCGGCCGTTCAGGTTCGCGTCGACGTTGCGCAGGTCGGCGACCGTGTGCAGCACGTTGTAGTCTTCGCCGTTCGCGCGGAACGAGGCATTGCTGCCGGACAGCGTGACGGCGGCCTTGCCGGCCGCGAACGCGCGGCCGTTCTTCGCGTTCAGTTCGAGATGCGCGTGGCGGCCGGTGAGCTTCACCGCGTCGTTCACGCGGATCTGGTCGGCTGCGTTGACGACGAGGCGCGCGTGCGTGCCGTTCGCGACGAGCGTGCGTTGCAGATCGACGCGGCCCGTGGTCGAGCTCAGCGTGAGCGCGTTGTCGCTCGCCCAGGCCACGTCGCCGCCGACGGTGAGGTCGCCTGCCGTGTTGGTCAACTGGATGTTGGTCGTATCGAGGTTGCGGGCGAGCGTGCTCGCGCCGATCGATCGATCGCCGTTGGCGCTATTCGTTGCCGATTCGGCCGTCTGCTCGAAGACGCCCGCGTTCTTCGCCGCGATCGTCCATGCGCCCGCGTGGCCGCTCGCGCCACGGGTATCGACGCGCGTGCTGGCTGCGACGTCGACGCGTTCGCCGCGCGTCAGCACCGTGCCGATGGCGTCGCCGGCGGCATCGAGCGTGCCGGCGACGTTGACGGCGCCGCCATCGAGCGTAATCTTGCCGCCGCGGCCGGAAAGCCCCTTCGCTTCGATCGTGCCGGCATTGTTGACCACCGCATCGAGCAGGTTGCCGGCCGCGCGCGCGGTCATCAGCACCTCGCCGCCATCGGCTTTCAGCAGGCCGCCGTTGCTAGCCTGCGCATCGACCGCACCGCCTTCGACCTGCAGGCTGAGCAGATCGCTGCCGTCGAAGTTGACCTTGAATGCATTGCCGGCGCCGAGCGCGACGCGGCCCATCTTCGCCTGGATCACGCCGTTGTTCGACACGCGCGCGCCGAGCAGCGCGACGCTGCCGCCGTCGGCGGCGGCGATCGTACCGTCGTTGACGATCGACGCGGCCGAATTGCCGGCGAAGCGATAGTTGCCGGCGACGAAGTCGGCATCGGACAGCGCCTGCGTGGATGCGACGAGGCCGCCGACGTTGATCTGCGCGCCGGCACCGAACAGCACGCCGTTCGGGTTGACGAGGAAGACCTTGCCGTTGGCGTCGATACTGCCGTGGATCTGGCTGCCGTTGTTGCCGATCACGCGGTTCAGCGCGATGGACTGGCTGCCGGGCTGGCGGAACGACACGCGCTCGCCGCCGGCGACGCTGAAGTGCTGCCAGTTGGTGACGAGCTTGTCGGAATGCTGGTTGACGGACATCGACTTGCCGTCGGCGTCGCGCAGGATGTCGGCCTTGCCGTGCGTGACGGCTTCGCCGGTGGGCAGCGCGAACGCGGGCAGTGCGGCGAAGCCGAGCAGCGAGATGGCGGCTGCGGCGAGGCGCTTGCCGCCGGCCGACTTGCCGCGGCGGCGCGCGGTTTCCCCGACCGCGCTCCAGCATCCCTGGGACTGGTTCCAGATCAGTGCGTAGGTCTTGTTCATCGTTTTGACATCCTGATTGATGATTCAGTGCGCCGGCCGGTCGACGTTACGACCGGCCGTCGGTATGGGGCCGGCGGCCTGCCGGCCACCGGCCGAGAGCGGCCCCGCCGCTCTCGATGCGAGTCAGGCGACCGTGCGGATGACGGCGCCTGCTATCGGACCGTGCTTACGGCCGCACGAGTCCGAAGTTGACGCCAACCAGCGAGCCGTAGACCTGCCCAGCGCCGGGGGTGACATCGACGCGGCCGGTGGCCGACGAGCCGAAGACCTGACCGAAGTTGCCGCCCACAAGACCGCCGAGCTTCGCGGACTGTCCGCCGGATACCGTGCCGCTCGCCGTCGACGCGGCGATCGTGCCGCCGTTGTTGCCGACGAGGCCGCCGACGAAGCTGTAGTTGCCGCCCTTGACCGAACCCGTCGCGTGCGACCGGTCGATCTTGCCCTTCAACGAGCCGACGAGGCCGCCGATGTCGCTGTTCGCGCCGCCTTGAACGTTGCCCGACGCGGTGGAGTTCGACACGGTGCCGCCATCGTTAAAGCCGATCAGGCCGCCGACCTTCGACAGGTCGCCGGCCTTGACTGCACCGCTGGCCTCGCTGTTGGAGACCAACCCGTGATTGCGCCCGACGAGACCGCCCGCCATGCTGGACAGTCCGGCCGACACGTTGCCGTGCGCTTTGGCGACGGCGAGCACGCCGCGGTTCAGGCCGACGAAGCCGCCTGCGACGCTGGAGAGGCCCGCGACGGTCTGACCCGACGCCGTCGACTTGGCGATGCTACCGGTGTTCGCGCCGGCGAAGCCGCCCGCGGTGCCGCCCATGCCGACGGTCACGTCTCCGGTTGCTTCGGACGCCTCGACCAGCCCGTTGTTGAGGCCGGCGAAGCCGCCGACCGTGCCGCCGTCGCTGCCCGACACGTTGCCGCCGGCCGTCGATGCTTCGATGAAGCCGTGGTTCATGCCCGCGAAGCCACCGACCGTCGACTTGCCGACTGCCTTGACGAGGCCGAGTGCATGCGACGTGCCGATGATGCCGTTGTCATCGTTGCGGCCGACGAAGCCGCCCGCGACACTGTCCCTGCCTGCGACGACGTTGCCCTTGGCGGTCGATCCGTCGATCGTGCCGTTGTTTTGCCCGGCGAAGCCGCCTGCGGCCCAGGTCACGTCGCCCGTGCTCACGTTCGCGCTGGCGGTCGAATCCTCGATGGTGCCGTTGTTGATGCCAACGAAGCCGCCGATCGTGCCGGCCGTGCCCGCGCGCGTTTCGCCATTGCTCGTGGACGATGCGATCGTGCCGATGTTCAGACCGACGAGGCCGCCCGCGATCGCACCGTTGCCGACCGTGACTTTCCCGTTGGCGTGCGAGGTGTCGATGGTGCCGAGGTTGGCGCCGACGAGCCCGCCGGCGATCGCGTCGCGGCCTGTCGTCACGGTCGCCGAGGCGGTCGACGACGAACCGGTGATGACGCCGCCGGCCGAGTTGATGCCGACGAGACCACCGACCATCGCTGCGTCACCCGACGCGACGACGCTGCCGGCGCTCGACGAGCGCTCGATCAATCCGGTGTTATGGCCGACCAGGCCGCCTGCCGGACCGTCGAACCCGGTGGTGACGCGCACGTCGGCATGGCTGTCGCGGATCGCGGCCAAGACCGGCGGCCGGTCCAGCACCTTCAGGTTTTCGCCCGCGAGGCCGCCGATCGACTGCGCGTTGCGATCGCCGTCGACGCGGCCAAACACCGACGCGCGCTCGATCACGCCGCCGTAGTTCGCGCCGACGAGACCGCCGGCGACCACGCGACCCGTCGTTGTGACGGTCACGTTGCGCGCCGTCACGTTCGAGATTTCGCCGGTGTTGAGGCCGACGAGCGTACCGACGGAAACCGGCGTGCCGTACGGCGTGCCCGATGCGGTGGTCGTGATGTCGTGCAGGCCCAGGTTCGCGATGCGACCCACGTTCTGGCCGAACAGACCGACTGCGGTTGAGCCGGGCTTGGACACGCGCAGCCGGCTCACCGAATTGCCGAGGCCGTCGAATACGCCGGAGAATGCGACGCCTCGGCCGATGCTGGCGAAGTTCGCGTTCGCGCCGTCGATCGCGTTGCCGACCACATAGCGGCCGTTCAGGTTCGTGTCGATGTTGCGCAGGTCGGCGACCGTGTGCAGCACCTTGTAGTCATCGCCGTTCGAACGGAACGAGGCGTTGTCGCCGGACAGCGTGACGGCGGCGTTGTCGGCGGCGAGCGTGTGACCGTTCTTCGCGTTCAGCTCGAGGTGCGCGTTGCGGCCGGTGAGCTTGACGGCGTCGCTCATGCGGATCTTGCCGGCCGCGTTGATCAGCAGGTTCGCGTTTGCGCCGGTTGCCGACAGCGTGCGTTGCAGATCGACGTTGCCCTTGCGCGAGGTCAGCGTCAGTGCATTGTCGCTCGCCCAGGTTACGTCGCCGCCGACGGCGAGATCGCCGCTGGTGTTGGTCAACGCGACGTTGGTGTTGCCGAGATGGCGCGACAGCGTGTCGGCGCCGATCGAGCGATCGCCGCCGGTGTGGCTGTTCACGCCGGCGTTGGCCGCCTCGATCGCCCACGTGCCGGCCGCGTTGCCTGCGTGCGTGTCGACTTGTGCATCGGCTGCGACGTCGACGCGTTCACCGCGCGTCAGCACCGAACCGGCGGCTTCACCGCTGGCGTCGAGTTTGCCGGCGACGTTGACGGCGCCGCCGTCGAGCGTGATCTTACCGCCGCGGCCGGAGAGCCCCTTCGCCTCGATCGTGCCGGTGTTGTTGACTACCGCATTGAGCAGGTTGCCGGCCACGCGCGCGGTCATCAGCACCTCGCCGCCGTCGGCCTTCAGCAGGCCGCCATTGGTTGCCTGCGCGTCGACTGCAGCGCTTTCGACCTGCAGGCTGAGCAGGTCGCTGCCGTCGAAGTTGACTTTGAACGCGTTACCGGCGCCGAGCGCGACGCGGCCCATCTTCGCCTGGATCACGCCGTTGTTCGACACGCGCGCGCCGAGCAGTGCGACGCTGCCGCCGTCGGCGGCGGTGATCGTGCCGTCGTTGACGATCGAGGCGGTCGAAAGGCCGGCGAAGCGATAGTTGCCGGCGAGGAAGTCGGCATCGGACAGTGCCTGCGTCGACGCGACGAGGCCGCCGACGTTGATCTGCGCGCCGGCGCCGAACAGCACGCCGTTCGGGTTGACGAGGAAGACCTTGCCGTTGGCGTCGATGTTGCCGTGGATCTGGCTGCCGTTGTTGCCGATCACGCGGTTCAGCGCGATGGACTGGCTGCCGGGCTGGTGGAACGACACGCGCTCGCCGCCGGCGACGCTGAAGTCCTGCCAGTTGGTGACGAGCTTGTCGGTATGCTGGTTGACGGACATCGACTTGCCGTCGGCGTCGCGGAGGATGTCGGCCTTGCCTTGCGTGATGGCTTCGCCGGTGGGCAGCGCGAAGGCGGGCAATGCGGCGAAGCCGAGCAGCGAGATGGCGGCTGCGGCGAGGCGCTTGCCGCCGGCCGACTTGCCGCGGCGGCGTGCGGTTTCCCCGACCGCGCTCCAGCATCCCTGGGTCTGGTTCCAGACCAATGCGTAGGTCTTGTTCATCGTTTGTTGTCGCTCTCTAAGAGTAAAGATGATGGCTTCGTATTGATAGGTATACCTAACGAAGCCGCGCTTCCGGATACGAATGTCTGTTCGTTTCCGGCGATGCGGACGATCCGGCGCGAGGCCGGATCATCCGTTGCGGGCCGCTCAGAAGTACGTGGCGGCCTGCAACCAGACGCTCGGCGAACGTGTCGCCGACGCGACCTTGAAGGCCGGGCCCAGCGGCAGCGCGGCGGTCAGGTTGATTTGATGACGTGTGCCGAACCAGCTCGCGCCGATGCCGAGCGACGACAACTGCACTGTGTTGCGCTCGCGGGTCCACGGTTGCTTGCTGAGCTGGACGCGCCCCGTGTCGGCGAACGCGGTGAATTGCCAGCCGGGCGCGGCGAGATAGCGCAATTCCGTGCTCGCTTGCCAGCCCTGGTCGCCGTTGCCCGCGCCGAGCGCATACGCACGCACGCCGTAGGGGCCGCCGAGGCCGAACTTTTCGGAGGAGTCGAGATTGCGCGACGACAATTGCGCGCTGAATTGCGTATAGAGCTGAAACCGCGCACCGAGCGCTTGCATCCGCAACGCACTGACGTTCAGCTTGATGAAGCGGCCGTGCGCGTGCGTGATCGCATTCATGCCGACTCCGTCGTTGCCGCTCAGATGGCCGACGCCGACGGTGGCCGAGAAGCCGTTCCTGCCGCCGCTGCCGGCACTGTCCTGGCTGTTGCCGCTCAGGCCGACCGTCCACAGGTCGATGCGCTTGTCGTTGTCGATGTCGAAATAGCCGTAGCGATCCTGCAGGTGTTTGTTCTCGTACGTGAGCTGCGCGTTGACGCTCGCCTGGCGGCTGCGCACGAGCGGTTGCGTGACGAATGCCGAACGGACGTCGGCGCTGCCGCGATAGTCGAGTTCCTTCAGGCTGCCGCCGATCCGGTAGTTCATGTCGGAATAGGCGACGCCGATGCGCGTCGACGCGGGGCCGACCGGCACCTGATAGGCGGTGCGGTAGTAGCGCTGATGCATGTTGCTGGTCAGCCCGCGCAGCGAGAAGCGATCGCCGAGACGCAGCGGCGCGTTGACGTCGATGCTGCCGGTCGCGCGGTAACGGCCGGTCAGCGGATCGCCGAAGTTGTCGAATTCGAGCGAGCCGGTGGCGAGCGGGCCGGGTTCCGCGTCGATCGCGAGGTCGGTCGTGCCGGGTTCGGTGCCGGGCCGCAGCGTGCCCTTCGCGCCGACGCCGGGCATTTCATCGAGCAGCATGAGGCTGCGCTCGAGGCTCCCGCCGTGCGCAATGTCGCCGGGACGCAGTGCGGCGAGCGGCTGGCGTAGCGCGGGCTCGACTACCCGCGTCCGGTTGTGCAGTTCGACTTGCCCGTAGCGGCCTTCGACGATCGCGATACGGACGATGCCATCTTCGATGTCCTGCTGCGGCAGGTACGCGCGCGCCAGGACGTAGCCGCGCTCGCGATAGTAGCGCGTGATCCGGTTCGCGGCCTGCTGCAGTTCGCCGAAGCCGAGTTCGCGACCGGTGAGGTCGGCCAGCAGCGCGTCGAGTCGTGCCGCGGGGACCGCCGTGTTGCCTTCGATGACGAATGCACGGACCGCGACGCGCGGACCCGCGCCTTCTTCGGCCGCCGGAGCGGACTCGACGGGCGAGATGTCGAGGTCCGGGCGCGTGGCGGCGGGCAGGGACGGGCGCACGGCTTCGATGTCGCGAATCGATTGCCCGGCGCTGGGCATCTGCGCATGGGCGAGACCGAAACCGGGAAGGAGCCATGCGGCGGCGATGTAGCCGGTTCGCCGGACGGCGTCGCGCAGCGCACGCGTTCCGGTCGGCATTGCATGGCGGCGCGCAGGGGTGACGTGCGACGTGGGCGGCTGGTTCGCAGACGCGCAGAAGGCGGCTGTCGACTTACCGACGACCACCGGCGCTCGCGTGCGACGGAAGATAGGAATATCTCACCCCTGGGAAGTAATGGTGGACGCGTCTCAAGATTCGGAGTTGGTCCGTTGAGAATGCCGGGGATATTACGAAAGGGACGCGGGCGTGGATATTGAACAAGTACGAGCGCGTGGGTGAAACCGCTCTGTCTTGCATGATTTTTTTAGAGATTCGCGCCGATGTGATGCGCGGCTCCGTCGGACGAACGCGAAACGCGATGGTGCGGGTCCGCCACGGCCTGATGCGGCCGGCCGCGTAACTGCTTGACCACGAGCGGTTCTTTAAATAGGTGTGCCGGTCGCGTCGAGAATAGGACAAGACAATTAAAAATCCCAACCTCTTTAGGACATGTCCGATTAAAAACGCGCTTTCACGATGGCAATATACGGGCTTGCATTGCTTTTGATCGGAGGCGCTCCGTAAATAAATGCCGCGCTTTACGCTTTATGCGTTGCCAAATTGCGCCATCCGAATCAGATATTTAATAGGTTGTGACGTTTACGCAGGTTTGTCGTCATAAGACATATTTTGCACTACAAAATAATAGGATAAGACCCGTCGTCGATCTGGCAATCGATTCGTGTCGACGCGACCCCGCGCGGCGTGAATGCACGCTGCCGTTCCGTTGCCATTCGACTTCGGCGGGTGATCGCTCTGATATGCATTCGTTCGACTCGGTTGGCTACGCGCCCGTGGTTCGCGGGAAGATTTCCTGGTTTCGGCTGGCGGATTGCGGCCTGCTCGTCGCCGCGGCATGCGCGGCGAAGCGCTGGTTCGACGATTCGTCCTACTCGGCGTCGGATGCCGTGTTGATCGCCATTTCGATCGCATGTGCGCTCGTCCTGTTTCCGCTGATCGGCCTGTACGGCGATTCGCAGCGGCGCCTGTCGTGGCGTCGCGTATGGCTGGCGTCGGCCGGCCTCGCCGTCGCCATGTGTGTCGGCATGGCGGCTGTCGCGGCGCTCGACTGGCAATCCGGTGCGGCATCCGCGTGGGTGCTCGGCTGGTTCGTGTTGTCGGCGCTCGCGCTTGCCGCGTCGCAGGCATTGCGGCGATGGCTCGGAATTCGCGTCGCGGCGCGTGCCGCGCGGCGCAAGCCGGTCGCACTCGTCGGGTATCGCGAGCGCTGCGTCGCGCTCGCGAGCCGCGATGCAGGCGAAACCGCGTCGCCGTTTCAGGTTGCCGCGATCCTCGACATGTCCGATGAACCCGCCGTCGATGCGTTCGAGCCGGTGGTGCATCGCGAGCTCGGCCGCTTCGTCGAGTACGTGCGGCGTGCGCGCGTCGGCGAAATCTGGATCGTGCTGCCGCTGGCGCAGGCCGATCGCGTCGGCGGGATCGTCCGCGCGTTCGACAAGGACCTCGTCGATATCCGGTTCTTGCCGGACTTGACCGGCATGACGGCGCTGCAGCCGCGCCGTGCGGGGCCCGGCCGTGCGCTCGACCTCGTCGCGGCACCGTTGTCGCCACGCGCACTGGCAGCGAAGGCCATGTTCGATCGCGCGTTCGCCGGCCTCGCGCTGATCGCGATCGCGCCGCTGCTGGCGGTCATCGCGATCGCGGTGAAGCTCTCGTCGCCCGGGCCGGTGCTGTTCCGCCAGCAACGACGAGGCGCGTACGGACGCATCTTCACGATCTACAAGTTCAGGACGATGCGCGAGCACGACGCGAGCGCTTCGGGCGAGGTGCGCCAGGCGACGCGCGGCGACCCGCGCATCACGCGTATCGGCGCGCTGCTGCGGCGGACCAGCCTCGACGAGCTGCCGCAGTTCTTCAACGTGCTGAAAGGCGACATGTCGGTGGTCGGGCCGCGTCCGCATGCGGTCGAACATGACCGCTTCTACCAGCATCTCGTCGACGGCTACATCCAGCGCTACCGGATCAAGCCGGGCATCACCGGCTGGGCGCAGGTCAACGGCCATCGCGGCGAGACGGATCGCGTCGAGAAGATGCAGAAGCGCGTCGAGCACGACCTCTATTACCTGAACAACTGGTCGTTCTCGCTGGATATGCGGATCGTCGCGGCGACCGTTCTATGCGGATTTACGCATCGCAACGCTTATTGAACTCGCGTCCACGCACGCGATTGGGACAACAGGAATGGAAACTGGAAAACGATCCCGCGCACCGGCGCACGGGTGGCGATCGGCAATGGCGGTGTTGCCCGTCATGCTGCTGTCTGCCTGCGCAGTCGAGCCGGGAATGCACATGAACTTCGCGCACGATGCGCAGCAGACGGGCGGTGCCGTGACGCTCACGGACGCAGGCGTGAGCGTATCGATGCACCGGATCGACGCTGCATCGCTCGGCCAGCCCGCGCGCGATGCGGCATCGGTTCCGATCGACCCGATCGACGGTGCGCTGATCGCGGCCCAGCGACGCGATGTCCGCGCACAGGCCGAGCGCACGCGTGCCGCACTCTTTGCGGCGCCGGTGCCTTACGCGATCGATGCCGGCGACGTGCTGCAGATCACCGTGTGGGATCACCCCGAGCTGGCCGCCGCACAGGGCAATCCGGGCACTCAGCAGACGCGCGCCGGCGATCCTCCGGCCGGCTTCGTCGTCGATCAGGCCGGCAACCTCGCGTTTCCGTATGTGGGCGAGCTGCACGTCGCCGGCATGAGCACGAGCGAGATTCAGGCCGCGCTGCGTGCGCGGCTCGCGAAGTGGTTCGTCGCGCCGCAACTGACGGTACGCGTCGCATCGTATCGCGCGAATCGCGTCTATATCGACGGCGAGGTTCGCACACCGGGCGCGCAACCGGTCAACGACACGCCGATGACCTTGCTCGAGGCCGTCACGCGCGCCGGCGGCTTCACGGCCGATGCCGACCAGAGCCGCATGACGCTCGTGCGCGGTGGCGATGCCTATCCGATCGATCTGCCGGCGCTGATCCGCGAGCGGGTGGATCCGTCGCGCATCGTGCTGCGCAACGGCGACCTGCTGCAGGTCGGCGCACGCGATCAGTTCGGCGTGTACGTGATGGGTGAAGTCAACAAGCCGACGACGGCGCTGCCGTTGCGAACCGGCCGGTTGACGCTGGCCGACGCGCTGTCGCAGGCGGGCAGCGTGAACCAGGGCACGGCCGATCCGCGGCAGACCTACGTGATTCGGGCCGGCGCGGACCGGCAGGCGCAGGTGTTTCATCTTGACGGCCGTTCGCCGGTGTCGATGGTGCTCGCCAACGAATTCGAGCTGCAGCCGCGCGACGTCGTCTACGTCGACAGCACGAAGCTCGCGCGCTTCGGCCGCGTACTCGCGCAGCTGCTGCCGGCGATCAACGCGGGCCTGACGGCCGCGATCGTCACGAAATGATGAAGCGGATCCTGATGGTGTGCACCGGCAACGTCTGCCGCAGTCCGGCCGCGCAAGTGCTGATGTCGCGCGAATTGCCCGGCTGCACGATCGAGTCGGCCGGCATCGCGGCGATCGGCGGGGCCGCGATCGATCCGGTGATGAGCGAGTTGCTGACGGCGCGCGGCTTCGACCTGTCCGCGCATCGGTCCCGCCGCATCGACGATCTGGCCTGCCGGCGGGCCGATCTGATTCTCGTGATGGAAACCGCGCATCGCCGCCTGATCGAGCGAATCTGCCCGGTCACGCGCGGCCGAGTGTATCGCCTCGCCGAGCGTTACCAGGCCGACGTTCCGGATCCGTACCGCCGGAGCCGCCATGTCTATGACTACGCGCTGACGCTGATCGAACATGGTGCGGTCGACTGGGCCGCCCGGATCGCCGGTCTCGAACCGAAACGGCCGCGACATCCGGATACCGGCGCGGATGGTCGGGAACATTTGCAATGAGCTCCACATGAACGCATCCAACCAAAGCCAATCGTTTTCTCGCGACGCCGACGAACTCGACGTACGCGGCATCCTCGACGTGCTGATCGGGCATGCCGGCCGCATCGTTGCAATCACAGTGGCATGTGGCGCGCTCGGCGCCGGCTATGCGCTCGTTGCGAAGCCGGTATACAAGGCAGATATCGCCGTGCAGGTGGAAAGCGGCGGGTCCGACCTTCGCAGCATGGCGGAAGGCGGGCTCGTCGGCGGCCTCGGCGCGTTGTTCGACGTGAAGTCGACCGACGACGGCGAAATGGAGATCCTGCGTTCGCGGCTCGTGACCGAACCCGTCGTCGATACGCAGCGTCTGCATATCGACGCGCGACCGCGTCGCGTGCCCGTGATCGGACCCGTCGTCGCACGTTTCAATCGCGGGCTGTCGACACCGGGCCTGTTCGGGATCGGCGGGTTCGTCTGGGGTAACGAACGCATCGATATTCCGGCGTTCGACGTGCCGCGCGACTTTCACGCGCGCACGTTCATCGTCTCGTCGCTGGGCAATGGGCGCTATCGCCTGTCCGGCGCCGGTCTCGATCGCGACGTGGACGGAGCGACCGGCGTCCCGCTGCGCGTGAAGACGGCGGCGGGCGCCGTGACGCTGCAGGTCGCGGCCATCGAAGCCGCGGCCGGCGCGCAGTTCGTCGTGCAGGCGGACTCGAAGCATGCGGTGCTCGCCGAGCTGCAGAAGAAACTGTCGATCGCGAATCGCGGCAAGGATCAGTCGGGCGTGATCGGCGTGTCGTACGAGAGCCACGACCCGGTGCGCGCGGCCGCCGTGCTGAACGCGATCGCCGACAACTACGTGCAGCAGAACGCGAACCGCAAGGCCGCTACCGCCGAGAAGTCGCTGGCGTTCCTGAGCCAGCAGGTGCCGACCGTGGAGCGCCGGCTGCGTGCGGCCGAGGATGCGCTCAACGCATACCAGGCCCGCCATGAGATCGTGGATCTGACCGAGCAGGCGAAGGCGATGCTGACGCAGTCGACCGCCGTGCAGACGTCGCTGTTCGAACTCGAGCAGAAGCGACTCGCGCTGGCATCGACGCTGACGGCGGCTCACCCGGAACGAACGGCGCTCGACCGGCAGATCGCCGCGGCCAAGGCGCGGATCGGCGCGGTCAACGAGTCGATCCGCAGCTTGCCCGACGCGCAGCGCAACGTCGTGCGCCTGCGCCGCGACGTGACGGTGCAGACCGAAATCTACGTCGGCTTGCTGAACAGTATCCAGCAGCTTCGTCTCGCAACCGCGAGCAAGATCGGCAACGTGCGCGTAATCGATCGCGCGATCGTGCCGGACGAGCCGGTGCGGCCGAAGCCGCCGCTGGTCACGCTGATCGCCGCGCTGGTGGGGTTCGTGCTCGGCACGTCCGCCGTCATCGGCCGCGCGGTGCTGTTCGGCGGCATTACCGATCCCGCCGAGATCGAGCGCGATACGCGCCTCGACGTGGTGGCGACGATTCCGCAAAGCGCAACGCAACGCCGCTTCGTACAGCGCGCCGCGGCGGACGGCCGCGCGTCGATCCTGTCGCTCGCGCGGCCGCACGAACCCGCGGTCGAGGCGCTGCGCAGCCTCTGTACGGCGCTCCGGTTCCAGTCGACGGGCCGGCCCGCGCACAACCGCGTGCTGATTACCGGTCCGTCGGCGGGCGTCGGGAAATCGTTCGTGTCGGCCAACGTTGCGGCATTGCTCGGGCAGTCGGGCAAGCGCGTGCTGCTGATCGACGGCGACCTGCGTCGCGGCGAACTGGCCAGGCGCTTCGGCGCGCAGGTCGGGGCCGGCCATGTCGGCCTGTCGGGCGTCCTTCGAAGCGGCGCGGCCGCACGCGACGCGATCGTTCGCGATGTCGTGCCAGGCGTCGACCTGCTGCCCGCCGGCCCGCGCGCCGACCAGCCTGTCGACCTGCTGTCGTCGGATCGTCTTGCGGCGCTGCTGGCGCACGTATCGGGCGATTACGACTTCGTGCTGGTCGACGCGCCGCCGCTGCTGCCCGTGACGGACGCCGTCGTGCTCGCCGCACATGCGGACACGATCCTGCTGGTCGCGCGGTCCGGCGCGACGACCACGGGCGAACTGCTCGAATCGGCGAAGCGGATCGAACGCGTCGGCGCGCGCACGACCGCCGTCGTGTTCAACGGCTTCCGGCCCGGGCTGCGCTCGGCTCAGTACGGCAACTACGGCGCCTATGCGTACGACGGCGCCTCTTCCACCCCTGCCGCGACCACCGTCGCGGATCGCGCATGACCCGCCGACGGAGAAACCGATGACCCATCGCCACGAAAACATTCTCGTTACCTTCGGCACCCGACCGGAAGCCATCAAGATGGCGCCGCTCGTTCATGCGCTGCGCGCGCGCGAAGGTGTGCGCTGCGGCGTCTGCGTGACGGCCCAGCATCGCCAGATGCTCGACCAGGTGCTCGACCTGTTCGGCATCGTGCCCGATTTCGATCTCGACCTGATGCGGGCCGGGCAGACCCTCGGCGGACTGACCGGACACCTCCTCAATGCGCTCGATCCCGTGCTCGCGTCGTTCCGGCCGGACCTCGTGCTCGTGCACGGCGATACGACCACGACGCTCGGCGCGACGCTCGCGGCGTACTACCGGCGCATTCCGGTCGGTCACGTGGAAGCCGGCCTGCGCACCGGCAATCTCTATTCGCCGTGGCCGGAGGAGGCGAACCGGAAGGTGACGGGCGCGCTTGCGCTGCATCACTTCGCGCCGACCGAAACGTCGCGGCACAACCTGCTGGCCGAAGGCGTCGAGGCCGAACGCGTGCACGTGACGGGCAACACCGTGATCGATGCGCTGCTGACCGTCACCGAGCGTCTGAAACACGACCGCGCAGTGGTGCGGCAGATGCGCGAGCGGTTCCCGTTCGTCGACGACGAGCGGCGCATGATCCTCGTCACCGGCCATCGCCGCGAGAACTTCGGCCGCGGTTTCGAGCGGATCTGCGAGGCGATCGCGACGATCGCGAAGCGCTATCCGGAATCCTGCATCGTCTATCCGATGCACCTGAACCCGAACGTGCGCGAACCCGTCACGCGGCTGCTCGGCGATATCGGCAACGTGGTGCTGATCGAACCGCAGGAGTATTTGCCGTTCGTCTATCTGATGAGCCGGGCATGGCTGATCCTGACCGACTCCGGCGGGATCCAGGAGGAGGCGCCATCGCTCGGCAAGCCGGTACTCGTCATGCGCGACACCACCGAGCGGCCGGAGGCCGTTGCGGCCGGCACGGTGCGGCTGGTCGGCACCGAGGTCGAGCGCCTGGTCGGCGCGGTGGTCGAGCTGTGGGAGGACGGCGGCGCCTACCGCGCGATGAGCCGTGCACACAACCCTTATGGCGACGGCCGTGCGAGCGAGCGAATCGCGGATCTGCTGGTGTCGCTGCCGATCCTCACGCAAGCGCCGGCTTGCCTGCCCGGCGCGCTCTGCTGAACTTCCCGACGTCTGGAGAACTCATTCATGTCATTCGAAACCGTTTCCGTCATCGGGCTGGGCTATATCGGCCTGCCCACCGCAGCGGCATTTGCCGCGCGCCGTAAAAGCGTGATCGGCGTCGACGTGTCGCAACACGCCGTCGACACGATCAATCGCGGTCGGATCCATATCGTCGAGCCCGAACTCGACATGCTCGTCCACGCGGCCGTCGCGCAAGGCTACCTGCGCGCGTCGCTGCAGCCCGAACCGGCCGATGCGTTCCTGATCGCGGTACCGACGCCGTTTACCGACGGCAACAAGCCGGATCTCAGTTTTATCGAGGCCGCGTGCCGGTCGATTGCGCCGGTGCTGAAGAAGGGCGACCTGGTGGTGCTCGAGTCGACGTCGCCGGTCGGCGCGACCGAAAAAATGGCCGCGTGGCTCGCGGCGCAACGCCCGGATCTCACGTTCCCGCAAAACGTGGGCGAGCGCTCGGATATCCGTATCGCGCATTGCCCCGAGCGCGTGCTGCCGGGCCATGTGGTGCGCGAACTCGTGGAAAACGATCGCGTGATCGGCGGGATGACGCGCAAATGCGGCGCACGCGCGCAGGAGCTGTATTCGCTGTTCGTGCGCGGCGAGTGCATTCTGACCGATGCGCGCACGGCGGAAATGTGTAAGCTGACCGAAAACTCGTTTCGCGACGTGAACATCGCGTTCGCGAACGAACTGTCGGTGATCTGCGACCAGCTCGACATCAACGTGTGGGAGCTGATCCGGCTGGCGAACCGCCATCCGCGCGTCAGCGTGCTTCAGCCGGGGCCGGGTGTCGGCGGGCATTGCATCGCGGTCGATCCGTGGTTCATCGTCGATTCGGCGCCGGAGCACGCGCGGCTGATCCGCACCGCGCGCAACGTGAACGACGAGAAGCCGCACTTCGTGTACGAGCGCGTGCGCCGGGCGGCGAGCCGGTTTCGCGAGCCGGTGATCGCATGTCTGGGCGTAGCGTTCAAGGCGGATATCGACGACCTGCGCGAAAGCCCGGCGATGGAGATCGTCGAGGCGCTGGCGCAGAACACCGGCGCGGCGCTGCTGGTCGTCGAACCGAATATCGCCGCGCTGCCTGCGTCACTTGAAGGAAAGGCGACGTTGTGCGAGCTGGAGGCGGCGCTGGCCGCCGCGGACGTGATCGTGATCCTGGTCGATCACACGCCGTTCCGGCGCATGGATCCGGTGCGGTTGCAGACCAAGGTCGTGATCGACACGCGCGGCGTGCTGGCGCACCGGTAACGGACGGGATACGCGGAAGTCATGATGCGAAACGCCGATGTCCGGAAGCTGGTGGGTCGTCTCGAGGCGCTGGTCTGCACGGGCGCACCGGGTCTTTATCGCGTGCTGACGTTCTGGGTCGTCCAGCGAATTTACTCGCTCGATGAGCTCGGGCATGCGGCGGCCAATCTGTCGATCGCGCAGATGATCGGCTTTTTTACGGCGATCGGCTGGGCGACGCTGATCCTCGTGCGCGTGCCGGCGACCGACGGGAAGCGGGCGGCCCGCCGCGCGTTCTATTCGCTGGTGGCGATGGCGGGATGGACCACCGTCGCGGCCACGCTCGCGTGCGTGCTGATCTCCGCGAGCGGTGTCGTCCCGTTCGATCTCGGCGGTGTGGTCGCGCTGATGTGGGGATGGACCGTGTACCAGCTCGCGCGACACTTCTTCGTGTCGTACCGCCGCTACCGGGTGACGATCGCGTTCGACTGCCTGCTGATCGCGGGTTCCTGCGCGATGCTCGGGATCGGCACGCATCGCGGTTATCCCGCGTCGCTGTGCCTGGCCGTCGTGTTGATCGCGGTGGCGATCGCGATGTTTGTCGCGATCGGTGCGCCGGATCGTCGTACGTTTGCGCCGCGCGTCGATGTGAAGGGGTTGCAGTTCGGGCTCACCAATTTCCTGTCCGGCGGCATCGCGCTCGCGATCGTGCCCGCGGCGAAGGCGATGTGCGGCGCGGCCTTCGCGGGGACGCTGTCGCTGTTCTCGTCGGTGATCGCCGTCGGCAACCTGCTGCCGCGCGCCATTTCGCTCGCGCAACTGCCCGATCTCGTGAAGCGCAGGAAGGACCAGGCGCCGCTCGACGCGACGTTGAGTGCGATGCGACGCGACATCGACCTGTCGAACCTGGTCGTGCTCGTCGCGAACCTGGTGCTGGTGGCGGGGCTGGCCTATCGCTACGGCTTCGGCGGTGGCAGTGCGTATGCGGTGCTCGCAGGCGGCGTGCTGTTGGCGATGCAGTGCGCGGCAGGCGTGCTGGGCGTCGTCGGCAGCAACGTGATGATGGCGTTCGAGAAGAGTGCGGTCACCGCGCGGATCAACGTCGGCACGTCGATGCTGTTTTTCGCGCTGTTCGGCGGCAGCGTCGCGATCGGCGGTGAAGCCGGGTTCTTCTGCATGCTCACGGCCGTGCTGGTCGTCACGCTGATCCGCAACGGGCTCGTCGTCATGCAGGCGAAGCGAGTGTGCGCAGCGTATGCCGCATCGATTCGGGTGGGCGAGGCGGCCGATACGGCAGCGGCGTGCGCCGCGTCCGGAGCGCGCCCATGAGCATGGCGATTCGAGCATCGGCGAGCGCGCCGCGCGGGCGCTCGCGGGTCGCGGACCTGGGCGCCGGTCTGCTGGCGCTCGCGTACGTCGTCTTCTGCGTGAGCGATACGCTGCTCACGCTGGACGACGCCCGTTCCCAGATCGTGAAGATCGGCGCGTTTGGGCTGGTGTTCGCCGCGATTCTGCTGCGTCCGCGGTTTCATCGACTGGCCGTGTTCGCGCTTCCCGTCGCCGTGTCGCTCTGCATCGGGATGCTGCTGTCCTTCAACGCCGACGCAGGCATCGAGGAACTGGTCCGCTTCCTCTTTCCGGTGGCGATCACGGTGGCGATCTTTCCGTACCGCGACAGGCTCGACGTGCTGGTCAGGACGTTCATCGGCGTGGTCGTGAGCAACGATCTGTTCCAGCTGTATTTCTACGTGTCGTATGCGGCCGGCTTGCCGCTTTTCATGCCGGTCCGGATCGACTCCGGATTGTTCCTGCGCGCGCAAGGGTGGATGGGATTCTTTTCGGAATTCAGCTTCATCAACTTCTGCGCGTTCCTGCTGTGCCGTTGGTACTGGTCCAGCCGCCGCGCGGCGATCGCATCGTGGGGGTTCCTGTCGTTCGGCTTGCTCGGCTTCTCGTTCAAGCTGTTCGCGGTGCTGGCCGTCTACCCGTTCGTGCGCAACGTGGCGGACGTGCGTGCGTGGCTGGCCGCCGCCGGCATCGCGGGTCTGATGCTCGCGCTTGCGGTGACGGGCGCGCTCGATTCGCTGCTGAAGGTCGGCATGGCGAAGATCCTGTTCTACGTCGTCGCGGGCAATTCGGCGCGCGCCGAATCCTATCGCGTCATGTTCGAGTCGATCGGCAACGGCAATCTGCTCGGCGAAGGGCTGGGCAGCTTCGGTGGCCCGGCATCGGTGAAGTTCGCGTCGCCGCTGTACCAGCTCTATCACTTCGACTGGTATGGGCTCGGTGGACTGTTGAAGACCACTGACACGTTCTATCCGCACCTGTTCGTCGAGATGGGCGTGTTCGGCGCGATCGCGTGGCTGGTGTTCGTGATCGCATACGGGCAGGGGCGGCGCAAGCCGACTGTCTGGTTTTACATCGTCGGTGCGTTTTGCTTCGACAACATTTTCTCGATGGCGTTTGTGTCGCCGTCTTACGTATTTTCCGCACTGCTCGCCATGTACGCATGCTCGTGGGGACGGCCGGGGCTCGGCCGCACGTATCGCGGCGGTGCGGCGCAGGGAGGCTCATGAAAATTCTCGTCGTCACCAACATGTATCGCGGCAGCAACCGCGCGAACCCGTGGCAAGGCGTGTTCGTGACCGAGCAGGTCGAGGCGCTGCGGCGTTCCGGCGCATGTACGGTCGACGTGCTCGTCATCGAGGGGCATCGCGACAGGCGCGAGTACCTGACATCGATCGGCCAGGTCTGGAAGGCAGCCAGGGCAGGCCGGTACGACGTCGTGCACTATCACTTCGGCTTGAGCGCGTGCTCCGCGCCGCTGATCCGGCTGTTCACGAAAGCCAGGGTCGTCATCACGTTCCACGGAACGGACATCCTCGGCCCGCGATGGATGCGTGCCGTGTCGAAGGCGATGGCCTGCTTCGCGCACGCGTGCATCGGCGTAAGTGCGGAAATCTCGTCGCATCTGCGCCGGCCGGGCCGCCGCTGCGCGACGATTCCGTGCGGGATCGACGAAGCGGTCTTCGTCGAGCATCGCGACGACGCGCGCTCGGATTCCGACGTGCCGATCGTCGTCTTTCCGTCGTCGCCGAAGCGGCCGGAGAAGAACTATCCGCTGTTCGCGCAGGTGTTGCGGCAACTGTCGGAACAGCACGGCATCGAGGTGCGGGAGCGGCATATCGACGGTCTCGATCGCTGCGAGGTGCGCGACCTGCTCGCACGTGCCGCGTGCCTGCTGATGACGTCGACCCGGGAAGGGTCGCCCCAGTCGGTCAAGGAAGCGATGGCGCTCAACCTGCCTGTCGTATCGGTCGACGTCGGCAACGTGCGTCAGCTGCTCGACGGCGTATCGCCGGGCATGGTGGTGTTCGACCACGATGCCGGCCGCCTCACGCACGAACTTGCCGATGTGTTGAACGCCGGCGCACGCTCGAACGGGCGCGAGAAGCTCGCGGCGCTCGGTGGCTTCTCCGCCGATGTGTCGACGAAATTGATGGCGCTGTACGCGTCGATTCGCTCGCCACGTCGATTTATCCGGAATGTTTCGGACAACCAATAATGAGATAGGAAAAGTAAAATGGATCGCTCGGAATTCTTTTCATGCCCGATTCATCTGATGTCGATGAACGAAACGGTGGACCGGATCGGCGCGAGAGTCGAGCGGCGCCAGTTCACTCAGCATGCTGCGGTCAACGTCGCGAAGATCGTCAACCTGCAGCGCGATGCGGAGCTCGCCGCGTCGATCCGGGAATGCGACATCGTCAACGTCGACGGCATGGGCGTCGTGTGGGGCGCACGGCTGCTCGGCATTCCGGTTCCGGAGCGCGTCGCCGGCGTGGATCTGTTCCAGCGCCTGCTGGCACTCGCCGAGGCGAAAGAGCTGCCGGTCTATCTGCTCGGTGCGACGCCGGAAGTCGTCGAACGGGTTGCCGCGGTGGCGGCGGCGCGCTATCCGCGGCTGCCGATCGCCGGCTATCACCACGGCTATTTCTGGGACGACGAACAGGCAGTCGTGGACGACGTTCGCCGCTCGGGCGCGCGCTTGCTGTTCGTCGCGATCACGTCGCCACGCAAGGAGAATTTCATCAATCGCTGGAAAGCGCAGTTGGGTGTCGATTTCGTGATGGGCGTGGGCGGCACCTTCGACGTGGTGGCCGGGAAGGTGAGGCGGGCGCCGCGGTGGATGCAGCGCAGCGGCCTCGAGTGGCTGTTCCGTGCGATCCAGGAACCGGGGCGGATGTGGAAGCGTTATCTGTCGACCAACAGCCGGTTCCTGATGATGCTGACGGTCGCGTATGTGTGCCGGTTGTTTCGGCGAAAGGAGGCGGCCGATGCGCAGTAGCGCCGTGCTGGCGGCATGCGCGCTCGTCGTATCCGCGTGCCGGGCCGGCCCGCGAGGCGGCTTGCCCGACGAAACGCACGTCTATCGATCGGACTGGGCGCGTGGCATCGATCCACGGCTTCGCCTGCAGGAACCGGCGCAGCAGAACATCGCGACCGCGGAAATACCAGGTATTCGCGGCACGCTGTTGAAGGTGACGATGAGCCGCTCGCAGAACTTCAGCGACGTGGCGAGCGGAACGCCGCGTTCGGAGGTCAGCTTCTTCCCGGTGTTTCGCTTCGTCAACGGCCGCGACTACGAAGTGCGCTGGTCGACGGTGATTCCGGCCGACTACCGGTTCGACGCGCGACAACCGGAACTCGTCGCGCAGTTGCACCAAGGCAGCAGCGACGGGTCGCCGCCGTTTGCGCTGCTGCTGAACAACGGGAAGTACGAAGTCGACGTGCGGGGCGCACCGGGCACGCCAAGCCGCTCGTTTGCGTTTGGCGACCCGGCGGCGGATAGGGGGCAAGCGGTTCGGTGGGTGCTGCGGTATCGCCCCGACGATCGCGGAAGCGAAGCATTGACCGACGTGTTTCGCAACGGCGAACGTGTCGTGCACGTCGCGGGCATACCCAACGCGTTTCCGGACGACCGCCACGCGTACTTCAAGCTCGGTCTTTACAAGTGGTGGTGGAAGACCCGCCCGTCCGACGTGACCGAGCGCACGATGTATTACGGCGACATCGAGATGAAGGTCTTGCAGTAGACGACACACGGGCGAGGCCGCGCGCGTCGCGCTGCCTCGCCGGCCGGCTGCCGCGCTCGATCAACCTTCCCGGAAAATCCCGCTGTACGCGCTCAACGCCGGCACCCCGCCGAGATGCGCGTACAACACCTTCGACCCCGGCTCGAATTCCCCGCGCCGCACCTTGTCGATCATCCCGTGCATCGATTTCCCTTCGTAGACGGGATCGGTCAGCACGCCTTCCAGCCGCGCACACAGACGAATCGCCTCCAGCGTGCCGTCGTTCGGCAACCCGTACTCGGGGCCGGCATAGCGCGTGTCGAGCACCACGTCCTTGTCCTCGATGTCGCGCCCGAGCCCGACCAGCTCGGCCGTGTGCCGCGCGATGCGCGTGATCTGCTCGTGCGTACGCTCGGGCGTCGCCGATGCATCGATGCCGATCACGCGATCCGCGCGTCCGTCGGCCGCGAAGCCGACGACCATCCCCGCCTGCGTGCTGCCCGTCACCGAGCAGACCACGACGTAGTCGAACTTGAAGCCGAGCTGCGCTTCCTGCGCGCGCACTTCCTCCGCGAAGCCGACGAAGCCGAGCCCGCCGAGCGGATGCTCGGAACAGCCGGCCGGAATCGGATACGGCTTGCCGCCCGCCTGGCGCACGCTTTCCATCGCTTCTTCCCAGCTGCGGCGAATGCCGATGTCGAAGCCGTCGGATACGAGCCGCACGTCGGCGCCCATCATCCGCGACAGCTGGATGTTGCCGACGCGGTCGTACACGGGATCCTCGTAGTTGACCCAGTGCTCCTGCACGAGCACGCACTTCATCCCGAGATGCGCGGCGACGGCGGCGACCTGACGCGTCTGGTTCGACTGCACGCCGCCGATCGACACGAGCGTGTCGGCGCCCTGCGCGAGCGCATCGGGCACGAGATATTCGAGCTTGCGCGTCTTGTTGCCGCCGAACGCGAGACCGCTGTTGCAGTCCTCGCGCTTCGCATACAGCTCGACCTTGCCGCCGAGGTGCGCACTCAGGCGCGTAAGCGGCTGGATCGGCGTCGGGCCGAACGTGAGCGGATAACGGGGGAAACGTTGCAGGTTCATCGACAGGCTCCGGATGACGGTGGACGGAAATTCGAATCGGTCGGGAGGGGCCGGCGAGCCGTGTCCCGATGCAGAAATGATAGGGAGGACCGCACGAAATGAGCTTGCGAAATAAATAACGAAGACCTACGTTATCGGTGAGATGAAGATGCTTTGATTAATTTCGATTCGTAAAATCCACAGGAGACGCAATGAAATTAGATCGCGGCAGGACGCAGCCGGCCGACGCCGCCCCGGCGCTCGATCGCATCGACCGCGCGATCCTGCGTCAATTGCAGCAGGACGCGTCGATCTCGAACGTGAGCCTTGCCGCGAAGGTGAAGCTCAGTGCGCCGGCGTGTCTGCGGCGCGTCGAGCGGCTGAAGGAAATGGGATTGATCCGCGGCGTCGTCGCGCTGCTCGACCCGAAGCCGCTCGGTGCGGGCATGCTCGTCGTGATCGGCTTCGTGCTCGATCGTTCGACGCCGGAGGCGTTTGCCGAATTCGAGAAGGCCGCGCAGAAAGTGTCGGGGTGCGTCGAATGTCACGTGGTGACCGGCGAATTCGATTACTTCATGCTGGTCCGCACGCGCGACAACGAGAGCTTCAATCGCCTGCACGCGGAACAGCTGCTGTACCTGCCCGGTGTGCGGCAGGTGCGCTCGTTCATGGTGCTCAAGGAGATTCTGTCGACGCATGCGCTGCCTGTGTAGCGCAGGGTGACGTGGTTGACCGCGCATGCTGCGCGAGCGGCATGCGGGCAACGGGAATCAAAGGGAAGGAGCGGGAGAGAAAGCGCGCATGAAGCGCGGAAGAAGCCGCGCACAAGCGGAGCGTGCCGCTCCGAAGGGCCGCGCTCCGCGCTGAAAGCGACTAGCCCGCGCTCACCGTTGCCACGGCGCCGCGCCAGGCTGCGGCACCGCCTTGCCGAGCCGTTCGCGCGCATCGTGCACGACCGCCGCATCGAGTTCGCCGTCATCCGCGAGCGCCTTCAGCGCGGCGAGCACGATGCTCGCGCGATCGACCTCGAAGAATGCGCGCAGCGCGTCGCGCGTGTCGCTGCGTCCGAACCCGTCGGTGCCGAGCGTCACGTAGCGGCGCGGCACGTACGCACGGATCAACTCCGGCACCGCGCGCACATAGTCGGTCGCGGCGATCACCGGGCCGCGGGTTCCGTCGAGCATCCGCGCGACATACGGCGCTGCCGGTTCGTCGCCGAGCCGCGAGCGCCGCTCCGCTTCCATCCCGTCGCGCTGCAGTTCGCTGAAGCTCGTGACGCTCCACACGGCCGCGTCGATACCCCAGTCGTCCTTCAGCATCCGCTGCGCGGCGAGCGCTTCGCCGAGGATCGCGCCCGCGCCGAACAGCTGCACGCGCGCGGCTGCGTTCGTCGCGGACGGCAGCCGATGCATGCCCTTCAGGATGCCTTCGCGCGTTGCGGCCGGATCGTCGTCGGGCATCGACGGCTGCGCGTAGTTCTCGTTCATCACGGTCACGTAATAGAACACGTCGCGTTGCTGCTCGACCATCTCGCGCATGCCCGCGTCGACGATCGTCGCGACTTCATACGCGAACGCCGGATCGTACGCGCGGCAGTTCGGGATCGCGGACGCCGCGAGATGGCTGCTGCCGTCCTGGTGCTGCAGGCCCTCGCCGCCGAGCGTCGTGCGGCCCGACGTTGCGCCGACGAGGAAGCCGCGCGAACGCTGGTCGGCGGCGGCCCAGATCAGGTCGCCGATTCGCTGGAAGCCGAACATCGAGTAGTAGATGTAGAACGGCAGCATCGGCAGGTCGTGCACGCTGTACGCGGTCGCCGCGGCGATCCACGACGATACCGCGCCGGCTTCCGAAATCCCTTCCTCGAGAATCTGGCCGCGCGTGTCCTCGCGGTAGTACAGCATCGAGCCGAGATCCTCGGGCTCGTAGCGCTGTCCGAGCGGCGAATAGATGCCGACCTGCCGGAACAGGTTCGCCATGCCGAACGTGCGCGCCTCGTCCGCGACGATCGGCACGACGCGCGGCCCGAGCTCGCGATCCTTCAGCAGCGCGGCGAGCATCCGCACGAGCGCCATCGTCGTCGACATCTCGCGGCCCGCCGCATCCAGCGCGAACGCACCCCAGGCCGGCGTCGGCGGGACGGTCAACCCCCGCGACGCCGCCATCCGCCTTCTGGGCAGATAGCCGCCCAGGGCAGCCCGGCGAGCATGCAGGTAGCGCATCTCGGGGCTGTCTTCGGCCGGTTTGTAGAACGTGAGCTGCTCGACGTCGTGATCCGACAGCGGCAGCCGGAAGCGGTCGCGGAACGCTTTCAGGTCGTCGACGTCGAGCTTCTTCTGCTGGTGCGTGGTCATCCGGCCCTGGCCGGCCGCGCCCATGCCGTAGCCCTTCATCGTCTTCGCGAGGATCACGGTCGGCTGGCCGCGATGGGCGAGCGCACGCGCATACGCGGCGTGCAGCTTGCGCGCATCGTGGCCGCCGCGGCGCAGGCGGTCGATTTCCGCGTCGGTCAGCTGCGCGGCGAGCGCCTCGAGCGCCGGATCGCGGCTGAAGAAGCGCGCGCGGTTGTACGCGCCGTCGTTCGCGGAGAAGGTCTGGAACTGGCCGTCGACGGTATCGGCGAACGCGCGTGCGAGTGCGCCCGCGTGATCGCGTGCGAACAGCGGATCCCAGTCGGAGCCCCACAGCACCTTGATCGTGTTCCAGCCTGCGCCGGCGAACAGCGCCTCGAGTTCGTCGATCACGCGGCCATTGCCGCGCACCGGGCCGTCGAGCCGCTGCAGGTTGCAGTTGATCACGAACACGAGATTGTCGAGCCCTTCGCGCGCGGCGAGCGACAGCGCGCCGAGCGATTCGGGTTCGTCCATCTCGCCGTCGCCGAAGAAGCCCCACACGGTGCGCCCGGCGGTGTTCGCGAGCCCGCGATGCTGCAGGTAGCGCATGAAGCGCGCCTGGTAGATCGCATTGATCGGGCCGATGCCCATCGAGCCGGTCGGGAACTGCCAGAAGTCCGGCATCAGCCACGGATGCGGATACGAACACAGCCCGGGCCCGGCGATCTCGCGGCGGTAGTGCTCCAGGTGGTCCTCGGTGAGGAAGCCTTCGAGGTACGCGCGCGCATAGACGCCCGGCGACGAATGCGGCTGGAAGTAGACGAGGTCGCCGCCCGCGCCGTGGGCATCGCCGTCGCCGTCGCCGGCGGCCGGCGCCGCGCGGAAGAAGTGGTTGAAGCCGACTTCGAACAGGTCGGACGCCGACGCATAGCTCGCGATGTGGCCGCCGAGCTCGCCGTACGCGCGATTCGCGCGCACGACCATCGCGAGCGCGTTCCAGCGCAGCGCGGCGGACAATCGTTCCTCGAGATCGGCGTCGCCCGGATACGGCGGCTGTTCGTGCGCGGCGATCGTGTTCACGTACGGCGTGACGGGGCCGCGCGGAGCGGCGACGCCGCGCGCGTGCGCATGCGCGGCGAGCCGGCCCAGCAGGTATTGCGCGCGCGCCTTGCCGACGTGCGCGACGACGGCGTCGAGCGCCTCCAGCCATTCGGCGGTTTCTTCCGGGTCGGTGTCCGCGTGTGCCGCGCCCGCGCGCCGCGTGGCATCGATACCGTTCGACAGGTCCGTCATCGCAGGTCTCCCGCGCACCCGTGCCGAGCGGCGCGCAATCAGTGGAATCAGTCGGGTCATGCTACCCGTCGATCCGCAAAATATGCGTCTGATTTCATTGGGATTTCGCGCACCGATAGTGTAAACATTCCGGTTGTGGCCCACTCTTCCGGAATATTTTGACTATGAGCACGAACCCCCGCCGGCTCGACCGCATCGACATCGGCATCCTGAACCAGCTGCAGCAGAACGCGCGGATCACCAACGCCGAGCTTGCGCGTGCGGTGAACCTGTCGGCCACGCCGTGCTTCAACCGCGTGCGTGCGCTGGAGAAACTCGGGCTGTTCCGCCAGCAGGTGACGCTGCTCGATCCCGAGCCGCTCGGGCTGCGGATCAACGTGTTCATCCAGGTCAGCCTCGAAAAGCAGGTCGAGGACGCGCTGCAGCGTTTCGAGGAAGCGATCTCGCAGCGGCCGGAGGTGATGGAGTGCTACCTGATGTCGGGCGATGCCGACTACCTGCTGCGCGTCGTGATGCCCGACATGCGCACGCTCGAGCGCTTCATCATCGAGCGGCTGACGACGATCCCCGGCGTGTCGAACATCCGGTCGAGCTTTGCGCTGAAGCAGGTGCGCTACAAGACCGCGCTGCCGCTGCCGGCGTCCGGGCTCACGCTCGTCGCCCCGGACGAGTCGGCGTCCGACTGGGGCTGACGGCAGAGTCGCCGGTGCGCGCGGCGCCGGATTGCTGACTTCGGCCGCCAGCCGACGCGACCGCAGCGCGCCGACGATTGCGTCGCTCCGCGCAAAGGGACGGACCGCGCCGCGTCTGCGGGAGCGCCGCGCAGGGCGCGGTCGCATCCGGCGCTCGGGCGGCCGCTTCGGCCAACCCGCCTCCGACGGGCCGATGTGGCCCTGTCGCCCGACGAGCGGTAGGGACAGAACTTGCGCCGCTGCGGGCCGCGTCCATCGTCCGACGCGAACCCCCGCGCTATCCGGTCAACACATCGACTGCTGACCCGTATCCGGCGCCCAGCGCAATCGGGGACAATCTTCACGTCGCCTTAAGTTTGCATTTCCTAGAATCGATTGATCGCCGCTTCGCCGCGGCCGACCGGTTTGTCCAAGGAGGATGCACGTGAGAGAACCCCGTGTCGTCGTAACGCTGCTCCCGGCAGTCGTTGGCACGCCGAAGCTGGACGCGCGATCGCGCAAGGCGGGCCGATGACCTGGCCGAACGCAGTGCGCGTGTCGGCATTGTTCGTACGCGAGTGGGTCGGCCGCCCGGCCGCGGTGGGGGCGTTGTGCCCGAGTTCGCGGCATCTTGCGCGCGCGATGGCCGACGCGGTGCCGGACGGCGACGGCCTCGTCGTCGAGCTTGGAGGCGGCACGGGCGCGATCACCGCCGCGTTGCTCGAACGCGGCGTCGCGCCGCGGCGCCTCGTCGTGATCGAACGCTCGCCCGCGTTCGTCCAGCATCTGCGGCGCCGCTTTCCCGGCATTTCGATCGTGGCGGGCGACGCGCGGCAGCTCGAGCGGCTGCTGCCGCCCGATGCGCGCGTCGATGCGATCGTGTCGTGCCTGCCGCTGCGCACGCTGCCGCGCGAGGCCGTGACGGCGATCGTCGATCAATGCCGGCGCGTGCTGTCGGCCGGCGGCGTCATGATTCAATTCACTTACGATCTGCGGCCGCCTGGCCGCCGGCCGCTGGGTCATGCGGCATTGGTTGCCGGCGCCAGCCGGATCGTATGGGCAAATATTCCGCCTGCGCGGATCGTCACGATGCGCGCGGTCGCGATCGAACAAGCGGCGTGATCGCCGTTCAGTGCCGCGCTTCCTTGATGGTTGCCGCCGATCCGCCCGCTACTTCGTCGCGAGCACGCACGCGAGCGGATGCGACGGCGTACCGTTGCGCTGCACGGCCACCGACACGAAACCGGCCTCGGTCATCAGGCGCGCAAGCTTTTCGGGCCGGTGCGCATCGTACGGCGCTCGATCGATGTCGCGGACCGTGATCGCGACGATTCCATCGCGCCGCACGACGCGGCGCAATTCGGCGAGGCCGCGCATGGGCGCATGCCAGAAGTAGATGCAGTTGATCGAAAACGCCTTGTCGAACGCGCCGTCCGCGAACGGGAGTGCGTCGACGGAGCCGAGCGCGAGGCGTACGCGTCCCTCGTCGATGCTCGCGCGATTCAGGCGCTTCGCGGCGGCCAGCATGGTCGGCGAGTGGTCGACGCCGGTGATCCGGCAGGACGGGGCCAGTTCGGTGGCGAGCTTGATTGCGTCGCCGGGGCCGAACCCGACTTCGAGCGCGCGATCGCTGTCGCCGAGCGACAGCAGCGAGAGCGTCCATACGTTGTCCAGCCGGTTGTGCCGACGCATGATCCGGCCAGCGATGCGCCCGGCCAGACCGCGCGGGAGTCCGGCTTGCCCGAGATGATGAGTCGTCATGGTCGTTTCCCTTTGTGACCGGACGGAAGCAAGCGATGTGCCGCTTTCGGCGGCGGATCGAGCCGGACCGCGAATCGGCGGGCGAATCGCTTCGCCGTTGTGCGGCGCGTCGAGTCGACACCGGGGCCGGGGCGGGACCAGCGTCCGCGATTCGGTGGCCCGCGATTTTGTCTTGCTGGTCGAGACGACGGTCGACGAATTGGGGCGGGATGTGGCTTCGGGCATTCGTGTATCGGGAGTCCGCCGACGCGGTGGCGCCGGCCGCGCGTCGAGCAATGCGCGGCATACCGCATGCCATTTTTGCATCGCAATGCCGTTTTTTTGCACGGTATTCCGGGCGCGCTTTCCAAGCGGGCGATGGGTTCGATGTCGACGGAACGCCTTCCGTCCGCGCCATGACCTTCATTGACTCCCGACGCCCCGATCGGCCGCGCCGCACGCCGATCGGGATCCGGCGCGCATGCTGCGCCGGACGAGGAACGCCGATTGCTCGTACGACATTCGCTGCCGTTTCGCCGGCCGCCGTGCTGTCCGCCGGCCGGCTGCGGCGGACGTTTGTGCGCCGCGTCGTACGCGGCGCTGGCCTTCGACAAGGAGGATCCATGTACCTCACGGAAGAAGTACACACCGCGCGCCCCGCTAGCCGTCGCGTGCGCGTGGTGACGCTGCCGTCGAGCAGACAGCTTGCCCGGCAGTTGCTGGTGACGGTTCGCGCGGCAGACGTGCTGCTGCGCCAGGCGATCCGGTTGCCGGATCGGCATCAATGGTCGGTCGACATCGAGCGTGTCGAAGCGGCCGGCGGCCCGCTGGCCGCATGGGATTCGCACGTGACGTTCCGCATCGCGAAGGGATTCGCGCCGACCGTCGACGCCGACACGCGTGCCGGCGATCCGGATCAGGTTGCCGTCGACATCCGGCTGTTTCTGCCCGAGCAGGCGTATATGGGCGAGCAGCGCGTCGGCATCTTCGGCCGGCGGCACGGCAACCGGTTCGGCGCGACGCTGTCGGTGACGGCCGGCTCCCGGTGGGGCGGCCGCCGCAACGAATGCATTCCGCCCGCCGGACGGCACGTGCATGGCGACACGCTGGAAGCGCTCGTCGACACGGTGGCGGGCATCGTCAACGCCGCGTTGCTCGCGGCCGGCCATTCGCAGCCCGGCGGTTCGTGACGACGCCCACGGCGCGTGCCGGGCCGCGGTTCAGGCGTCGCCGGTCTGGCCGGTTTGCCGCTGCAGGTCTTCCATCAGTTGTTCCGCGAGAAAGTCGCACGGCGGGCGCTTCGATTTCGTGCTGCGCGCGAGGATCAGCTCGAGCGGCGGCAAATCGGGCAGCCCGTGCGAGCGGCCGAGCATCGACAGCTGCGCGGGAATCGCGCAGCGCGCGAGCGGTGCGACGGCGAGGCCGGCCTCCACCATGCTGAGCAGCCCGAGCAGGCTCGGGCTTTCATAGGACGTGCGGAACGGCAGCTTCGCGCGTTCGAGGCTGCGAATCGCGTTCTCGCGCGCGACGCTGCCCGGCATGAACACCGCAATCGGCAGCGGCCGTTCTTCCCACACGCGCGGCCCGTTCGTCATCGCGGCCCACGCCATCGGTTCGTGGCGGATGAAGTCGCCGGACAGCCCCTTGATGCGCGTGCCGCACACGAGATCGACGGTGCCGTCCTTCAGGAGCGGCGCGAGCGCGCTGCTCGGCAGCCCGATCACCTGGATCTCGACCTTCGGATAGGTCGCGGAGAATTTCTTCAGCACCGACGGCAGCAGCGACGACGCATAGTCGTCCGGCACGCCGATCACCACCTTACCGGTCACTTCCGGCCGCACGACGGCCGCCCACGCTTCGTCGCGCAGCGCCAGCATTCGTCTGGCGAATCCCAGCAGCACCTCGCCTTCGCGCGTCAGCACGATGCTGCGCGGCTTGCGCACGAACAGCGGCCGGCCGAGCGCGTCTTCGAGGCTCTTGATCTGCATGCTCACGGCCGACTGCGAGCGGTTCACCGCCTCGGCGGCGCGGGTCATGTTGCCGGTTTCCGCGACGGCGACGACAGTGGCCAGCACGTCGTGATCGAGCATCTTCATCGGTATCAGGAAAACTGAACGTAACGATCAGCATTATGCGTTTTTATTGTCGCTGTGTGTCTGCCATAGTGGAATGAAACCGGCCCCGTATCGTTCGATGCGGGGCGGCCATCGTGCCGGCCTGCCCGGCATGCAGCGTTGAACGGGGAAGAGTGGTGTACCGATGATCGATCATCCATTGCGCGCCGCACTGGCCGCGGAATTGCATGCCCGGCCATTCCTGCGGATCGCCGAGGCCGTGTCGCTCACGCATTACGCGATCTACGCGGACGGCCAGCCCGACATCCACGAAACGCTGCTGCATGCGCTGTGCCGCGGCACCGGCATTGCCGCGCCGCACGACGGCGCGACTCACTACGCGATGCAGTCGCCGTGCGGCTGGCATCTGAAGTGGGAGCGCCACACCGAATTCTCGACCTTCACGTTCGTCGCGCCGCGCCGCGACACCGGCTATTTCGACGATCTGGCGATCGAGGGGATTCCGGCTGCGTGGTTCGCGCGGCTCGCGGGCATCCGTTTCGTCGCGGTGCGAATGGAGCTGCTGTCCGGCGATGCGGCGCGGCTCGTGTGCGGCGACCTGCGTCGCTGGATCGACGGGCCCGCGCTCGTCGGCAGCAACGTGCTCGGCGGCGGCAAGGTGTTCTGCGACTGGCATGTGCGCGACGACGGCTTCATGCGCTTTCTGGTCGTCGACGACGATTTCCGCGAGGAACAGGGGGGCCGGCTGCTGCAGCGCCTCCATGAAATCGAGACGTACCGCATGATGGCGTTGCTTGCGCTGCCGGTCGCGCGGCAGATGAGCCGCGAGCTCGACGAGATTCATGCGGCGTTGCATGCGCTGATGCAGCGGATGGACGCGAGCGGCGCCGACGGCGACGACGCGGCGCTGCTCGTGAAGCTCACGCATCTGGCGGTGCGCGTCGAAGCGCTGTCGGGCTCCGGCGGCCGTTTCAGCGCGTCGCGGGCGTACGAGAAGCTCGTGCTGGCGCGCATTCACGAACTGCGCGAGGAGCGCATCGAAGGAATGCCGACGATCGCGGAATTCATGGAACGGCGCTTCGCGCCGGCGATGGAGACGTGCCGCAGCGTGTGGGCGCGTCACGAGCAGATCGCCGCGCGGATCGCCCGTGCGGTCGACCTGCTGCGCACGCGCGTGAATCTCGCGCAGGAAAAGGACGTGACGCGGCTGCTGGTCGGCATGGAGCGCACCGCGCGCAATCAGCTTCATCTGCAGCACGCGGTCGAAGGTTTGTCGGTGGCGGCCATTTCGTACTACGTGCTGTCGCTCGCGACCGCGGCGTTCAAGGCGCTGCACGTGATGAACCTGCCGGTCGATCCCGAACTGGCGGAAGGCCTGCTGATCGCGCCGGTCGTGTTCGCGGTGATTCACATCACGCGGCGCACGCGCGCGCAGCTCGCGCAGTCGGAAGCGTCGCATGACGACGCATCCGCGCCGACGGTGCACACGGCGGCGTTGAAGCAGGCAAGTTAGAACATCAACGACATATCAAAAGGAGTGGAGATGACTTTTACGCAAACGCAACCCGAGTTTTTCAGTGGCGTCGATGCATTCGACGAGCCGGTGTGGGACGAATCCGGCGCGCCGGAAGAAGTGCACGTGACGTCGTATCAGGCGGTGCTGCAGGAGCCGATGACGTCGCTGGTCGGCGGGACGATCGATCGGCCGGATGTCGCGGCGGTGGCGATTCTCGGGTACAACTGACGCGGGATTGACGGTGGTGGGAAATCCGGTCGCGTGTGCGACCGGGTGCTTCGCATTGCTTGCCGGAACGCCGAAAAAGGCCGTTGCTCAGTCGCCGGACAGGTCGCCGATCGACGCGCCGTTCGGAATCTGCCCCGACGTAACCTGCCTGACGTATTCGTCCTGTGCATCCTTGATGTTTTTCGACACGTTGGCGAGAACTTTCTTTACGTAGTCCTTTGCCGCGTCGGTCTGGCGCGCCATCCAGCCTTTCTCCTCGATTTCGCGAAGCTGCATGAATACGCCATCTCCAAGTGCCACGTTGTTGAGTCGCGTAATCGTGTTGTGCACGAAGTTGTCGAAGAAAGCGATCACTTCTGGCGGGAGTTCCGGCGGATGCACCCAAGCCGTGGCGAGGGCGCGCACCGTTTTGTCCGAGATGTCGTCGACCGTGCGGCGCTC
Source organism: Burkholderia sp. SR8 (assembly GCF_052851275.1). NCBI lineage: Bacteria > Pseudomonadati > Pseudomonadota > Betaproteobacteria > Burkholderiales > Burkholderiaceae > Burkholderia > Burkholderia sp. SR8. The sequence continues at coordinate 159,272 of NZ_JAULUC010000004.1, forward strand.
GCCAAAGGTGTACTGCGGCACCGTGGAATTCGCGGCCTGACTCTTGTAGTACCAGTCCCGGCCTTCGTAGCCCGGCAGGCTGCCCCCACTGGTGAAGATCGCTTTGTACACGTCGGAGTCGACGGTGTTGATGAACAGGTTGCTGCCGGTGCTCGAGTGAGCAGTGCGGTCGTGGACGTAGCGTGCCCAGGACACGAACAGCTTCTGGTGTTCGAGGAAGTGCGTTTCGAGCGGACCATTCGATTTCGGCAGCATGGCTGTGTACGCGCCGAAAAGGTCGTTGACGTTGAGTTCCTTGCCATTGACGTTGACGGTCTTCCGATAGTCGAACTCGCGTGCAGCCATCGGCGAGACGATCCGGAGCTTCGCGAGCGGTAGCATCGGTACGCCGGCAGACCAAGCGCGGTCCAGCATGTTGCGTGCGGAGACACGCGCGAGCTCCGCCGATTTGTGATCCTCGCCTTCGGCGAATCCGCCGCCGACATCCGACTGACTGCCGGGATAGACGATCTCCTGAAGATTCGCGTGTTCGGGCGATCTTCTCGGCGAATCCAGATTTTTGTAAAAACGCAGTTCGGTCGCGGCGACGTGATGGACGATCGACTTGAACTCCTTCTGTATATCAAATTGACCGAGCGATTGCTTGGAAAGCCCGACGAACAGGCTCAATCCCTTGATGCTGAGACTGGCGACCTTGCCCTGTCCGGGCACGACACCCAGCACCGGCGCGACGACTTTGGTGAAAATCGAATCCGCGTAGGATGTCGATACGCAGTCGAAGAGTCCCATGAAATCGAACTGAACTTCGATTCCGTCGTACGTGACTTTCCCGTCCTTTTGCTTACAGGTTTTTCCGATCAATTCGTTCGCGAACTTTCGGGCAATGACGCCACCACGGTCATATCCGAAAAGCGATACGCGGATGCGCTTGATTTCACGCGTGTCGGTTGCTCTTGCATGGTCGACGTTGCTCTTGAAATCGGCAATCGCCTTGTTGACGCGCGCATCGAAACCCGTACCCATATAGCCTGCCGCGAATTCGCTGTCCCGCACGGCTGGAACGGAGTCTGCTGCAATGGTCACGGCGGCCGGGAGCAAATCGGCGCCAAGCTTCTTCAGTGTTATGGACTCCTTGATCTTCCCTCTTGCGGTCTCACCCGCATGCTCGAATCCATCCAGGATGGACGACTTCCCCCGCGCCAGGATGCCTTTGTCCGCCGGTGTGTCGCGAAACCGCTGGCCGATGTCGGTGGCGATCGCCTTGCCCGGGTTCTTGATCAACTTGCTGTCGGCTTCCTTGAGCAACGCGGCGCTGGAGTCGGACATGATCTTCTTGGCGGTGCCGACCGTTTGAACCGACAGGTCTCGACCCAAACCCTCGTAATACATCTTGTAGATGCCGAACTCGTCGCTGCTATCCGCGTGTGCGTTGAAAAGGCGCGCGATGTTCGAGAGTCGATCGGTGTCGGCCATTCCCTGCGCGAAGCCATCAAAGAAGAAACTCTGATAGATCTCCTGATTGCAGCGGAAGCACGGACTAGGCGGCTCGGCCGGCAATTGTCTGCTGACACTCGCGGCGCGTGCCGCGCGCGATGCGGCGGCGCCGGCTTCTGACTGGCTCGGCACGGCGCCTTGCGCCGCAGTGGTTTCATTGGGCATGATTTCCTCGCTCGACTAGTCGGTCGCGCGCATGCGCGGCATCGTCGGATACTCCACCCATTGGGCTTCGATCTTGCGGTCGGACAGAAAATGGAATTCGATATAACCGTCGCGCTTATTCGGTAACTTCGGCACGGCGATCTCAGTCTCATAGATTTCCGGCGACAGGTTCTTCGCGTCTTCGTCAGGTGTCAGGTCGTATGTGACCTTGAGGTGCCAGGTCTTCTTGTTGCGCGGCACTTCCATGCAGCAGACCGTACCACCGCCACCGCCGAACTGGCGAGCGTGCACGCTGCCGGCGCCGAACCCGTCGACGGTGAAGTTGTAGACGCCACGGTCGGTGTAGTTGAAACCTACCACGCGGTACGGGCCGTAGCTGCCGGTCTGTGCGTGTACCCACCATGCACCGCTCAGCAGCAGGACGGCGATGATGACCGGGTTGCGAATGAGGCGGCGAAGGATTATCGGCATGTCGTTTTCCTGTCATTCAGTTCGTCGCGGACGACGTGTTGCTCGTCGTATTGGGGTTGCGTGGGACTTTCGGAGATCAACGGGCGGCAGGCAGCGCACCCGCCGCCGCAGTTGTCGTCGGCTGTCGTTCCGTCGCATAAGGCGCGAGCGGATGCCGGTCTAGCAGGTCCGCCCACACCTCCGCGTCGATATCGTCGAGCGTTGCCGACAACGGTCGCGGATCGTCCCTGCGCGCAGCAATTTTCGCCGCAATCGCCGGATACGCGTCGAACGCTGGATGCACGTTCATCCCGAGCAGCACGAAGTACGCGAGATCATTCTCGTTCACGAGCCCATGCTGCGCGCTAGCCCGCGCGACCAGATCCTTCACATAGCGAATGCCCCAACGGCTCGGGACCGCAGACATCGGCGGCAGAAATTCCTCGCGCAACTGGAAATAGAGCGTTTCTGCGAACCCTTCGCGTGCGAGCGCTTCGTATTGCGCGTGCGTGAACGCGATCGGCGTCGCAGCGGGAGCGGGCAGTGGCCCGAGTTCTTCGCCCGCCACCGCTTCCCACGGATCGAACCGATAACGCAGCTCGACGAAAGCCGCCAGCAATTCGCGGCGCTGCTCGGGCGTCAAAATCGGCAACAGATTCTGGAGAATCGACGGATCGTAATAGCGCAGCAATGCCTGACGTGTATTCGGCAATGTCGCTTCGGCGAGCGGATGCAGATAGGCCGCGAGTTCGGACACCGAGTGGCCCGTCGCCAGCCACACGACGAGATCCGATTCGCCGCAGGCATTCAGCAGGTCCAGCATCATCCGGTGTGAGGCATCGACATCCGGCGTCAGATCGAGCAGGTATGGACCGATTTCAGGCCGGGACGCTTCGAGCATCGTGTCCGGATACAGCGACTGCCATGCGATGCTCCGCGCGCGTGCCGCTTCGAGCATCGTGTCGTCCAGCGCGCCGTCGACGAGCGCAATCAGGCGCAGTGGTCGCGTCGACCGAGCCTGTCGCGTGCGATGCCAGTCGAGCAGATCATCGTGTCGTTGCTCGGCGGTCGTGCGCGGCCATTCAGCCGGCAGCGGCACCGCGCGTGTCAGCTCGAGGAACGGCTTCATGGAGGAAGTGTCATTCATGTGCGGGGCGTCAGTGCTGACTTCATTTTCGCGGCGCTACGGCGGCATTCCGAACACACACCTTCGGGCAGGCGTGGCAGCGGATAGTCGATGCTGGCTGGGCCCGAGAAGCTATGATTGCCGCCCTTGAAATCCACCTTGCCGGGTGCGTGGATTTCGATGTTGCCGTCACCGATGCGGATGTACGCGCCACCGGACGTCAGCAGGATCGGCTGCTTCGAGGCGACATCGACCTGCGCCGTGGCGGAGACGACCTTCACGGCGTTCTGCGCCGTGAGCTGGACGTCATCGTCGTGCGCGCGGATTTCGATCTTCCCCTTGCCGGCGAACAGTTTGATTCCGGCGCTTTGCGCGAACAGGCTCACCGATGACATCACACTCGCGATGAGCGATTTTCCGACTGCGACGTGCGTGCTCTGGCCGCTGACGACGTTGACTTGTCGGTCTGCAGTCACCTGCAGCGATTGCTGGCTCGCCATCCCGATGCCGGCCGGACTGCCGAACAGCATCGCGGGCTGCGCAAACACGTTCGCATTGCCGGTGCCGCCACCCGCCGTCCGTCCTCCGGACGCCGCGCCCGGCAGGCTTCGCTCGGTCGCATCGGTGAATGTTTTCAGCGCGTCGCGGCCGGGTTCCAGCGTGTCGGCCTGATGCGCTTCACTCGCGCGGGACAACGACTCGAGCAGGCTTTCGCCGCTGACGAGCTGTTGTTGCGACTCACGTACGTCGAGCGGCTGGCTCGACACTGTCTTGGGATGCGTCGTGACGTACAGGCCCAGGTTCGCGCGCACGGCGCCGTACGCATCGGTCCGCAGGTCGAAGCCGGTGCCGAGGTAGGCGCCGCGCGTGTTACCGTTCTGTTCGGTCAGATAACCGACGTGCAGCGCGCTGTTCGCTGTGCTGCTGTAAAGCTGCGCGCGGTTCTGCCCGGTCGCGTCATCCATCACGAGCTGGTTGTAGCCGCTACCTGCGTATTCCTTCGAGCGGAATCCGGACAGCAGTCCGTTGGAATGCCACTGCGGTTTGGTCGCACCGTTGTAGAGCCGGGCCGTGACAATTGGCCGATCGCAGTCGCCGGACATCCAGTCGACGACTACCTCCTCGCCGATACGCGGTATATGTACGCTGCCGTACCCGGTGCCCGTGTCGGACGATGCGACGCGAAGCCAGCATGACGCTCGCTCGTCGCCTTCGTTCAGACGATCCCAGTGGAACCGGACCTTGATGCGGTTCAGTTCGTCGGTATGTACTTCCTCGCGCTTGGGTCCCGCGACGGTCGCGGTTTGCAAGTGCATCTCGGGCTTAGGATGCTCGAACGGGCTGCGGAACGGCACCATCTGACGCTGCGCCTCAATTTCGACGAGATAGAACCCCGCGCTGCCGTCGGAGTGGGGGACGGCCATCGCGGGAGCTGCATCGCCGAGCTGTGCCTTCACTGCATCGAACTGTGCGGTCAGGCTGTGCGGAAACTGCGACGGCGTGGCCGGGGCGTTGTTCCGAATCCACCAGATGGCTTCGATGACGGCGAACCGGTTGCCGTCCCGTTCGGTGGCGGGATGTGAGGGATGCTCGGTCAGTTCGAATACACGGCCCGCGTCGATGCCGCGCATCGTGCCGATTCCGTGGAATCGTTTTGCACGCGATTCCCACTCCTCCATCCGGATGGTCGATTGACGGTTGCCGTCGCTCTGTGTGCCATAGGTATAGGCGCCTGTGTACGTGTAAACCTCGGCCTGGCCGGGCAGGTCGCCTTGGTTCGGCCTTGCCGGGACGTCGGTGCTTTTCGGATTGAGTGCGGTGCCGGGCGACTTGTAGTCGAAAGTGCGCGTGGCGTAACGGCTGCTCTGCAGCGTACGTGTCCCTGACCACTGGACGAGAGCGTGGGTTTTGTCGGCCGGGATGGCGTGCGCGAACGGCACGCGAGCCGGCGCGGCAGCAGGCAGCGAGTGGAGTGAATCGGTGATCACCAGGGTATGGTGCGAGCCGTCGGGGGCGTGTTCAAAATAGCCGAATAGACCTTCATCCTCGAGCAGACGATGGACGAAATGCCAGTCATCCTCGAACTGCATGCAGAACGAACGGCTTCGCAGCGGTGCAGAGAGAGCGAAACGGAACTTGCCGCCCGCTTGCGGATGCTGACGGAATACGTCGGTAATGATTTCGTCGGCAGTACGGTCCTGCCAGATGCGCTGGTCGCGGCGGTAGCGAAGAAACCCGAGCCACGACATGAAACGAATCTGGTACGTGGTGATTCCGCCGTCGGAGCCGAGCCGGCGCGCGGTGCGCACATAGCCGTGCCACGGCAGATAGGTACCGGCCTGCTGTTCGATCCACAGCGTGACGGGCTGCGCGATCAGCTTTTTCAGTTCGATGTTGTCGCGAGTCGAGACCGCGTCGACCGTCAATGCGAATTCGCGGCCAAGCCGCGACGCGCCATGGACGATCTGGGGCAGCAGCACATTGTCGCCCAGCGGAGTATCGAGCTTGAGCAGACGACCTTGCTGAAAAAGGCCGCCGGCGATCGCGCGAACGAGTTCTTGTGAATTCATCGTCGTGGCCCTCTTGGATCGAGAACGATGAGTTGGCGACTTTATCGCGGAATTTATCGTAGGAATGCTGTCGGTATGCGATTTTACCGGATAAGTCACACAATTACGGTATCGAGCCCATCGGATTGTATTGAGGGCAAAATCAAGTCGGCATGACTAGGCGGAAGGCTACCGGCGGACGTCGCGGCCGTGGCCTCCGGGGCCGCCCGCGGCCTGCGTGTGGGGCACGCATCACGCAACCGCCTGAAGCGCTATAGTCGTGCGACACCCGCTGCGGACGCTCATGCATCCGGCGGCCCATCCACGCACGCGATTCCATTCATGACCGCGCATCCCGCCGTTTCCCTTCAACTGACGGATACCGAACAGCCGGCTGCCCGCGACTTCATCAGCCGCAAGCTCGGCGAATACAACCATGCGATGACGGGGCGCGCCGATTCGGCAGCGCTCGACGTCTACGTGACCGATCCCGCGACCGGCGAGGTATTGGGTGGCCTCGCCGGCCGGACGTCGCTCGGCTTGTTCTTCATCGATCTCTTCTACCTGCCGGAATCGTTGCGCGGCGGTGGCTTCGGCAGCAGGCTGCTGCGCGAGGCCGAAGCGGAGGCGAAGCGGCGCGGCTGCGCGCGCGCCGTGCTGTACACGATTACGTTCCAGGCGCCGGACTTTTACCGCAAGCACGGATACGAGGCATTCGGCGAAGTGCCGTGCGAGCCGGAAGGGGCGGCGCGCGTATTCATGGTGAAGACGCTTTGAGCGACGTTGCCTGACGAGGCCTCGCCACCATCCACCGCCACCAGGAGGCACGCCGTGACGATCCCACTCGATCAATACGCGAAACAGTACGCACGATTCGAAGACGAACGCACGCGCCCGGTGCGCGACCTGCTGGCGGCGGTGCCGGAGACGCCGATCCGCACCGCGATCGACATCGGCTGCGGGCCGGGCAATTCGACCGAGGCGCTGATCGCGCGGGCGCCCGACGCGACGATTCGCGGAATCGATGCATCGCCGGACATGATCGCCGCCGCGCGCAAGCGGCTGCCCGCGCTGCGATTCGATCTCGCGGATGTTGCCACCTGGGAGGATCCGGGCGGCTACGATCTGATCCTGTCAAATGCGGTGCTGCAATGGGTGCCCGCGCACGACGCGCTGTTTCCATCGCTGATCGCGCGGCTCGCGCCGGGCGGCCACCTCGCGGTGCAGATGCCCGACAACCTCGACGAACCCGCGCACCGGCTGATGCGCGAAGTCGCGGCAGCCGGGCCGTGGTCGCGGAAGCTGAAAGACGCCGCGCGCACCGAGCGGTTCGATGCGCGGTACTACTACGCGCTGCTGTCGCCGACGTGTTCGCGGGTCGACGTATGGCGCACGACTTACTACCATCCGCTGAGCGGCGGCGCCGATGCGGTCGTCGAATGGTTCAAGGGCAGCGCATTGCGGCCGTTCCTCGCGGCGCTGGACGACGACAGCGAACGCGACGCATTCATCGCGCGCTATCGCGATGCGCTCGCGGGACCGAACGGCTATCCGGTGCTCGACGACGGCACCGTGCTGCTGCCGTTCCCGCGGCTGTTCATCGTCGCCACGCGCACGTCATGAAAAAGTAGGCCGATAGTCGGCGCGGCGGCACGGCGTGCGTTCGCGCGTCAGCACAGCGGTCGCATCGAGTCCGGATCGACGGTCCGGCTCTTCGCGCGCTGGCCATCGCGCAGATCCTTGTACCAGAACAGCGCGACTTCGCCGTCGTTCGCGCCGTCGGCGTACAAGAAGCGATCGTGGCCGCCGCCGACGAAGCCCGCGCGCGCATACGTGCAGCAGGCCGCGACGTTGTTCGCCTGTGTTTCCAGCCGCATGAAGCCGAATCCGCGGCTGCGCGCCCATGCATCGGCGGCCGCCAGCAGGAGCTGGCCGATCCCTTGCCGTCGGCACTTGCGGTCGACCGCGAGTTCCGCGATCTCGGCCATTCCGTTCCAGCATTCGCTGATCGCGACGAATCCGGCGAGGCGGCCGCCCGCTGTCGCGCGGAACAGCGCGGTGCTGCCGGTCGCTTCGCGCGCCCAGCCGGCCGGATCGAAGCCGTAGTCCTTGCGCCGCACGGGCTGCGCGCGCAAGTCGAGCAGATCCTGGTACGGCGCATTCAATTCCCAGGCGATCTCGAACGAGAAATCGCATCCGCTCAGTTCGTCGGCGGGCAGATCGACCGTCTGTTCGATGCTGATGTGCTCGGCTCGGTCCATGTGTCGGTGTCCTGTCTTCAGCGGGATTGCCTGGATTTCCGCGGAGGCGAGCGCCGCCGCGCTGCAGCGGGCACGATCGCGCCCGTTTCCGGTTCGAATTGCCGCGCTCGCACGATGCTTCCCCGTTGCGGCGGCGTTCAACGCCCGATTATGCGGGATATCGGCGCGAATCCTGAAGTGGATCGATCGCTGCAACTGATGTGACGTTTCTCACGCGCCCGTGCGTGGAGCGCCGGCATCGGTTCGCCGCAGTCGTTCATCGTCGCGCAGGAGTCGCCGCGCACGTGCTCGACGTTTGAACCGCAACCGCGGCATGCTGCCGGCGTTTCGCGGCACCGGCCATCGTGTATGCTTGCCCGCATCGTTCAACCGGCAAACAACATGAAGACTTCGGCACACCCCAGGCCAGAGGTGCGGTTCAGAATGCGCATCCAGCAGGCCGACACGATCGCGCTCGGGCCCGGCAAGGTTGCGCTGCTCGAGGCCGTGCGCGAGCACGGATCGATTTCGGCGGCGGCGCGCAGCCTGGGAATGTCCTACCGGCGCGCGTGGCTGCTGATGGACGAGCTGAACCGGTCGCTGAAGTCGCCGGCGACGGTCTCCGAGCACGGCGGCCAGAGCGGCGGCGGCAGCGTGCTCACGCCGGTCGGCGAGGAAATCATCCGGCTCTATCGCCAGATCGAGCAACGCGCTTACGCGGCGTGCGCGGACGAAATCACCGCGCTGACGAAGATGGTGCGCCGCTGAAGAGTGCGCGGTTGCGCTGTCCGGCGCATCCGGCAGCCTAGCCGTGCCGCAGGCAGAAGCGCGACGCTTCGCCCGCAGGTGCATCGCGCGGCATCGCCTCGCGCGCATGCGCATCGAGCCGCCCGATCAGTTCGACGAAACTTGCGACGCTCGCGGTCCGCAGCGGGTAGTACGCGATCTGATGGCGCTCGCACATGCGCTTGAGCAGGTTCACGGAATCGTGGTCGACGCAGTCGACCGGGAATACCACCATGTTCGCCCCCGGCAATGCGTTGGCGAGCAGCCCCTTGCGGTCCTCGATGCTGCCGTCGTGCAGCGTCAGTTCACCGCCCGCCGTTTCGACGATCCGCCGGATCGCGCGGTTCGACCCGGGCCGGCCGCCGACATAGACGATGCGCTTGTGCTGCAGCATCGACAGCGACGCCGGCGCCGGCGCGGCCGGATCGTCGGCCGATGCCTGCAGCGCCTGTTCGATCGCGCTTGCTTCCGCGCGCAGCGTCTTCACCATTACCATCAGATCGTCGAGCCGCGCACGCATCGCACGGGCGCTCGCCTGTTCGGCGGCGATCCGCTGTTCTGCCGCTTCGCGGCGGGCCGTGTGCAGCGCAACGCGTTCGTCGCGCGCGGCCAGTGCTTCGCGCAGCTCGCGTACCTCGTCGCGCAGCGCGCTTTCGGCGCCGGATGGTTGCGCGTTCCGGCGGACATTGCATGCATCCAGTTCCTTCAGCGCCGCATCGCGCGCGACGCTCATCTCGTGCAGCCGCAGCTGCTGCCGCTCGATCTTCGCGTGCAGCGCCGCGTTCTCCTGCTCGAGCGCGACGAGCCGGCGGATGTCCGCGCGATTGGCCGCGCCGACCAGATGCGACAGCATGTGCACATCGCCGAACGCGGTCTGGCGCACAGCCATCGTCGCGCGTGGATGCGTCATCAGTGCCCAGTATGCAGGCGGAATGTCGCCGCTTTTCAGCGCGTCGCGCCATAGCGCGAGCAGCGCGTCCGCATCCTTTGCGTCGTCGAACGCGCGTATCGCGCCCGCATAGCGTTCATCGAGCGCCTTGTGCAGCGCCTTGCCGCCGGCCGTCCCGTCGATCGCGAGTTCGACGGCCGCGTGGTGGATGTCGAGATCGGTCGCGCGCTGGCGGTCGAGATCGGTGAATTTCGGGACGAGCTTGCGCAGTTCGTGCGTTGTCAGGCAGGTGCCGATGATCGAGCAATGCAGGTTCGAATCGAGCTCGGACAGGCGCGCGCGGCGCTTCAGTTCGGCCTGCTGCGCGCGAGACGGCGCGCAGCAGTTGTCGGCCCGTGCCGTGCCGGCGGGCGACGGGCCGCCGGACGACGGCAGGCCCGCCATGCGAGCCAGGCGAAAGGGCGGAGCGTGCATGTTGACCTCGATCCGGACCCGACAGGCCGGAGACGGATGCGCGAACGATTCGCGAAATATACCACGAAATATAACGCTGGACGTGAAGGGAACATGCCCGACGCGCCGTTCAGCAGAGGACGGCCGATTCGCGGTGCGATGCAGGCGCGTGGCGTTCGATCACGTGTTCGACGCACAGTCCGACCAGCAGCACGTCGACGTGCTCGAGCGCGGCCACTGCGTCGCGCATCGCGGCAGCATCGTTGGTGAACGCGTCGGAGAACACGTCGTCGCGGGTGCGCTCGAGGCGACGTGCCAGTGCGATTGCGTGTTCGAGGTCGGCGAGGCGCGTGAAGCGTGCGGCACGCGCGTCGCGTTCGAGCGTCGCCAGCAGGTCGCGCAGGCTCAGTGCGGGCAATGCGTCGTTCGTCGCCGCGGAGAACACGCGGATGAAACGGATCACGCTGCCGCGCAGGCGCCGGAACGCATCGACGACGTCGGTGACCTGCTGCGCGCGATCGTCGTTCGGTAACGGCCTGAGCGCGTGGATCTTGCGCACGAGTGGCGGCGGCGTCGTCTGGACGCGTGCGGCGCGCAGCGGCGCGCGATCCGTCGGCGTGCGGGGCATGGCAGGTCTCCGGTATGAAAGATGTCGATATATTCTATGGGATATAACGAACGCGTGGCAGTCGCGTGTTGCGTCGACGAGTCGTTATCGCTGCCACACCGATCGAGCCGTCGCGGTCGAGTGATGTCGACTGTCGTCGAGCGTTGTTGTCCCCGAAAGCGAGCAAGCCAACGTGGAACTGGTGCGGCAGGCGTACGCGGCTTCAGGCAGGGCCGATATCGACGGCATCCTGCAGACGCTGTCCGACGGCATCGACTGATTCATCCCGGGACCGGCCGACGTCGTTCCGTTCGTCGGCCATCGACACGGGCTGCAGGAGGTCGCGGGGTTCTTCGCGGCGCTTGCGTCGACGCAGACCGCGGCACGGTTCGAACCGCTCGAATTCATCGCCAGCGGCAACCGTGTCGTCGTGCTCGGTTCGCAGCGCTGGCACGTGCATTCGACCGGGCGCACATATGAGGACGACTGGGGGCATCTGATCACGATCGACGGCGGAAAGATCGCGGCGTTCGTCGGGTATCACGATACGGAGGCCGAAGCGGCCGCTCATCGACGGTGACGAATGCCGCGCGTGCCGGGCGCCGCTGCCGCGCCATGCAACGTCACATGAAGCCGGGATTCCTCGGAAGATAACGCGTCCAGTCGCCGCTCTCCGGCGCGGACATCGCCACCATCGGAAGCGTGAATCGCATGCCGCGATTGGCCGCGACCGCCAGCGCGTCGCTCGTTCCGGGCACGAACGCGGAGACCTGCGGTGCGTTGCCGGCGAGGGCCAGCGCGAGCGCTGCCCGGAACGCATCCGGCATCGCGTGCGCGTGCATGACCGCCAGCGGACCGATGTGGCCCGTGGCTGCGACGTACGCGTAGCCGACCCGCTCGCCCGCGTCTTCGACGAACACGCGTTGCATCGTCGGATCGCCGGCCAGATACCGGTGATGCTTCTCTCGCGAGGCGCCCAGTGTCGCGCGATCGATCTGCCGCAGCACGTCGAGATCGTCGTCGGTCATCCGGATCGGCGTCGTTCGGAGCATCGGACCGGGCGCATGACGTGCCAATGCATCGCGCGCGGCGCTGCACAAGTGAATCGGCACGCGCGGCAGCAGGCCGTGACGCACGTACAGTCCTTGCGACACGACGTTGAACGCGAAGGTGATCAGGCTTCTTGTCGTGGCGCCGGCCGCGTCGGCATGCTGGAGGGTGCGATCCAGTAACGCTTCGCCGATGCCTCGTCCCTGGTGGCCCGGGGCGACGAACAATTCGGCGAGGAACCAGAGCCGGTCGCATACCCAGCTCTGCGCAAAGCCGACGATCTCGCCGCGATCCTCGGCGAGCCACGCGCCGCGCGGGTCGTCCCGCACACAGAACGCCTGGAAATCCGGCGGCCGCGACGTGGCGATCGGCCCGAACCCGTGACGGACCGTCAGGTCGTTGATGCTGCGAACGACCAGCGCTTCGGCGCGCGGCAAGTCGCCGGCGTTCGCGGGGCGGATAGCGTGCGGCATGGGCACCTCTCGCGGGAGCAACGCCTTGATGTATAGCAGACGCGGGGCGCATACCCAAGCGCGCAAAGGGTGGATCCGGTTTCCACTTGCGTCGTACGCGACAGCGGTCGCGTTACGAGCGCGGCGGACACGGCGCAGCAAGATTCCGCCGCGCTCGCCGGCATTCGGCAAAGCCGCCCTGAAAAGCCACGCCGACCTACGGGCACAGCGCCGCTCCCCGCGCCAACGGCCGCCTGGCTCAATCGATCGCGCGCATCGCGTGACGTAGTTCCTGATAGCTGCGCAGGCCCGTCACACCGAGTTCCCGGCCGATCCCGCTGAGCCCGAAGCCGCCCCAGCACACATGCGGATAGATGAGTTGCGGCGTGTTGATCCACACGAGCCCGGCACGCACGCGCGCCTGGAAGTGCTTCGCCGCGGCCGCGTCACGCGTGACGACCGTCGCGACGAGCCCATAGCGTGTGTCGTTCGCGAGCGCGATCGCCTCGTCGTCGGTGCGGAACGACCTCACGCACGCAACCGGGCCGAACACTTCATCGGTCCACAGCAGGTTGTCGGCGGCCGGTTCCGCGATCACGACGGGCGCCATGAAGAAGCCGTCGCCGCAAGCGTCGGCGACGCGGCCGCTGAACGCGACGCGTGCGCCCGCCGCGATGCCTTGCTCGAGCATCGTCTCGACGCGCGTGCGCTGCGCGGCCGAAATCATCGGCCCCATCGCGACCCGTTCGGTGGCGGGCGGCGCGACGACGAGCGCGCGCACGGCCGTTTCGAACGCGGCCATGAAGCTGCGGTAGAGGCTGTCGTGCACGAGGATGCGCGCAGTGGCCGAGCACATCTGTCCCGCATTCGTGAACGCGCCGGCCACGGCCAGCGACACCGCGACGTCGAGATCGGCATCGTCGCGCACGATCAGCGACGACTTGCCGCCGAGTTCGAGCGTCACGCGCTTCATGTCGTCGGCAGCGGTCTTCATCACCTTGCGGCCGGCGGCCGTGCTGCCGGTAAACGAGATCTTGTCGATCAGCGGATGGGCGGTCAGCGCCGCGCCGACGTCGGCGCCGCCGTTGACGACGTTGACGACGCCGTCCGGCACGCCGGCTTCCGCGATCAGCTCGAGCAGCGCATGCTCTGCCGGCGACGTCAGTTCGGACGGCTTCAGCACGGCCGTGCAGCCGGCCGCGAGCGCGGGCGCGAGCTTCCACGCGGTCGTGACCATCGGGAAGTTCCACGGCACGATCAGCGCGGCGACGCCGACCGCATCGTGGAAGCGCTCGGCCGCGAACGCATCGCTCGGCAGCGCGACCGGTTCGGCCGCGAACAGCGCGGCGTCTTCGCACAGCGTCGCGTAGTACGCGAACGTCGCAGCGACGTCGCCGACGTCGGCGTCGGCCTCGAACGGCGGCTTGCCGCTTACCTGCATCTGCAACGCGGCAAGGCGTGCGCGTTCGGCTTCGACGCGCTCGGCGACCTTCGCGAGCAGCCGGCCGCGCTCGGCGGCCGGCGTGTCGCGCCAGCCCGCGAATGCGCCGCGCGCGGCGCGGACCGCGGCATCGACGTGCGAGGGCGTCGCGAATTCCTGCCAGCCGATCGTCTCGCCGGTCGACGCGTCGAAGATCGGCGCGCGCGCTGTGTCGGAATGCGTGCGCAATGGCTGGCCGCCGATGCGCGCGGCGGGCAGCACGGGCGTCGCGGCGGAAGGAGAAAGCTCGGAAGGGGACATGACGGTGTTCCTGTCGGACGGGTGATCGATTAGCGGTACTTGACGCCCGGCATCACGCAGAGCATTTCGAACGCGAGGTTCGCACCGACGAGCGCGGTGGTGCCGGTCGGATCGTACGGCGGCGACACTTCGACGAGATCCGCGCCGACGATGTTCAGCCCCTTCATTCCGCGAATGATCTCGAGACCCTGCTGTACCGACAGCCCGCCGATTTCCGGCGTGCCGGTGCCGGGCGCGAACGACGGATCGAGACCGTCGATGTCGAAGCTCAGATAGACGGGCGTGTCGCCGACGCGTTCGCGCACCTGCGCCATCAGCGGCGCGAGCGACGTGTTCCAGCACGCTTCCGCCTGCACGACGGTGAAGCCCTGCTCGCGGCACCAGTCGAAATCGTCCGCGTGGTAGCCGGTGCCGCGCAGGCCGATCTGCGTGACCTTGTCGCATTGCAGCAGGCCGTCTTCGACCGCGCGGCGAAACGGCGTGCCGTGCGCGATCTTCTCGCCGAACATCGTGTCGTTGACGTCCGCGTGCGCGTCGACGTGGACCACCGCGACCTTGCCGTATTTCCTGTGCAGCGCACGCAGGATCGGCCACGCGATCGTGTGGTCGCCGCCGAGCGTGATCGGCCGGCAGCCGTTCGCGACGATCTCGTCGTACGCTTCCTCGATGCGGCGCACCGAATCCTTCAGGTCGTACGGATTGGTCGCGACGTCGCCGATGTCGGCGACCTGCAGCGAGTCGAACGGCGCGGCGCGCGTCGCCATGTTGTAAGGACGCAGCAGCACGGACTCGGTGCGGATCTGGCGCGGGCCGAAACGCGAACCCGAGCGGTTCGACGTGCCGAGGTCGAGCGGCACGCCGACGAAACACGCGTCGAGGCCGTCGGTCGTCGCGGCCTGCGGCAGACGCATCATCGTCGCAATGCCGCCGAAGCGCGGCATCTCGTTGCCGCCCATCGGCTGGTTCAGTTCGCGGTGCATGGGGCCGTCTCCTCGTTTGGGTGAAAAGCGATCGGCCGATGGTAGAGGAGAAGGCGAGCGGGAAGATTCCGAAGTCGCAACGTTTACATCGACGGATCTCGATGCGTGCGGCACCGCCGCATCGACTCGGCGCAACCGTCGGCGGGTGGACGTGTCACTCGGCGATCGCGGGCGGCGCGCCGGCATCGTCGTCGTGTGCGGCGGCGGGCGGAAACGCCGGTGCGGCCGAACCCCATGCGGCCAGCTCGCGCTTCGTGCGCACACCGAGCTTCGCGAATGCGCGCTTCACGTACGACTCGGCCGTCGCGACGCGCACGCCGAGGATGTCGGCGGTTTCCGGCACGGTCTTGCCGGAGATCAGGTGCTTGCAGGTTTCGTATTCGCGCTTCGACAGCTTGATGGCGTCGGCCGCGATCCGCGCATCGAACTGCGCGAGCGGATGCACTTCGGGCGCCGGATGCGCGATGCGCCGCGCGGCGGTGGTCGACGCGTGCAGTTCGAGCAGCGGGAACAGCACGTCGCTGATGCTGCGAAAGCGGTTCATCTCTGCGAGCGTGAACGGCGGGCGGTCGCGTCCGCGTTCGAGCGCGATCGAATGCTGCGCGTAGCGGGTGCCGCGCGCGAGCACGCATTCGTGGCCGATACGCACATCGTCGAAGATACGCTGCCGGAATTCGCCGGGCGGGATCGCCGCGATGTCGCGCACGACGAGCATCGTGCCCGTCTTGCCGCGCAGCCCCGCAAACAGCGGGTCGCTGTCGAGAAAGCGCTCGTAATAGAGCGTCATCACGTCGGAGATGTCGGCGGTCGCGGTGCCGATGCCGCTGCTGCCGATCCATTCGCAGCGGTAGCCGGTCGGCATCGAGCCGTCGACGCGCGAACGTTCGACGTGCGCGACGTCGAGCGGCACGGCTTCGTTCAGCAATTGCGTGAGGCGCGGCACGAAGTGCGGCGTGCCGACCGTCTCGATCAGCTCGCCCAGCGCCTTGAACGATACGTTGAAACGGTCGGTGTCGCGGTGGAAGGGGTTCACGTTGAGCAGCATGCGGTTCCCCGGTCGAAAATCGGGCGCGATTCTATCGGTTGCGGCGTGGAACGTCAGTAGGGGGAAATACCGGCAGGTGTGCTGCCGACCGGTTCGGCCCGGAAAACGCAGCTTGTCCCCCCTCAAGGGGGGCATACCGGCGCAGTGTAAATCAGTAACTTTGTCTCTGCTTTTTTCAATCGAGAGATGAAGATTCAGATGACCAAACTGATCAAGGACATCCTGCCGCTCGGCGCAGGCATTGGCGAATTCACGAAGCTCGACTTCGGGATGGACGAAAGCGACTGGCGCGCGGCCGAAGGCAAGAGCGGCAATTACCTCGTCGGCTGGTGGGAAGGCAAGGTCGGCTCGGTGGAGTTTCCGGCAACCGCCGCCGATGAAGCCGTGTGGCTCGTCGAAGGGCGCATCGCGCTGACCGACGTCGAAGGCAACCGCAAGGAATTCGCGCCGGGCCAGGGCTATCTGCTGCCGGCCGGTTTCGCGGGCCGCTGGGAGACGATCGAGGACGCGAAGAAGTTCTACGTGCTGCTCGAGAAGTCGTGATGTGCTGCGCCGCAGCGATTGCGCCGTCGCCGCATCGACGCGGCGCATGCGCGGCGGCTTCCGCATGCCCGATCGACCGCAAGCGACGCTGGGCGTGTTTGCGCTGACGGCACGCATCGCGGTGTGCGGTACACACCTTCAGGCGAACTGGCTGGGATCATGGACATGGAAGTCAACGAAGCAACACAGGCCGCGCCGGCTCGCACACAGGCCGGGCGCCGCGCACCGGTCGCCCTGAGCGCTGCCGACGCGCTCGCGAACACGAAGCTGTTCCCGTACTGGCTCGACAACCCGGCCGCGCCGGCGCCGGAGCCGGCACTCGTCGGCGACGCGACGGCCGACCTGCTGATCGTGGGCGGCGGCTTCACCGGGTTGTGGACGGCGGTGCAGGCGAAGGAACAGATGCCGCACCTGAACGTGGTGCTGATCGAGGCCGGCAAGGTCGCGCACGGCGCGTCGGGCCGCGCGGGCGGGATCATCTCGACATCGGTTATGCACGGGCTGCCGAACGCGGTGCGCGTGTTCCCGAACGACATCGCGCAGCTCGAGGAATTCGGCCACCGCAATCTCGACGGCTTCGAGGACACGCTGAAGCGCTACGACATCGACGCCGACATCGAATGGAACGGCGAGATGACGGTCGCGGTGGACCCCGAGCACGTCGCGCACCTGAAGGGCGACTACGACCTGCATCGCGAATACGGGCACGACGTCGTGCTGCTGAATCGCGACGAAACGCTCGAGCAACTGAATTCGCCGCTGTTCGCGGGCGCGCTGTGGTCGCGCAACCGCAGCGGCATCGTGCATCCGGCGAAGCTCGCGTGGGGGCTCAAGCGCGCGGCGCTGCAGCTCGGCGTGAAGCTGTACGAGCACACGCCGCTCACGACCGTGACCGACGAAGGCAGCACGGTCTGCGTGACGACGCCGAAGGGCAGCGTGCGCGCGCCGCGCGTCGTGTTCGGCAGCGGCACCGCGAAGGTCGGCATTGCCGACATCAACCGACGCGTGATGCAGGTGCGCGACCACGTGCTCGCGACCGAGCCGCTCACCGACGAGCAGCTCGCGCGGATCGGCTGGAAGAACCGCCAGGGCGTGTACGACACGCGCACGCAGCTGAACTATTTCCGGCTGACGAAGCACAACAACATCATCTTCGGCGGGCTGGTCAGCTATCACTTCGACGGCGATCCCGAACCGCATCAGGACGGCCGGCGCGAAACCTATTACCGGCTCGCGGAAGCGTTCTATCGCACGTTCCCGCAACTGAGCGACGTGCGTTTCTCGCACGCGTGGGGCGGCCCGATCGACTACTGCTCGCGCGGCTCGGTGTTCGCGAAGCGCTATCTCGGCGGCAAGGCCGTGTTCGTCGCCGGCTATACGGGCTTCGGCGTCGCGGCGAGCCGGTTCGGCGCGTTCATGGGGCTGAACATCCTGTTCGATCGCGACAGCCCGGAGCGCAAGCTCGACATCGCGAACTTGAGCCCGAGCTACATTCCGCCCGAGCCGATGCGCTGGGTCGCCGCGAAGATCACGTTCCACGCGTTCGACGGCGCGGATGCCGAAGGCGGCTGGAAGCGCGCGTGGATCAACGGGATCAAGGCGATGGGCTTCCCGATGTGAGCGGCCGTCGTTGACGAACGACGGGGTATGGCGTGCGCCGTTGCCGATGACGGCGCGCGTCCGGTCTGGTCCATCGGCGAACCCGGCCGGTGTCGTGCCGGCCCGACAACGCGCGAACGCGCAGCGGCTTGACGCATGTTCTCGAATACCACCGATCTCGATCTCCGGCTCATCCGGGTCTTTCTGGCCGTCGTCGATGCACGCGGCATCACTGCCGCCGAAGCGTCGCTCGGCGTGCGGCAATCGACGATCAGCACGCAGCTCTCCGCGCTCGAAGCGCGCGTCGGCTTCAAGCTGTGCGATCGCGGCCGCGGCGGCTTTCGGCTGACGTCGAAGGGCGAACGGTTCGCGGCCACCGCGCGCACGCTCGTCGCCGCGACGTCCGAGTTCGTCGCACGCGTGCGCGACATCGACCGCAAGCTGGTCGGCACGCTGTCGATCGGATTGATCGGTCAGGCGCCGCTCGTCGAGAACGCGCGTCTGGCCGATGCGATCGGCGCGTTCCGCAAGCGCGACCAGGCCGTCACGTTCTCGATGAAGGTCGCGTCGCCGCAGGAGCTCGAGGAAAGCCTCGTCAACAACCAGCTCGATCTCGCGATCGGCTATTTCTGGCATCGCGTGCCGGGCCTCGACTACACGCCGCTGTTTACCGAGGCGCAGACGATCTACTGCGGCCGCGGGCATCCGCTGTTTCATGCGTCGCGCCCGGTGTCGGCGGACGACCTGCAGGCACACGACTGGGTGTGGCGCACGTATCCGGTTCCGGAGGAGCAGTATCCGCTGCCGGAGCGGCGCGTGACCGCGAGCGCGGACAGCATCGAAGCCGCGACGATCCTGATCCTGTCCGGTGGCCATCTCGGCTATCTGCCTGCGCACTACGCGGAGCCGTTCGAGCAGCGCGGGCTCGTGAAGGCCATCGGGCGCGACACGTTCAGCTTCGACGTGCCGCTGCATCTCGCGATGAAGCGCAGTGCGAACGGCAAGCCGATCGTCGATGCGTTCTGCGCGGACCTGCTGCACGCGTTCAACGTGAAGGCGGTTGCGCTGGCCGCGTAGCGCGTGCCGGCCGTGTGACGTTCACGCGTCGATGCGTTCGACCTTGCCGACCAGCAGCCCGTACGACAGGCTGCCCGCGAGCGCCATCGCCGCGATGTACGTGATCGCGCGCGAGAAGTCGGCGCCGTCGACGAGCAGGCCGATCACGATCGGCGTCGCGATCGCGGACAGGTTGCCGATCAGGTTGAACACGCCGCCGGTGAGGCCGATGAGCCGCGCGGGCGCGAGGCCCGACACGAGCGACCACGTGATCGACGCGAAGCCGTTGCCGAAGAATGCGATCGTCATGAACGCGATCACCCAACCGGTGGACGTCACGTAGTTCGCGCCGATGATGCAGGTCGAGATCAGCAGCCCAGAGATGATCGGCAGCTTGCGCGCGAAGCCCTGCGATGCGCCGCGCCGCATCAGCCAGTCCGACAGCACGCCCGAGCACAGCACGCCGACGAACGCCGCGAGAAACGGCAGCGACGCGAGAAAACCCGACTTGATGAAATCCATCCCGCGATACTTGACGAGGTAGGTCGGAAACCACGTGAGGAAGAACCACAGCGTCGAATTCAGCGCGAACTGGCCGAGATAGATGCCCCACAGCTTGCGCCGGCCGAGCACGACGCCGAGATCGCGCCACGTCGACGGCTTGCGTTCGGTGCGCGCGGCGATGCGGTCTTCGAGATCGACGAGGCCGCCGCCGTCGCGGATCAGTGCGATCTCGGCTGAGTTGACGCCGCGGAACGCGCGCGGTTCGCGATACAGCGCGTACCAGATCGCGGCCCATGCGATGCCGGCGAGGCCGGTCGCGACGAATACCATGTGCCAGCCGAGATGCACCTGCAGCCATGCGAGCACCGGCGTGAGGAACGCGAGGCCGACGAACTGGCCCGACGTGTAGCCGCCGATCGCGCTCGCGCGTTCGCGGGTCGGGAACCACGTGGTGACGACGCGGTTGTTGATCGGATAGGCCGGCGCTTCGAGCGCGCCCACCGCGAGCCGCAGCACGGTCAACCCGACGAACGAGCCGGCGAAGCCCAGCAGCAGCGTCGCGGCCGACCATAATGCGAGCGCGCCCGCATACAGCACGCGCGGCGAGATCTTGTCGACGAGCCAGCCGCCGGGAATCTGCATCAGCGCATAGGTCCAGCCGAACGCGGAGAACACGAGGCCGGCGCGCACCGGGTCGATGTTCAGTTCCTTGAACAGTGCGGGCGCGGCGATCGACAGGTTGCTGCGGTCGAGATAGTTGATCACGACCGTGACGAACAGCAGTGCGAGGATGATCAGGCGTTTGCGGCTCGCGGGCGCGGCGGATGCGGCTGCTGCGGCGGTTGTGCGAGCGGTCGGATCGGGTGCGGTGTCGGCGCGCGGACGCGACGGCTCCGGCGGGTTGGCATGCGTGCGCGACGCGGAATGGGTCACGGTCGTCTCCTCGGTTCTGTGCCGGCCGGCGCCCGCGTGGCGGGGCGGCCGTCTCCAATGGCATTGGGCGAACGTTAGGGCCGTGCAGCGAAGCGCGTCAACATCTGGGCAGGCATCCCTATTAATGGGATGTCGTGCGCTCAGTATGTGGGAAAGGCGCGCGACACGCGGAATCGCGACGCGCGTGTCATGAGCGGCGTTGTCGCGGTTGTCCGCGTATCGGCAGGGGCAGCTTACGCAGCTGCACTGTCGTCGCGATACCCGCTCTTGCCGTCGAAGATTTCCGTCAGCGCGGCGCGCAGCACGACGGGATCGTGTTCGCCGGGCGCGAGATGGATCACGTAATGCGTATTGCCGTCGAGCCGTGCGGCGGTGCGCTCGTCGAGTTCGACGTCGAGCGTGTTGCCGGTGAGGCGCACCGACATGTCTTTCACGTGCGCGGTGAGCTGGTCGCGCACCATCACCTCGATCGTCGCTTCGTCCGGGAAGCGCAGCAGCGAGAAGCAATAGTCCTGCTGCGCATCGTGGCAGTAGATGTTCGCGCAACTTTCATCGTCGTCGATGTCGAACGTGGCCGCGCCGACGGTCGCATGTAGTTCCATGGTGTTTCTCTCGATGGGAGGTTATCGGGGCAGCGCGAGTGCCAACGGTGCCCGAACTCGCGCATGGCATCGACGACCGGCCATGGCCGGTCGGCTTTCGTGGCCGGATCGTACTCGATGCACGGATAGCGACGCTCAGCGCGTCAGCGTCACGAACAGATAGCCGGCATACCCGGCGCCGTTCGCGAGCAGCGCCCAGATCGCCAGCCCGCGCGCACGCGCGTTGACGCGCAGCCAGACCGCCGCCGCGAGCGTGATGATCACGCCGGTCAGCACTTCGGGGCGCGGCTCCCACGGCGTCAGCATGATGCCGATCGCCGGCAGCAGCGTGCCCTGGAACACCATCGCGCCGGTGATGTTGCCGAACGCGAGCGTGTCCTTCTTGCGGCGGATCCACAGCACGCTGTTGACCTTCTCCGGCAACTCCGTCGCGATCGGCACGATGATCAGCGACAGCAGCAGCGCCGAGATGCCGAGCAGGTGCGACACGCCTTCGACGCCATGAATGAAGCCCTTCGCGCCGCCGACGAGCAGCGCGACGCCGAGCCCGAGTTGCAGCGCAATCGTCGCGAGGTTGGTCGGCAGCCCGACGCGCGACAGGAACATCGCGTGCGGCGCTTCGGTGCCGTGTCCGGCGTCGACCAGCTGCGTCGATGCGCGGAACGTCAGCACGACGTACAGCACGTAGATGCCGACCAGCATCGCGGCGAGCAGCGCGCGCACGGCCCACACGTGATGCGGGACGAACATCGCGATCGTGGCGAGCGCGAACGCGGCGATGAAACAGTTCAGGTCGCGCACGAAGCCGGTGCGCTCGGGCGTGATCGCGCCGGTCAGCCCGCGCGTGCGGATCACGGCGAGCGTCATCAGGAAAGTGGTCAGCGTCGCGAGCATCAGCGGCGCGCCGAGAATCGCGCCGACGCCGATCTCCTCGTTGACCGCCGCGTTCGACGTGCCGCCCGCGAGCGCGAGCAGCGGCACCATCGTTTCGGGCAGCGCGGTGCCGACGGCCGCGAACAGCGAACCGGTCACGCCTTCGGAGATCTTCAGCCGTTCGCCGAGATGTTCGAGCGCGTTGGTAAAGAGTTCGGCGGCGACCAGGATGACGAGCAGCATGAACGCCAGTTCGACGAGCATCAACGTCATGCGGCACCTCCGCAGGCACGTGCGCGGGCGGTCGTCGGATTCGCGAAACGGGAAGGGAATGCAAGGAGGTACATGGGGACTCCGTGGTCGGACGTTGACGAACCATGACGCATCTGCCGACGTCCGACCAGGAACGACGCGATGCGTCGATGGTCTCGCCAGACCGATTCGGCCGAACGCGCCACGGCCGCAGGCCGAGTGTGTTGACGCGTTCGCTTTCCGGGGAAGGAAAGCAGGCTACTCCCCAAAGACGAACGGCAGTCTAGCCGAGGCGGCTGCTTTCGGCAAGCATGCACCCGCCGCGACCTCGTCGGGCGCCGCAGCGGATGCACCGGTGCTTCGGGATGCGATGCGGCGGCGCGCCGCGCGGCCGGCGAAACGCGCGCGAGGCCGACCCGGCGCACCGGGAGAACGCGAACGGCGGCTCAGCAAACGAATCGAGCAAATTACATACCGCCGTCTTTTGCTTACCAAAAACTGTCACCGAGCGCCGCTAAGCTTTCGCCACCCTCACAACCGGGATTCCCCGTCATGCGCTCGACAATCCGCCTGTTTGCCCCGCTATTGCTGCTTCCCACGCTCGCCGCACCGGTCTTCGCCGCCACGGCGGCCCCCGTCAGCCCGAACTGCGGCGGCAGCACGACACCGATCGCCGACATCCAGGGGCCGGGCGCGCCGTCGCCGCTCGCCGGCCAGAACGTGTCGATCGAAGCGGTCGTCACCGCGGATTTCGGCGGCACCGACGGCTTCGGCGGCTTCTTCGTGCAGCAGGCCGACGCGCAGCGCCGCAACCAGCCGGGCGTGTCGGAAGGGCTGTTCGTCTACGCGCCGAAAGCGCGTGCGAAGGCGGGCGATCTCGTGCACGTGACGGGCAAGATCGAGGAGAAATACGGGCAGACGCAACTGACGCTGGCGGGCGCGATCGCGGTGTGCGCGAACGGCCAGACGGTCACGCCGGCGACGCTCACGCTGCCGGTCGACAACCCGGCTGCGTTCGCCGCGTATGAAGGGATGCGCGTGCGCCTGCCGCAGACGCTGACCGTCACCGAAAACTACGAACTCGGCCGCTACGGCAGCGTGATGCTGAGCAACGGCCGCCTGCGTACGCCGACGAGCGTGGTGCCGCCGTCACAGGCGCAGACGCAGATCGATGCGAACGCACGCAACCGGCTGATCCTCGACGACGGTTCGAACAAGCAGAACCCGGCGAGCGTCCCGTATCCGGCGCCGGAACTGTCGGCCGCGAACACGCTGCGCTCGGGCTACACGGTGCGCGACGTCGAAGGCGTGCTCGAAGTGCGTTACGGCGCGTGGCGCGTGCAGCCGCTGCCGGGCGCGGCCGCGCCGGTATTCGACACGCGTTCGAACCCGCGCACCAACGCACCGGCGCGCGATCCGAAATCGAACCTGCGCGTCGCCTCGTTCAACGTGCTGAACTACTTCAACGGCAACGGTCTCGGCGGCGGCTTCGACGACCCGAACAATCGCGGCGCGAAGACCTACCAGGAATTCCAGCGTCAGGAAGCGAAGATCGTCAGCGCGCTGAAGGCGCTGAACGCCGACGTGATCGGCCTGATGGAAATCCAGAACAACGGCTACGGCGAGCTGAGCGCGGTGCGTCAGCTCGCGGCGAAGCTCGGCAGCCACTGGCGCGTGGTCGATCCGGGCACGTCGCGTCTCGGCGGCGATGCGATCGCGGTCGCGATGATCTACGACAGCCGTGCGGTCGAGCCGGTCGGCCGCGCGTCGACGCTCGCAATCGACGACAAGAACCGCCAGCCGCTCGCGCAGTCGTTCCGCCGCGTCGGCGGCAAGCAGGCGCTGACGATCGCGGTCAACCACCTGAAGTCGAAGAACTGCCCGGACGCGGCGAACGACGACCTCGACCAGGGCGACGGGCAGGGCTGCTGGAACCCGACGCGCACGCGTGCGGCCGCGAAGCTGGCCGACTGGCTCGCGGGCACGCCGACGGGCGTCGCGGGGCAGGGCACGCTGCTGATCGGCGACTTCAACAGCTACACGCATGAAGACCCGATCCGACTGCTCGAATCGCGCGGCTACCGCAACCTCGTGGCACGCTGGATCGGCGCGAACGCGTACAGCTACGTGTACAACGGCGAAGCCGGCTACCTCGATCACGCGCTCGCGTCGCTGCCGCTCGCATCGCACGTGAAGGCCGTGCACGAGTGGCACATCAACGCGGACGAACCGCTCGCGCTGCAGTACACGCTCGCGTACAAGTCGGCCGAGCAGCAGAAGACGTACTACGCGCCGGATGCGTACCGTTCGTCGGATCACGATCCGGTGCTGATCGATATCGCGCTGCCGGGCGGCGGGCGCTGAGCGCGGCCGACTCGAGCATGTGAAGTACGGCGTGCGGCGCTTGCCGCATGCCGGCGGGTGAGCAGCGGTGCCGCCGCTTGCTCACGCGGCTCCTTTCCTCTGCATGCATCGCGCGCCCGATTCGCGATCGCCGCAACCCGGTCTGGATTGCGCGGCACGAATCGTCGCGTGTTCATTGCGAATACCGGCGTAGCAGCCATCAATGCGCATTTCGCGCGGCTCGCGTATTCGTTCCGATGTCGTGTAAATAATTCCGTCGATTATCCCGAAAACCAGTCGAGTCGGTATTTTATGGACGACGGCGAGTTTATTCGGCGATTCGCGCTAATCGCTAATCGATCGGGAGAGCGATTAATTAAAATGAAAGAAAAATCCTGTCGATTTGAAGGCATTTGCCCGTGCGGCACTCGTTCCCGTAAATAAGCGAGCAATAAGCGCCACAGCGGCAGCATCCGATACGAAACGCCTCGTGCCGGACCGAAAACGCGAACAATCGTATTTTCTTTCAAAATCCAGACACTGCTTTCCAGTCGCATCATCGGCGCTTTTTTAATATCGGAATGATCTTTGACAACGCGGCGCAGCACCGCCTATTTTTGTCATGTCGTAAATTTTGGTAATACAAAAGTCGTCAGAACTGCAAGGGGGCGGCGTTCTCGCATCATTCTCCGCCAGCAGTTTGCTGTGTCTGTATCAAGTTCAGTCTCTCGAAGAAGTCCAATCCCCGATCGCCGTCTGCCGACCGTGCAACGCGAGTGGCGGGTGCGCCTGCGCGTTTTTCGCCGGCGGTGGCGGCCTCTGTGAAACGGTATCCGACCCAACACGAAGGACAGAGATGAAACCAGACAGGAGCAGGACCGGCAGCCGCCGCGAACGTCGCGGCCGGCTGGCCGGGCTAGGCGCATTGACCGCGATGGCAATCGCGCTCGCGAGCTGCGGCGGCGACGATTCGTCGTCGGTCGCCGCGTCGAGTCTTGCGCAGGCCACCGCGAGCCAGCAGGCCAGCGCGCAACAGGCGGCCGCCAACCCCACGCCCGCGGCGAACCAGCCTTACGTCGACCCCGTCGCGTATTCGATGAACGCGACCGACGGTCTCGCGCCCGCGCAGGTGTCCGAGAAGGCAGCGGTGATGCATTACCAGTGGAAGTCCGGCGGCACGACGGTCAACTACACGACGACCACCGGCCATCTGACCGCACAGGACGCGAACGGCAATGCGGAGGCGTCGATGTCGTACGTCGCGTACACCGCGCCGAGCACCAACGGCAAGCCGCGGCCTGTCACGTTCGTCTATAACGGCGGCCCCGGTTCGTCGTCGATCTGGCTGCGGCTCGGCTCGTTCGCGCCGACGCGCGTCGCGACGCCCGATCCGCTGTTCGGCAACAACTGGCCGAACTATCCGCTCGTCGACAACGCGGAAAGCCTGATCGACACGACCGACCTCGTGTTCATCGATCCGCCCGGAACCGGCCTGTCGGAAGCCGTGCTGCCGAACACGAACCAGAAATACTGGGGTTCGGATGCGGACGTGAACATCATGCGCGACTTCATCCAGCGCTACCTGAACGTGAACGGCCGCGGCACGTCGCCGATCTACCTGTACGGCGAATCGTACGGCACGCCACGGACCGACATGCTCGCGCTCGCACTCGAATCGGCCGGCGTGCATCTGACCGGGATCGTGCTGCAGTCGTCGATCCTCAACTACTTCGCGGATGCGGTGGAGGCGGTGGCGATCACGCAATCGACCGAAGGGCTGCTGCTCGACACCGATACCGTGGCCGGCTATCTGCCCGGTTATGCGGCGGTGGCCGAGTATTTCAACCAGGTGTCGCCGGCGCCGGTCAATCAGTATCTGTATGCACTGCAGACCGAATTGTTCACGACGCTGATCTACAACCAGCTGCAGAAGTATTCGCAATCGTGGGTGCTGAGCCAGCTCGGCATTCCGGATGCGCTCGGCACGCCGGTGTTCCCGAGCGACGCGACGCTGAAGCTGTGGTCGGTGCCGTCGAGCCTGACGCTGCAGGCGCTGCGCGGCTACTTCAACGCGAACCCGTTCGGCACGAGCCTGTTGCCCGGCACGACGATCGGCCGTTACGACGGACGCGTGTCGTTGCCGAACTCGGACCCGCGGCTGCAAACGGACGGCGACCCGTCGGACATCCTGATCTCGCAGCCGTTCACGAACGCGCTCGCGACGCAGATGCCCGACTACCTCGGCTACACCGCGCCGAATGCGACCTACCTGCCGCTGAACGACAACATCATCCAGGTGTGGGACTTCTCGCATGACGGCCAGCCGATGCCCGACACGATCCCCGATCTGCTCGGCGCGCTGCAGCTGAATCCGAAGCTCCACGTGCTCGCGGAGAACGGCCTGCACGATCTGGCGACGCCGTTCTTCAACACGGAGAAGCAGCTCGCGCGTCTGCAGACGGTGAAGGGGCTGAATCCGAAGCTGCAGGTGAACTTCTTCCAGGGCGGGCACATGACGTATCTGGACGACGTCGCGCGTCCGCAGATGAAGCGCGACCTGACGCTCTTCTATCAGGGCCGGCGGATTCCGACCGCGCTGACGCTGCGCACGCTGCCGCCGCCGTGGCCGGACGAGAACCCGGCCGGCACGCCGACCGGCAGCACGCCAGGCGCGACGGCCGCGACGACGCTGGCAGCGGCACCGTGAGCGGCGGACGCGTCGTGAAAGGGAACCCTCTATTCATCCATCGAATGCGAGCGATCATGTCTCCAATCAACTTGATGCGGCATCTGTCTCCGTTGATCGTCGTCGGTGCCGCGATGAGCAGCGCCTACGCACTGCCGCCGCAGGCGGTCGCGCCGGTGAAGCTGCCGCACGGTGCGCATGGCGTCGACGGCCCATTCTTTCCTTCGACCCGCGCGGCGCCGGTGCTGCCGTCGACCGGCGCGACGCTGCAGCAGCAGGCGCAGAAACGCGTCGATGCGCGGCTCGGCGGCAACACTGTGCTTGGCAACGGCGCGGCGGTGACGAAGGCGCAGGCGCAGAGCAGCGGGCTCGGGTTCGTCGCGAAGCACTTCGACGAGATCGATGCGAAGCACACCGGTCGCGTGACGATGAGCGACGTGCGGCAGTTCATCCAGCAGCGGCAGGTGCAGGCGCAGCAGGAACAGCAGGATCAGCAGGAGTGACGGCGTAGCGTGGTCGTGTGCAGGCAGGCGCGGCCGGTGCCGGGCGGGTACCGGCCGCCCGGCACCGGCCGCGACCTGCTTCGACATGCCGCGGCGCAGGTCCGGCCGCGGCTTTCTTCATCGAAGTTCAGCGACGCACGCGCGTGCTGCGCATGCAGGAGAACGATATTCACGCGTCGCGGTGCGCGTAGCGCCGCGCCGTCGCCGACGGCAACTCGCCGAACATCGCGCGATAGTCCTGCGCGAAACTGCTCAGGTGCCAGAAGCCCCATTTCGTCGCGGCAGCGGTCACCGACCCGCCGAGCCGCAGTTCGCGGCGGACGTGATTCAGCCGGACGGCGCGCAGGTACGCGATCGGATTCAGGTTCAGCGTGTCGTTGAACGCGTATTGCGCGGTGCGCCGGCTGATGCCGAGCTGCACGCACAGTTCGGCGATCGACAGCGGGCACGTCGAGGCGTCCTGCAGCCGCTCCTGCACCGCGTTGACGAGCGACCAGTACTTCGTCGTGGCCGGGCGCGCGCCGGCAGCGTCCGCGTCCTGCGGCGGTACGGTCATCGCTTCGGAGATCGCATACAGCACGGTTCGTTCGAGCAGTTCGATCCGGTCCTGCGTCGTGACGTCCTCGACCGGCGTGCTTTTCGCGGCCGCGGCCATCGTGTAGCGCAGCAGGTCGCGCAGGCGGTCCGCGACCTCGGTCGTCATCGGAATCAGCGGCGCGAAGGTGCGTGCGCGCAGCGACGCGGCCAGCGTGCGCATCGTTTCCGTCGACAGCTTGTCGGGCTCGATCTCGACATTGACCAGCAGATGCCGTTCCGGCGAGTAGAACTCGAATACGGGCAGGCTCGAAAACACGTGCAGGCTGTCGCGGCTGCTCTTCTCCCCGCACATGCGCGCATGGCCTTCGAGTTCCAGCGGCACGGCCACCGCGATGCGGTCCGACGGCACCGCGCCCTGCTGCAGGATCACCTTGTCGAGATCCTCGACCAGCAGCCGGATGCCGCCGAGCGACACGATCGACGACGAACCATGAAACAGGCCGCCCGAAATCTGCGTGTAGTTGAGGTCCCAGCCGTCGAAGATCCGCGCCTGTTCCTCGACGTCGGTGAATGCGCAGAACGCCACCGCTCGCGCGAACGGCGGAGCGCCAGAAAAATCGCTCGGATCGGCAGACGGCGTCATCGGGGTCGGGAAGGGGCTGGCCGGGTCGATTCATTGTAGCCGCTCGGCAAGCCGGTCAAAAAGCCTGGCGCCCCACCGCCGGTGGAAAACCCTCGCTTGCCGAAATCCGATAGTGGAAAACCATCCGGCGACATACCTTTGCACCAACGGAGCGCAACGTATCGCGCCGGCGCCGGGCATCCCGCCGCGTTGCCGGCCGAACCGAACATCGCTGCCGGCGCAGGACGGCCGGCGCACTTCTGGAGAGACGTCGATGGAGCTTCCACGTGGCGGATTCTGGCGGAACTGGGTCGGCAATCAGTCGTGCGTCGCCGCGCACATGGCGTCGCCCGTCAGCGAGGCGGAGATCGCCGAACTCGTGCACGCGGCGACGCGCGCGGGCAAGAACGTCCGCTGCGCGGGCTCGGGCCATTCGTTCACGCCCATCGTCGCGACGAGCGGCCTGCTGCTGTCGTTGCACGACTATCAGGGCATCGTCGCGGTCGACGAGCGACAAAAGCGCGTGACGGTGAAGGCCGGCACGCGGATCAATGCGGTGACGCGTCATCTGAAGGAGATCGGCTTCTCGCTGGTCAACCAGGGCGACATCGATTCGCAGGCGATCGCCGGCGCGCTCGCCACCGGCACGCACGGCACGGGGACGACGTTGAGCAACCTGTCGTCGCAGGTGGTCGGGATGCGCATCGTTCGCCCCGACGGCTCGATCATGGAAGTGAGCGACAAGCGCGACCTCGACCTGCTGCATGCGACGCAGGTGAACATCGGCATGTTCGGCGTGGTGTCGGAACTGACGCTGCAGGTGACCGACGCGTTCTGGCTGCACGACCGCGTGTGGCGCGAGGACTTCGAAGCGCTGATGGACCAGTACGACGACCTTGCGGCGAACCACCGGCATTTCGGGTTCTTCTGGTGTCCGACGTCCGAAAGCCGCCACCTGTACTGCCTGCCCGATACCGCGAAGGTGTCGAACTCGAAGAAGGACTACGACGTGTGCGAGATCAAGGTGATGGACGTCACCGACGAACGCACGTTCCGCGAAGGCGAGCACGAGAAGATCGCGTACAGCGCCGAAGTCTATGCGATCGACTACGTCGCGAACTTCCACGAGCTCGAATACGCGGTGCCGGCCGAACACGGCAAGGAGGCGCTGCGCCGCGTGCGCGAGTTGATCCTCACGAAGCACCGCGACTGCATCTTCCCGGTCGAATATCGGTTCACGAAGGGCGACCCCGCGTGGATCAGCCCGTTCAACCATCAGGACAGCGTGACGATCTCGTGCTCGGGCGGTCCGAACGGCGTCGACTACTGGCCGTTCCTGAAGGATGTCGACGACATCTTGCGCGATTACGGCTCGCGGCCGCACTGGGGCAAGCTGCACTTCACGAACCGCGACGACGTGGACCGCTGGTTCCCGAAGGCCGAAGCGTTCCGCGCACTCCGCCGCAGCGTGGATCCCGAAGGCTATTTTCTCAACGATCATCTTCGGACGCTGTTCAGCTGAGCAGTCAGCGGTCCGAACGAACCACACTGGAGAACAACGCATGAACGTGAAGATCGACGGCCGGCTGGCCGGCAAGGTCGCCATCGTGAGCGGCGGCGCGGGCGGATGCGGCGGCGCTGCATCGGAGCTGTTCGCCGCGCAGGGCGCGAAGGTGGCGATCATCGACCGCGACGGCGATGCGGCCGAAACGCTCGCGTCGCGGCTGCGCGACGCCGGCTTGCAGGCGATCGGCCTCGGTGCCGACGTGTCGAAGCAGGCGGACGTGCAGAACGCGGTCGACGCGGCCCGCAGGCACTACGGCAACGCGGACATCCTGTTCAATCATGCGGGCACGCTGATCGTGAAGCCGTTCCTCGACATCGACGAGTCGGAATGGGACTGGCTGATGGGCGTGAACGTGAAGAGCATGTTCCTGATGACCAAGGCCGTGCTGCCGCAGATGCTGGAGAAGGGGCGCGGCAGCATCGTCTGCACGTCGTCGATCTCGGCCGTCTGCGCGACGCCGGGCGAAGTGCTGTACGACGCGACCAAGGGCGCGTGCCACATGTTCGCGCGGGCGATCGCCGTCGAGTATCGCGACCGCGGCATCCGCTGCAACGCGCTCGCGCCCGGGTTCATCCGCACGCCGCACGGGATGCGCGAGCTGAAGGATCTGCAGGCGATGGGCGTGGACGCGACCGAAGCGGCCATTGCAGTGCAGCAAGGCCGGCTGTGCGAGCCGTCGGAAGTGGCCGCGGCTGCGCTGTTCCTTGCGTCTGACGAATCGAGCTTCGTCAACGGCACCCATCTGTTCGTCGACAACTGCTTCTCGGCGGTTTAGGCCCCGATATTCGCAAGAAGCCGCCGGCCGGGCGTGCCCTCTCCAGGAACGGCCGGTTCCATCGAAGGTTCCGCAGCGATGCGGACCTTCGATTTTTTTTGCCTGGGCGCCGCGCGATGCGTCCTAGCGGAATGTCGTAATCCTTCTATCTGAACGAATTTGCGTCTGCTGGAATGGCAATGGCGAATAACCGTTCAGCCGGCATCGCGGGGCGGCATGGTTGTCGACGTCATCGGGCGCCGGTGCGGCGCCCGGCTTCGCGGGTCCGGGCAAGTCCGGCCTACCAGGGTCAATCCATCACTCTCTTTTGATCAATCATCATGTTCAATCGCTCTACCAGCACCGTCGCCAACGTCGATCCGGAACTCTGGACTGCCATTCAGGACGAGAACCGCCGGCAGGAAGATCACATCGAGCTGATCGCGTCGGAAAACTACACGAGTCCGGCCGTGATGGCTGCACAGGGCTCGCAGCTCACGAACAAGTACGCGGAAGGGTATCCGGGCAAGCGCTACTACGGCGGCTGCGAATACGTCGACGTGGTCGAGCAACTGGCGATCGACCGCGTGAAGCAGCTGTTCGGCGCGGAAGCGGCGAACGTGCAGCCGAACTCCGGTTCGCAGGCGAACCAGGGCGTGTTCTTCGCGATGCTCAAGCCGGGCGACACGATCATGGGGCTGAGCCTCGCGCACGGCGGCCACCTGACGCACGGCTCGCCGGTGAACATGTCGGGCAAGTGGTTCAACGTCGTCAGCTACGGCCTGAACGAGAACGAAGACATCGACTACGACGCGGCCGAGAAGCTCGCGAACGAACACAAGCCGAAGCTGATCGTCGCGGGCGCGTCGGCGTTCGCGCTGAAGATCGATTTCGAGCGTCTCGCGAAGATCGCGAAGTCGGTCGGCGCATACCTGATGGTCGACATGGCGCACTACGCGGGGCTAATCGCGGCAGGCGTGTATCCGAACCCGGTGCCGCATGCCGACTTCGTGACGACGACGACGCACAAGAGCCTGCGCGGCCCGCGCGGCGGCGTGATCCTGATGAAAGCCGAGTACGAGAAGCCGATCAACTCGGCGATCTTCCCGGGCATCCAGGGCGGCCCGCTGATGCACGTGATCGCGGCGAAGGCCGTGGCGTTCAAGGAAGCGCTGTCGCCGGAGTTCAAGGAATATCAGCAGAAGGTGGTCGAGAACGCACGCGTGCTGGCTGAAACGCTGGTCAAGCGCGGGCTGCGCATCGTGTCGGGCCGCACGGAAAGCCACGTGATGCTGGTGGACCTGCGCGCGAAGCACATCACGGGCAAGGCAGCTGAGGCGGCGCTCGGTGCGGCGCACATCACGGTGAACAAGAACGCGATCCCGAACGATCCGGAAAAGCCGTTCGTGACGAGCGGCATCCGCCTGGGTTCGCCGGCGATGACGACGCGCGGTTTCGGCCCGGCGGAAGCGGAGCAGGTCGGCAACCTGATCGCCGACGTGCTCGAAGCGCCGGAAGATGCGGCGACGATCGAGCGCGTGCGCGGTCTGGTCGCGGAGCTGACCAAGCGTTTCCCGGTCTATGGCTAAGAAGTCGGCCAAGAAGCGGCAACCGGATTTGGTCGGGTTCAACCGCCTGCGCGGTTGAACCTTATGAACTCCGAAGCGATATAAAAAAATCCGGCTCGCATCATCACGCGAGCCGGATTTTTTGCGCTGTGTTCAAGCGAAGGTCGCGTCACACCGTCGGATCGACGTTCGCCTCCAGTTCGCGAATGCGTTCGTCGTTGCGCGTGTCCTTCAGCACCGGCGGCCCCGCGAACGACTTGCGCACGCCGAAGCCGTACCAGATGACCATCAGCACGACCACGAACGCGACGAGCACGTAAAGCACCTTTTCGTTCGGCGGCTGGATGCCGACATACGCGAGCACGCATGCGCCCACCAGTGCGAGAAACGCGCACGGCTTCGACCAGATGCCGAGCTGGAACGGGCCCTTTTCGGTCCACGTGCGCCCTTCGGCCAGCATCCCGGAGCCGATCGGCATTGCATACGAGATGAACAGGAACACGGCGCTGCCGGCGCTCAGCACCGAGAACGCGTCGCCGTACAGCGTGACGACGATCGCGAGCACCGCGCACGTCCAGATCGCCGGGCCGGGCGTCCGATGGTTGTGGTTCACGCTGCGCAGCAGCTTCGATGCCGGCAGCCCGCCGTCGCGCGCAAACGCGTACATCATCCGCGACGTCGACATGATCGCGGCGAGCCCGCACACGTAGTTGATGAAGAACATCGCGAGTTCGAGGCTGATGCGCAGCGTCTTCGGAATCGGCGCGAGGATCGCCTCGAAGAAGCCGGTGCCCTGCTTCATCGCGGCGGTCAGGTCCGGCATCACCAGCACGAACGCGCACACCATCACGTAGCCGAACACCGCGGACCAGAACACGGAGCCGATGATCCCGCGCGGCACGTTCTTCGCTGCATCGTGCGTCTCTTCCGACGTGTGCGCGGACGCATCGAAGCCCGTGATCGTGTAGGTCACCAGCAGCAGGCCGGACAGGAACGCGAGCGGCGTGGTCTGTTTCGGCCATGCGCCGCCGTCGACGCCGGTGAAGTTCGTGAAGGTGACGAGCCGATGCAGATCGAACGCGACCGGCGAGTACACCAGCAGCGACACGACCAGCGCGATCGTCACGACGAAGATCAGGTAGCCGGACAGGTCCGTGATCTTGCTCGCGATCCTGATTCCGCGTGCGTTCAGGATTGCCTGCGAGATCGTGATGAACGCGATGAACGCGGTCTGGTGCCACCAGGTCAGGCTGTCGGGGCTGACGCCGAACATCGGCGCGATCAGCGTCTTGAAGAATGGATCGTAGGTGCCGAAGTTGATCGCCGCGATCACGAAGATCAGGCCGATCAGGTTCAGCCACGCCGTCATCCACCCCCACTTCTTGCCGCCGAGGATCGCGCCCCAGTGATAGAGGCCGCCGGCGGTCGGGAACGCCGACGCGATCTGCGACATCGACACCGCGACGATCAGCGCGAACAGCGAGCCGAGCGGCCAGCCGAGGCCGATCGATGCGCCGCCGGCCGCGGAAAACGCGAGCTGGAACGCGGTGATGCCGCCCGACAGGATGCAGATCACCGAAAACGACACCGCGAAGTTCGAGAAGCCGCTCATGCGTCTCGACAGCTCCTGCGCGTATCCCATCTTGTGGAGAAGGCTCACGTCACTGTCGGTGCCTGAATCAGGCTGGAGTTTCGCATCCATGTTTGTTTGCTCCATCACGAATGTCCTGCGCGGCAGGACCGTCATCGCTGCCCCGGGCCCATCCGGCGGCCCGCTCCTGGAATTCGTCGGCGGCACGCGGCGTCATGCGGAGATGACGGCCGCTTGCCGGTCCGATACGGGAACGGTATGAAGCCAAATCTCGCGGCGATATCGGATTTCGGCAATGTGACGAAACTTCTGGTGCGTGCACCGTTCGGGGGCACGGTGTGGCGGCTTGTGGTTTGTAAGAAACCAGGAGGAATCGCGGATGCGCCATGCATGTCGACATGCGGGCGCGGGAAGAAGGGCGCGCTCCTGACGCGGCATCGATCGTATCGTGAGGCGGAATGCCGGACGGATCGACGCCGGGAGCGCGCGGGGGGTGTTCCGTTACGTTGGCGTTGGACTCAAAGCGTCACCGCGCGCCGCGCGGTCAGCCGATTCCACAGCATCCCCGATCGGCTCCCGCTTCGGCAATACGCGAGCACCGGCTTCGGCAGTTCATCGACCAGCGCGCCGAACGCATCGACTTCCGCGTCGCCGATCCGGTCGCGCTCGACCGGCAGATAACGCGCGTCGAGGCCGAGCTCGCGTGCCGCGGCGGCGATCTCGTCGAACGACGGCTGATCGGCGCTTTCGCCGTCCGGCCGATTGCAGATCACCGCGCGAAAGCCCGCGTTGCGAATCGCCTTCAGCTCCGCCGGTGTGATCTGCCGCGATGCCGTGAACCCGGTCGCGGCCGAAGCACGGCATTGCTCGAGCGCGCGTTCGAAACACGCGATCGCGAAGTCGACGTCCTGCTCCGTCGTGAAGCGGCCGAAGCTGATGCGCACCGTGCGGCCGGCCGTTTCCGCATCGAGCCCGATCGCGGTCAGCACGTGCGACGGTGCGCCACTCGTCGAATTGCATGCGGAGGTCGACGACACGGCGAGCGAATCGCCGAGCATGAACGGGAAGAAGCCCGGCGCATTGACCGTGAGGCTCAACGTGTGCGGAATGCGGCGTGCGGCTGCGGCGTTGTGCGTGATGTCGCCGAGCGCGAGCAGCGCGTCCTTCAGGCGCGCGCTGAGTGCCGCGATGCGTGCGCTCTCGCGCTCGAGCTTGTCGGCGGCCAGTTCGCACGCGGTGCCCATCCCGACGATCTGATGCGTCGCGAGCGTGCCCGAGCGCAGGCCGCGCTCATGGCCGCCGCCGTGAATCTGCGGCGCGATGCGATCGGCAATGTCGCGGCGCACGAACAGCGCGCCGATACCCTTCGGACCGTAGACCTTGTGCGCGGACATCGACAGCAGGTCGATGCCGAGCGCGCGCACGTCGATCGGCGTCTTGCCGAGCGCCTGCGCGGCGTCGACGTGCAGCAGCGCGCCGGCCGCGTGCACGATGCGCGAAATTGCGGCGATGTCGGTCAGCGTGCCGAGCTCGTTGTTGACGAGCATCAGCGATACGAGGCCCGTATCGGGGCCGATCGCCGCGGCCACCGCATCGACGGTGATTTCGCCGTCGGCGGTGGGCGACAGGCAGGTCGCCGTCATTCCGCGCTTGGCGAGGTTTGCCACCGTGTCGAGGATCGCCTTGTGTTCGATGCGGCTCGTGATCAGGTGGCGCTTGTCGGTCGCGGTTTCCGCATAGCCTTTCAGCGCGAGGTTGTTCGATTCGGTGGCGCCCGACGTCCAGACGATTTCATCGGCATCCGCGCCGATCAGCGCGGCAACCTGCGCGCGCGCGTGCTCGACCTTTTCCTTCGCGAGGCGGCCGGCGGCGTGCGAACTCGACGCGGGATTGCCGAAGATGCCGTCGGCGCCGAGGCAGGCGGTCATCGCTTCGATCACGCGGGGATCCGCAGGCGTCGTGGCTGCGTAGTCGAGGTAGTGCAGCGGGGTGGTATCGCTCATGTCCTTCTCTGGTTCTTTCTCTTCGTGACGGGAGAAATGATACGAGGGGAAGCGGGGAAAATGGATCCAAAATGCGCTGAGCGTCGGGTGCCGAGTGGAAGAATATTCCCTTCGTGTTGCCTTATGGAAAATTAAATCCTGTCGTGGCCGGATGGACCCCTGTGGCGATCGGCCGATGTCTATGAGGGATTCCCCCGGTGACCCAGGCATCGGCGCCATTCCGGTGCTGTCGAAGCCCGTCGCGCGCTGTCCGCTGACGGCCCGCGCAGCGCGCGTCCGATTATTTGCATTTCGCGAATGGCGCGTTCGCCGGTTGTTCGATACCCGATCCGCATTCGCACCCCTATCGTTCGGGCGTCGGCTGATTGAATTCGACGCCTGCAACCGGAAGGCGGCCGCCATTTCCCCGCGACTCGCGTCGCATCGCACATCCAAGACAACGGACCTGGCTCATGCACGGACGCTCCGGCGCGCGCAGGCTGACCAGCTCCACGGAGACAGACATGAAAGCAAACGAGTGGGATACCGCGTACGAGTGGAAGGCGGTCACGCTGCTGGCGCTCGGTTTCGGGCTGGTCGGCCTCGACCGCTGGCTCATCGCGCCGCTGTTCCCGTCGATCATGAAGGACCTCAACCTGACCGCGCAGGACGTCGGCAACTGCATCGGCGTGCTCGGGCTGTCGTGGGGCATCTTCGCGGCGCTGATGGGCGGCATTTCCGACAAGATCGGCCGCCGCAAGGTGCTGATTCCGGCGATCGTCGCGTTCTCGCTGCTGTCGGGCTTCTCGGGGCTCGCGGGCGGGCTGCTCGGCCTGATCGCGATTCGCGGGCTGATGGGTGTCGCCGAAGGCTCGTTCTGCCCGACCAGCTTCGCGGCGACCGCCGACGCGTCGCATCCGCGGCGGCGCGGCCTGAACCTCGGGCTGCAGCAAAGCGGCTTCGCGCTGTTCGGGCTTGCGCTGTCACCGATCATCGCGACGCAACTGCTCGAGTTCGTGTCGTGGCGCTGGGTGTTCGCGCTCGTCGCGATTCCCGGGCTGATCCTCGGCGCGATCATGTTCTTCGTGATCCGAGAACCGAAGCGCGCGAAGGAGGTCGTGTCGGAACACGCGCCGGCGTCGCTCGGCCACGTGCTCAAGAGCCGCAACATCCTCGTCGCGATGGCCGCATTGTGTTGCGCGATGACGGGCGTGTTCGTGCTCGGCGCGCTGCTGCCGCTGTACCTGACCGACTACCTGTCGCTCGGCACGCAGAAGATGGGGCTCGTCGTGTCGGCAATCGGCTTCGGCGGCTTTCTCGGGCAGTTCGGGTTGCCGGGGCTGTCCGACCTGGTCGGCCGCCGCCTCGCGAGCATCGTCGGCTTTGCCGGCACGGCCGTGATGCTCTACATCTTCCGCGGCCTCGGCCCGCAACCCGTCACGCTGTTCATCGTGCTGTTCGTCGCGTCGTTCTTCACGCTCGGGCTGGTGTCGCTGCTGTCGGGCCCGGTTGCGACCGAAGCCGCGCCGGTCGGCCTCGTGTCGACGTCGATCGGCGTGGTGGTCGGCTGCGGCGAAATCTTCGGCGGCGGCATCGCGCCGGCGATGGGCGGCTACGTCGCCGCGCACTTCGGCATCCAGAACATTCTGTGGCTGCCGATGGGCGCGGTGCTGCTCGGCATCGTGGTCAGCATGCTGCTGCGCGAAACCGCGCCGGCCGTGCTGCAGCGGCGCGTGGGCGTGCACCCCGAGCTGACGGCCGGCAAGCAGCCGTGACGTGCCGCAGGCGCTCGGCACGATTGACACCCGTCAGGTGACAGACTGACGCCTTTCGCATGACCCAACCGGCCGGCGGCTGCGGTTAGACTGCCTGTTTCGCTTTCGGGAAGGGCGCGGTATGGACCGGTTTCTGAGCATCGAAGCATTCGTCAGGGTCGCGGAGGCGAGCAGTTTCGCGGAAGCGGCCCGGCAGCTTGGGGTCACCAGTTCGGTCGTGACGAACCGCATCCAGCAGCTGGAGAAGTTCGTCAACGCGCCGCTGTTCCATCGCAGCACGCGCCACGTTCGGTTGTCCGAAGTCGGCGAGACCTTCTACCGCGAATGCGCCGAGGTGGTCGGGCGCGTGAACGAGCTGACCGACCAGATGCGCGAACTGCGCGCGACACCGACCGGACGGCTGCGCATCCAGATGCTGCCCGGTTTCGCGCTCGATCACTTCGGCGTGCCGCTCGCCGAATTCAATCGCCGCTATCCGGGCATCCAGCTCGACATCATCGTCAATGACCGTGTCGTGGACCCTGTCGAAGAAGGGTTCGACATCGCGTTCCAGATCTTCCCGCCGATTTCCGAGTCGCTGATCGAGCGGCGCCTGTTCGTGGTGCGGCGGCTCTTCTGCGCGTCGCCCGCGTACCTCGACGCGCATGGTGCGCCACAACATCCGCGCGAATTGCTGCAGCACACCACGGCGCTGTATTCGGGTTATCCATCACGCAATCGCTGGACGCTCACACGCGGCGACGAAGTCGTCGAGATGGAGCTGCCCGGCATGATCCGCTCGAACTCCGTGCACCTGCTGCGCGAGTACGCGCTGACGGGCGGCGGCGTCGTCTGCCTGCCGACGCTGGTCGCGAGCGACGCGCTCGTCGCGGGCCGGCTGGTCCCCATTCTCACCGACTTCCAGATCGCGCCGCTGAGCTTCGCGGCCGTCTATCCCGCAACGCAGCGACAGGCGCTGAAGGTCAAGGCGCTGGTCGAATTCCTCGTCGAATACATCGGCGACGAATCGCCGTGGGACCGTCCGCTGCTGGAGCGCGGCTGGGTCCGCTGAGCGCGGCGATTATTCGCGAAACGCAAATGCCGTAGTCGCGGTCCGTTGCCTTGTTGACGCGCGCCGCCGCCCCTAAAGTTGAATCCAACAAGCGGTTCAACTCAGGAGACAGCAATGACCGACACGGCATTCCACACCGTCTTTGGTTCGCTCGACGGCTACACCCGCGGCGAGATCGAAATCACCAGCGGCAGCGCGAAGCACTACGCGTTCTCCAACATCTTCGACGTCGCATCGAAGTCGGCGCCGTACGAGAAAGTCGTCGCCGGCAAGAACCTCGAATACGTGATCGAAGTGCTGCGCACCGACGGCCAGTCGCCGTGGTTCGCGTGTGCGCACGACGAGTTCGCGATCCAGATGGATGGCGAAGTCCGCGTCGAATTCATCAAGCTCGACAACCCGCCGACCACCGGCCGCGGCACCGTGCGCGCCGGCATGCAGCCGGCGGGCCGCGAGATGGGCTACGTCGTGCTGCGCAAGGGGCACCAGGCGCTGCTGCCGGCCGGCTGCGCATACCGGTTCGCCGCGAGCAAGCCGGGCGTCGCGCTCGTGCAGACCGTGCTCGGCGAGCTGTCCGTCGAGAAGTGGGCCGACATCTGCGTGCACTGACCCACCCGACCGCCCCATTCAAATATCCCTGGAGACACGTTATGGCCACCCTCGAGACCCTCGATCTTTCCGCAGGCTTCGCCGCCGATCTGGTACAGGCCACGGAAGCCGATGCCGTCACCGGTTACCGCCGCTTCCGGCTCGGCGAATTCGCGTTCCAGCGCGACGAGTACTTCGTGAAGATCAGCTGGCCCGCGAAAGGGCAGACCCGCACGCATGCGATCCCCGCGGACGCGTTCCTGCGCGCGATGATGCGCGACGTCGCGTGGGGTTTCTTCTACGGCTGGGTGAACTTCGATCACGTGTTCGGCACGCGCAATCACTACGGCAAGGTCGACGTGTATGCGGGTACGTTCAACGGCATCCTGAAGGAAGCCGGCGTCGACTACACCGAGACGTTCGACACGCCGACGATCATGGCGACCTTCAAGGCGATGCTGCACGACTGGACCAACGAAGGCTTCGATCCGTTCGCGGCGCCGGAAGAGACGGGCAGCGCGTTCGGCCGCAAGCACGGCGAGAACGGCGCGGCGATCGAGCGCACGCGCATCGCGACGCGCCGCATGCCGGGCCTCGAAGGCGACTCGCCGCTGCGCGGCGAGCTGCCGGTCAACCGCGCGTTTGTCGACGTCGGCCAGGACGAGCCGGAAGTGCACGCGAAGCCCGGCTTCGAAGGCGAACTGCACGCGTTCAACCTGTTCAAGTACCTGTCGCGCTCGGACGTGACGTGGAATCCGTCGGTCACGTCCGTGTGCGGGCGCAGCCTGTTCTGCCCGACGACCGAGGAATTCATCCTGCCGGTGTTCCATGGCAACGACCGCGTCGAATGGTTCCTGCAACTGTCCGACGAAATCGTGTGGGACATCGGCGACAAGAACACCGGTGCGCCGCGCGCGCGGATCACGATGCGCGCCGGCGACATCTGCGCGATGCCGGCCGACATCCGGCACCAGGGCTACTCGACGAAGCGTTCGATGCTGCTGGTCTGGGAAAACGCGACGCCGGATCTGCCGCAGCGATACGAGAGCGGCGAGCTTGCGCCGTATCCGATCGCGTTCTAAGCCGCGCTTCAGCAAAAAACCGAGGACGATTCATGCAAACCCAACTCTTCATCGACGGTCGCTTCGTCGACGCCGTCGACCGAGGCACGATCGACGTGCTCAATCCGCACGACGGCTCGCCGATCACGAAGATCGCGGCTGCCACCGCGGCGGACGTGGACCTGGCAGTCGAAGCCGCGACCCGTGCGTTTCCGAAATGGTCGGCGCTGCCGGCAGCCGAACGCGGCCGGCTGCTGCTGCGTCTTGCCGATGCGATCGAAGCCAATGCCGAGGAACTCGCGCAGCTCGAATCGCTCGACACCGGTCATCCGATCCGCGATTCGCGCGCGCTCGACGTGCCGCGCACGGCCGGCTGCTTTCGCTACTTCGGCGGGATGGCCGACAAGCTGCAAGGCTCGGTGATTCCCGTCGAAACCGGCTTCCTGAACTACGTGCAGCGTGCACCGATCGGCGTCGTCGGCCAGATCGTGCCGTGGAATTTCCCGCTGATGTTCACCAGCTGGAAGATGGGCCCGGCACTGGCCGCGGGCAACACGGTCGTGCTCAAGCCGTCGGAGATCACGCCGCTGTCGACGCTGCGGATCGTCGAACTGATGGCCGAGGTCGGTTTCCCTGCAGGCGTCGTCAATATCGTTCCCGGCTATGGACATACGGCCGGCCAGCGGCTCGCCGAACATCCCGGCGTCGGCAAGATCGCGTTCACCGGTTCGACCGCGACGGGCCGCCGGATCGTCGAAGCGTCGCAGGGCAACCTGAAGCGCGTGCAGCTGGAACTCGGCGGCAAGGGCGCGAACATCGTGTTCGACGACGCGAATCTCGATGCCGCCATCAACGGCGCGGCCTGGGCGATCTTCCACAACCAGGGGCAGGCGTGCATCGCGGGTTCGCGTCTCGTGCTGCATGAACGTGTCGCGGACGAATTCCTCGAGCGCTTCGTGTCGCTGGCTTCGTCGATCCGCATCGGCAACCCGCTGGACCCGGACACCGAGATGGGCCCGCTGACGTCGAAGCAGCACCTCGACCGCGTACTGTCCTTC
This sequence comes from Burkholderia sp. SR8, assembly GCF_052851275.1. Classification (NCBI taxonomy): domain Bacteria; kingdom Pseudomonadati; phylum Pseudomonadota; class Betaproteobacteria; order Burkholderiales; family Burkholderiaceae; genus Burkholderia; species Burkholderia sp. SR8. Next base: position 201,347 of record NZ_JAULUC010000004.1, read on the forward strand.
GTCGACGTCGCGCGCGAGCAGGGCGGCCGCGTGCTCGCGGGCGGCAGCGCGCCGCAGGAGGCCGCGCTCGCGAACGGCTACTACGTGCGTCCGACCGTCATCGAAGCGAAGAGCGCCGCCGATCGCGTCGCACAGGAGGAAGTGTTCGGGCCGTTCGTCACCGTGCTGCGCTTCGGCAGCGACGACGAAGCGCTGTCGATCGCCAACGCGACCGAATACGGGCTCGGCAGCGGCTTGTGGACCAACGATCTGTCGCGCGCGCACCGGATGGCGTCGAAGATCGACGCGGGCATGTGCTGGATCAACTGCTACAAGCGCGTGAACCCGGGCAGCCCGTTCGGCGGCATCGGCAAGTCGGGCTACGGCCGCGAGATGGGTTTCGAGGCGATGCACGACTACACGGAAGCGCGCTCGGTGTGGGTCAACGTCGACGGCAACGTGCCGCCGCACTTCAAGCGTTGAGGATGCGATGGAGCGCTTCGTCTACCAGGGAACGCCTTCGCGCGTCGTGTTCGAATGGGGCGCGCTCGAACGGCTGCCGGACGAACTGACCGCGCTCGGCGCGCAGCGGGCGCTGATCCTGTCGACGCCCGAGCAGCAGCCGCTCGCGGAACGCGTCCGTGGCGTGCTCGGCGAGCGTGCGGCCGGCGTGTGCGCGCAGGCCGTGATGCACGTGCCGGTCGAAGTCGCGCGTGCGGCGCGCGAGATGGCCGCCGAGCTGGGCGCGGACTGCTGCATCGCGATCGGCGGCGGCTCGACGATCGGGCTCGGCAAGGCGATCGCGCTCGAATCGTCGCTGCCGATCCTCGCCGTGCCGACCACGTACGCGGGCTCGGAGATGACGCCGATCTACGGGCTCACGGAAGGGCGGTTGAAGCGCACCGGGCGCGACGCGCGCGTGCTGCCGCGTACGGTGCTCTACGATCCGTCGCTGACGCTGTCGCTGTCGCCGGGTATCTCGGCCGCGTCCGGCGTCAATGCGATGGCGCACGCGGTCGAAGCGCTGTACGCGGAAGATGCGAACCCGGTGATCAGCCTGATGGCGGAGGAATCGATTCGAGCGCTCGGCGAAGCGCTGCCCGCGATCGTGCGCGCGCCCGACGATCGCGAGATGCGCAGCCGCGCACTGTACGGCGCATGGCTGGCCGGCACGTGCCTGGGCGCCGTCGGCATGGCGTTGCATCACAAGCTCTGTCATACGCTCGGCGGCACCTTCAACCTGCCGCACGCGCAGACGCACGCCGCGATGTTGCCGCATACCGCGCACTACAACCATGCGGCGGCGCCCGACGCGCTGCGACGTGTCGCGCGGGCGCTGGGCGGTAACGACGCGGCCGAAGCCGGCCCGCTGTTGTTCGAGCTGAACCGGCAGCTTGGCTTGTCCGCCGCGCTCGCCGACATCGGGATGCCCGAAGCGGGCCTCGACGAGGCCGCCGACCTCGCATGCCGGAATCCGTATGCGAACCCGCGCGCGGTCGAACGCGCGCCGATCCGCGAATTGCTTCAGCATGCGTGGGAAGGGCGCGCGCCGCAGTGAGCGGCTGCCCGGATCAAAGGAGACGAACGTGACGAATGATCATCATGACGGCGATACGCGGCTGACCGAGCAGGTCGTCGCGAGCTTCGACGGTACGCCGAACCCGCGCTTGCGCGTGCTGATGCAGAGCCTCGTGCGGCACCTGCATGCGTTCGTCCGCGAAACGGAACTGACCGAGGCCGAGTGGATGGCCGCGATCCGCTTCCTGACCGAAACCGGACAGATGTGCGACGACGTCGTGCGGCAGGAGTTCATCCTGCTGTCGGACACGCTGGGCGTGTCGATGCTGGTCGATGCGATCAACCATCGTTTTGCGACCGGCGCGACGGAAACGACCGTGTTCGGTCCGTTCTACATCGAAGGCATGCCCGAGCGCGCGTATGGCGAGAACATGGCGTTCACGCCCGGCACGCCGGTGCTCGTGCATGGCCGCGTGCTGACCGTCGACGGTGCGCCGGTGCCGGACGCCGTGCTCGATGTGTGGCAGACCGCCGACAACGGCATGTATTCCGGACAGGACAAGGAACAGCCGCACGGCAACCTGCGCGGCCGCTACCGGACCGATGCCGAAGGCCGCTATGCGATCACGACGATTCTGCCGGTCAGCTACCCGATTCCGACCGACGGCCCGGTCGGCACGATGCTCGACGCGACCGGGCGGCATCCGTGGCGGCCCGCGCATCTGCACTTCATGATCGACGCGCCGGGCTATCGCAAGCTTGTCACGCATCTGTTCGACGAGGAAGACGAATACCTGCGATCCGATGCCGTGTTCGGCGTGAAGCCGTCGCTGATGGTCGCGTATCGTCCGCGTGACGCAGGCGATGAACTCGCGCGCCGGTTCGGGCTGAGCGGTGCGTACCGCGAAGCGACGTACGACTTCGTGCTCGACCGGAGTTGACCGACATGGCCCGATTCTTTGCGGTGTTCGCGACGGACCAGCCGGGGATGCGCGACGTGCGCGACCGCGTGCGTTCCACGCATCGCAGCTATCTGCGCTCGGCGGCTCAGCATGGCGTGTACGTGCGGCTCGGCGGCCCGACACTCGATCCGCAGGGCGATGCGATGAACGGCACGCTGCTCGTGATCGAGGCCGACGACATCGATGCCGTGATGCGGTTCGTCGGCAACGATCCGTATGTGAAGGAAGGGCTGTTCTCGCGGGTGGAAGTGCGTCCGTGGGACTGGAGCCTCGGCAACCCCGAGCGGAGAGTGTGAGCATGGGCGCGACGCAACTGTGCCGCTTCGCCGAGGTGCCTGACGGTGGCGCACGGGTCGTCGACGAAGCATGCATCGGCCGACCGTTGATCGTCGTGCGACGCGGGGAGCAGGTGTGGGCGTATGTGAACCGCTGCCCGCACTTCTCGGTTCCGCTCGATTTCGTGCCGGGCAACGTGTCCTGCTATCGGTCGCAGGTGCTGATGTGTGCGCATCACAGTGCGTTGTTCCGGTTCGACGATGGGGTGTGTATCGACGGACCGTGTTCGGGTGCCGGACTCGAAGCGGTCGCGGTCGAAGTGGATTCGGCCGCGTGGGTGATTTGTCGAAACGCTTGAATCGGTCGCTCGGGTAGTCGCGTCGGGTTCGATGAAATCGGCAATCGGCGTGATCTTCTCCGTGTCGTTGAATCAGTATCGCTAACTAAATTCAGATGTGCCGGCCTGAATCGGACCTGATCCGGGCGGGGGAAGGTGTTGTTTCGAGACGCATCGGGCGAGTCCCCATGAAGCAGCGGACGCTCGCTCAAATTTCCAAAAAAGACGGAGACACAATGAAACTCAGGTTTGGTGTACTCGCGATGCTCGCCATCGCGCCGGGCGCGTACGCGCAAAGCAGCGTGACGCTGTTCGGTCTGATCGACAGCGGCATTTCGTATGTCAGCAACGAGGGCGGCGGGAAGAACGTCAAGTTCGACGACGGCATCTTTACACCGAACCTGTTCGGCCTGCGCGGCACGGAAGATCTCGGCGGCGGATATCGCGCGACGTTCGCGCTCGTGAATCAGTTCTCGATGGCGAACGGCAGCATCATCGGCACGGGCATCTTCGCGCGCAACGCTTACGTCGGCATCGAGAGCGACCGGCTCGGCAGCGTCCGGCTCGGGAATCAGTACGACTTCATGGTGGATGCGCTGTTCGCGAAAGGGAACGCGATCTCGATGGACATCACGGGGCTGTACGGGTTCAGGAACGGGCCGTTCCAGCGGCTGGCGCTGCCGAACAATCCGACCGGCGCGTTCGACTGGGATCGCACCGCGGGCAGCAAACCGGTCGCGAATTCCGTCAAATACAGTTCGCCGACGATCGGCGGGTTTTCCGGCGGCGTGATGTATGCGTTCGGCGGCGTGGCCGGTTCCGTCGGTGCGAACAACACCGTGAGTGCGGGATTGAACTACGACGTCGGCGGATTCGGCATCGGCGCGGCCTATACGAACGAGAAGTACGGTTCCGCGCCCGGGACGCCGTCGACGAGTGTGCGCAACTGGGGCGTCGGCATGCACTACGACTTCGGCGCGGTGACAGCGAAGGCGCTGCTGACCACTGTCCACAACTCGTTCAACGACGCCGGCGTGTGGATGGCCGAAGCGGGCGGCGTCTGGCGCATCCGGCCGGACGTCTTTCTCGGCGCGAAGTACATGTACATGAAGGGCAACGAAGCCGTGAACGACAACCATGCGCATCAGGTCAGCGTCGCGCTGCAATACCTGTTGTCGAAGCGGACGATGGTGTACGTGTCCGCCGATTATCAACGCGCGAACAGCGGCGCGAACGCGCAGATCAACGGTGTACTCGATGCGAACGGCGCGTCGAGTTCAGCGAGTCAGGCCGTCGCGCGGATCGGCGTGCATACGATGTTTTGACGCGCAAAGGCTCTGCGCGTTGCTTCCGTTCGCGGAAACGGTCTGCGTCGTCGTTCGGCGCGGACCGTGTTTCCCCAACAGGGGCGGCGCGCCGCGTTGCCGGTGCGCGCGCGGCGGCAGGCGGCATTTGCGTCCGGACCTGCCACCATTCCAACTATTGCCTTGCCGCTGCTGCCTCTTTGGCCTTGTCCAGCTCTGCCGCCAGCGCTGCGTCCGCCGCCTGCGCCCGCTGGACGGCCGGACGCGCCAGGATGCGGTCGATGTAGGCGCGCACGACGGGCGTCTCTGGCATCAGTTTGAACATCGTGATCCAGTTCAGCGCCGCGCCCCACAGGATGTCCGCCGCCGTGAAGCGCTCGCCTAGCAGATAGGGCCCCTTGGCCAGTTGCGCATTGATCGTGTTGACGACGGTATCGAAGTCGCCGTACGGCGACGTCGAGTAAGCGGCAGGCGGGCGATTCATCGAGCGGTCGACGACGGCCGGCTCGAGGCAGGAGCCATAGAACGTCATCCAGCGCAGATACGGTCCGCGCAGCGCATCGCCCGGCGCCGGCGACAGGCCGGCTTCCGGATACAGTTCCGCCGCGTACAGGTAGACGGCCGCCTGCTCGGTGACGATCACGTCGCCGTGACGCAGCGCGGGAACCTTGCCCATCGGATTGATCGCGAGGTAATCGGCTTCGTGGTGTTTACCGGTCGTGAGATCGAATGTGTGAAGTTCATAGTCGGCGCCCAACTCCTCGAGCAGCATGCGCACGCCGGCCGATCGGCTGCGCGGGGAGTGGAAGAGAGTAAGGTGACGGTCTTGCGGCATCGCGGGCTCCGGCGTGTGCGGTCGTGGACGGGAATTCAAATGTAGGACGGTTGGGCGCCGCCGTCTTGGAAAAACCCGCTGTGGCGGTGCATCATCACGCAGTCACCTCAACGGTTCGTCAGCATGGCCGACTTGCGTAACGTGACCGGCACGCCCAAGGGCGTCGTCGGCCCGAAAGCCTTCAATCAGCGCTTCCGCCTGAATCGCTACCACCCGCGCGCCGAACTGGCCGGCGTGCTCGATCACCACTGGGTCGTCGAATGGGATCTGCGCGACCAGCCGCCGTTTGTGCAGCGCACGCTGCCGTATCCGTGCGTGAACCTCGTGTTCGATCGGCGGCAGACGGGGATCTTCGGGGTGGTGTCCGGCGCGTTCGAGACGACGCTGGCAGGTGCGGGGCGCGTGCTCGGATTGCGGTTCCGGCCGGGCGCGTTTCGGGCGTTTTTCGGCAAGCCCGTACATTTGATGACCGACAAGGTGCTGCCGGTGTCGACGCTGCTCGACTGCGACGATGCCGAAGCCGAAGACGCGGTGCTCGGCGCCGCGGATGACGCCGGAATGGTGGCCGCCGCGGAAGCGCTGCTGATGCGCGTGCTGCCGCCGCCCGATCCGCAGGTCGAGCGCATTCATGCGATCTTGCAGATGCTGCAGCAGGATCTCGGGCTCACGCACGTGCGTGATCTCGCCGAGCGTGCAGGGTCGAGCGAGCGCACGCTGCAGCAGCTGTTTTCGAACTATGTGGGTGTGACGCCGAAGTGGGTGATCTGTCGATATCGATTGCATGAGGCCGCCGACAAGCTCGCGGGCGGCGAGACGGTCGATCTCGCCGAACTCGCTCAGTCGTTGGGATACTTCGATCAGGCGCATTTCACGCGCGATTTTCGGAAGCTGGTGGGGAAGGCGCCTGCGGAGTATCGGCGGGAAGATCGACAGGGATAAGGGGCACGAATTCCGGGCGGGCGGGGGCGCCGTCTGCGAAATTTTGCACACTGGATGCGTTGTCGATCATTCCACCCTATAGTGCTCGTCGTTGACCGATCTGCAAGAGAATCAGGAGCTCACCGTGTTGCACCGGAAATCCAGGCTGCGCCGTTCCAAGTTGGTGTGCGCCGTCGCGCTGGCGGTGATGCTGGCGCCGTTCGCTGCGCATGCTCAGGAGGCTGTCGACGGCACGGCGCGCGTTGCGCCAGTCGTCGATCACGATACGTCATCTGCCCGCCCGATTGTCGGCGACGACCCGGTTGCCATTCGCGATGCGCTGAAGAAGCTGCACATCAGCGCCAGCACGCCTTCGTTGACTGCTCGGGTCCGTGGTCTGGTTTCCGGCGGTGTCGTCCGGCATGAGCCGAATCCCGAGCTGGCAGCCGTCGATCTGGATCGCGACGTGACGTTCGTGGTGCCGGTGCAGTACGGCGTGAGGTACCAATCGAAGCGGCAACTGTTGACGGTCGATGTCGATCTGTTTGACGCAGAGCGCAACGACCGCACGGGCATTCTGCTCAGAAAGGTCATCACGGGGCGGCGAGGGCGAGGGCTCGTGGTTGCGCCCGAAGCGAAGGCGAAGGGGTATATCCAGCAGATCGACATCATCGAGCTCGAGTCGGGGCACGGCAAGAAGACTACCGTTCGGAGCGGGATGCGGGTTTCGCCCGCTGTGTATGCGCAAACGCATGGCGATTTCGCGCTCGTTTTCTCCGGACGGCTGGTGCGGCCTTATCTGACGGAAGAAACCGAGCATGCCGAGCCGAGTATTGATGAGCCGACGGATATTACGACCACGGTCTCTACGTTGCACATGGATGTCGATGCGATCTCGCTGGTGAGCCCGTCGAGCGGGGTCGTGGTGGCGAGGAAGTTGCGGTTGTCGAAGTAGGGTTTTTCAAGTTGCTGGCGGACAGGTCGGTGACTTCGCAAGAACCTGTCCGCATTTTTGTGGGTGAGGCGGTTGAACAACGCGTTATCCGCGCGCCTTCATAAATCGCTCTCCGAACAGGATAGCAAACTGGTTCATCGCTGATTTCCAGTCGAACGCAGTCCGCACGGTTTTGGCCAGTACGTTGCGCAGCGCCAGCCAGAGCAGCTTGATGGCCGCCTCGTCATTGGGGAAGTGACCACGGGTCTTGATGATCTTGCGCAACTGCATATTCAAACTTTCTATCGCGTTCGTGGTGTACACGACCCGTCGAATCTCCGGCGGAAACACGTAGAACGGCACGACGTGCTCCCACGCGCGTTGCCACGACTGCACGATCGTCGGGTACTTCGCGCCCCAAGGGCCGTCGGCGAAGTCTTGCAGCGCCTGCCGCGCCGCCTCTTCGCTGGCAGCCGCGTAGATCGGGCGCAGCGCTGCGGCGAGCACCTTACGGTCCTTGTAGCTGGCGTATTCGAGGCTGTTGCGGATCAGATGCACGATGCAGGTCTGAACGGTGGTCCGCGGATAGGCCGCGCTGATGGCCTCGGTGAGCCCCTTCAGGCCATCGACCACGGCGATCAGGATGTCCTGGCAGCCGCGCGTCTTCAGTTCGTTGAACACCTTGAGCCAGAACTTGGCGCCCTCGGTTTGCTCGATCCAGAGGCCCAGCACGTCGCGCTGGCCGTCGGCCTGGATGCCCAAGGCCAGATAGACGGCCTTGTTGCTGACCACGCCGTCGTCGCGGATCTTGACCCGCAGCGCATCGAAGAACACCACCGGATACATCGTCTCAAGCGGGCGGCTTTGCCAGCTCAGCGCCTCGGCCATCACCTCGTCGGTGACCGAGCTGATGAAGTCGGCAGACACCTCGGTGCCGTAGCTCTCGGCCAGAAACGCTTGAATCTCCCGCACGCTCATGCCGCGGGCGTACATCGCGATGATACGTTCGTCGAAGCCGGTGAAGCGGCGCTCATGCTTGGGAATCAGGATCGGTTCGAAGCTGCCGTCGCGATCGCGGGGGACTTCGACCCGAACCGGACCACGATCGGTGATGACCGTCTTGCCGCTGGCGCCGTTGCGCTCGTTGGCTTGCCCGGCCGGCTTGGGCTGGCCCGACGGGTAGCCCAGATGCAGATTCATCTCGGCGCCCATTGCGCGTTCGATGATCGCTTTGTTGAACGCCAGCATCAGGTCCTGCACTTCGGTCGGCGTCATCGGCCCCTTGACCAGTTGGTCCAGCAGTTCCTTGGGCAGTTCAGGCAGCGGCCCGCGGGCCGCTGCCTGACGCGCTACAGTTTGCCTTTTCTTCTTCATCGGCATATCCATGACTTTTACACCTCATGATATGCCTCGCCCACGAAATCACGGATAGGTCCCTTCGCAACGACGGTGCCTGAACTGCCCAAGGAACTGCTCGACCCGGTGGTCAAGGGGCCGATGACGACGGCTCCCCGGATACGTCCCGCCAGCAGAAAAGAGCCCCACCAATCCTCACTCCACCGTCACCGACTTAGCCAGATTCCTGGGCTTATCAATATCCGTCCCCCGAGCCAACGCAGCGTGATAAGCGAGCAACTGCATCGGCAGCGTATGCAGAATCGGCGACAGCGGCCCGTAGTACTCATTGAGCCGAATCACCTCGATGCCATCACTCGGCACCAACCCACAGTCCACATCCGCGAAAACAAAAAGCCTGCCGTTCCGCGCACTGACTTCATGCATGTTCGACTTGAGCTTCTCCAGAAGCACATCATTCGGCGCCACCGCGATAACGGGCATTTCATTACTGACCAACGCCAGCGGCCCATGCTTCAACTCCCCGGCCGGATAAGCCTCCGCATGAATATAAGAAATCTCCTTCATCTTCAGCGCGCCTTCGAGTGCGGTCGGATAATGCATCCCGCGCCCGAGAAACAGCATGTTGTCGCGTCGCGCGAGCATCTCCGACCAGCCCATGATCTGCGGCTCAAGCGCAAGCACCTTCGACATCGCATCGGGCAGATGCCGCAGCGCACGCAAGTGCTCCTTCTCCTCGTCATCGCTCAACCGCCCGCGCACCTGTGCCAGTGACAGCGTCAGCAGGAACAACGCAACGAGCTGCGTCGTAAAAGCCTTCGTCGAAGCCACGCCGATCTCGATTCCCGCCCGCGTGACGAACTGCAGCGCGCATTCGCGCATCAGCGCACTGGTCGCGACATTGCAGATCGCGAGCGTATGCATCATCCCGCGCTGCTTCGCGACATGCACCGCACCGAGCACATCAGCCGTCTCGCCGCTCTGCGACACCGCGACAACCAGCGTACGCGGATTCGCCACGCTGTCGCGATACCGAAACTCGCTCGCGATCTCGACGCCTACCGGCAACTTCGCGATGCTCTCGATCCAGTACTTCGCGGTCAGCGCCGCGTGATAGCTGCCGCCGCATGCGAGCAGCAACACCGAATCGACGTCGTTGAACACGCGCCACGCGCCGTCGCCGAACAGCTCCGGCATGATCGACCCGACGTCGAGCAGCGTATCGGCCACCGCCTGCGGCTGCTCGAAAATCTCCTTCTGCATGTAGTAGCGATACGACCCGAGGTCGGCCGCGCCGCTATGCGCGGCCACCCGCTGCACCGCGCGCTCGACACGCTGGCCGGTCGCATCGACGATCCAGTAGCGATGCAGTTGAACGTCCGCGACGTCGCCGTTCTCGAGGTAGGCGATGCGATCGGTGATGCCCGACAACGCGATCGCATCCGACGCGAGGAAGTTTTCGCCATCGCCGACACCGACGACGAGCGGCATCCCGTCGCGCGCACCGACGATCCGGTGCGGCTCGTCGCGGCACATCACCGCGATCGCGTAGCTGCCGCGCAGTCGCGCGACCGCGCGGCGCACCGCATCGAACAGGTCGCCGTCGTACAGATGATCGATCAGGTGCGCGATCGCCTCGCTGTCGGTCTGGCTCGCGAACACGTAGCCGTGCGCCTGCAGTTCCGCGCGCAGCTGATCGCAGTTCTCGATGATCCCGTTGTGCGACAGCGCGATGCGCGCGTTCTCGTCGCTCGGCGAGAAGTGCGGATGCGCATTGAGCGTGACGGGCGCGCCGTGTGTCGCCCAGCGCGTATGCGCGATGCCGGTGTAGCCCGACAACCCATGCTCGGCGATCTCGCGCTGCAGATTAGCGACGCGGTCGACGCTGCGCGCGCGTGCCAGCGCACGGTCGCGATAGACGACGACACCGCACGAGTCGTAGCCGCGGTATTCGAGCCGCTTCAGCCCGTCGACGAGGTTCGGCAGGATGTCCCGTTGGGCAACCGCCCCGACAATTCCACACATATCGCGCTCCGTAAATGTCCTGTCTGAATCCGTGACAGCGATGGTAGAGGTGCGCCAATGGAATTAAATTTCAAAATTATGCAATAAATGAAACACTGGGGCGATCGGTTATCATGTTGAAATAAAATTTCACACATTGACCGGAAGGAGCTGCCGATGGCCGGCATCACACTCGACGATCTCGACCTGCGCATTCTCGCGATCCTGCAGCACGACGCATCGGTGTCGAACCTGCAACTGGCGGAGCGCGCGCTGTCGTCGCCGCCGACCTGCATGCGCCGCGTGCGCCGGCTGACGGAAGCGGGAGTAATCCGCCGCCAGGTCGCGGTGCTCGATCCGGTCGCGATCGGCACGGCCGTCACGGCGTTGATCGAAATCAGCCTCGACCGGCAGACGGCCGAGGACTACGACGCGTTCGAAGCGTACGTATGTGCTGAGCCGTCGGTCACGCAGTGCTATCGCGTGTCGCCGGGGCCGGATTTCGTGGTGGTGGCCGATCTGGCCGACGTCGCCGAATACGACGAATTCGCGCGGCGGCTGTTCACCGGCGCGTCGAACGTGCGCAACGTGCGGACGTTCTTCTCGACGCATCGCGCGAAGTTCGAGGCAAACGCGCGAGTCGCGCATGCGATGCGCAAGCGCGCGTGACCGCATCGCGGCGCTCGCCTCATCACGCGACCGCCAGGGGCCCCGACCATGTCCGCGGCCACGAGTGCCTGCTGGTCGCAGACCGGCACGCGCCGCCGTTCAATCAGAACGCGAGCGACTGCTGCATCGCATGGCGCTCGCCGCGCTGAAACCCGGCACCTTCGAGCGACAGCAACGCGCGCTTCCGTTCGATCCCGCCCGCATACCCGGTCAAGCTGCCCGACGCGCCGATCACGCGATGGCACGGCACCATGATCGACACCGGATTGCGGCCGACCGCACCGCCCACCGCACGCGCAGCGCTCATCGGCAACCCGACACGTTCGGTGATGTCGCCATACGACACGAGTTCGCCGAACGGAATCGCGAGCAGTTGCTTCCACACGCTGCGTTGAAACGCGGTGCCGCGCAGGTGAATCGGCACGGTGAACGTCTCGCGCGTGCCGGTGAAATACTCGGCGACTTCTTCGGCGACCTTGCGCGCGAGCGGCGACGCGTTGCGCGCGTCGGCGTTCGCATCGGGCGCGATCGCAAGCGACGGATAGTATTTCTGGCCGACGAAGAACAGGCCAGTCAGCGCATCGTCCTCGATGCGGATGGCGATGTCGCCCAGTGGGCTCGCGATCAGATGAGCGGGAGTCATCGCAACACTTCTCCTTGAAGCCGCCACACATGCAGTGCGGCATACGCGCGCCACGGCGCCCACCGTGCCGCGTGCGGCTCGGATGATGCGATGCGCGGGCGCTCGGCATTGGCGGCACGTCGGGCAAACCACGCTTCGTCGGCGGGGAACGCATTCGGCCACGCCATCGCGCGCATCGCGACGTACTGCACCGCGCGTTCGTCGAAGCCCGGCAGCGCGCGCAGCGCGGCGAGGGTCGCATCGAGCGGCGCCATCGGTTCGAGCACGAGCGTGCCGTCGGCAACCGCGCGTGCCAGCGACACGATGGCATGCGCCGCAGCGCGCGTCACGCCGATTGCTTCCAGCGCCGCCGGCGGCGTATCCGCCAGCGTGTCGGCGGCAGGCAACGCGTGCGTGAGGCCGGGCGGCGCGCCGTCAGCCGATATCGGCATTCCGAAGCGTTCCGCCACTCGCGCGAGCGCGGCACCGCCGTCCGTCGCCGCCAGGTGTTCACCCGCGATTGCCCGGACCGCGATCTCGAGCCCGTCGAACGCGCCGGGCACGCGCAGGCCCGGCGTGCCGTCGGCGAGTTCGCCGAGATGCGCATCGATCACGTCGGGGCGGCTGTCGAGATCGAAGAGGCGCCGCACGCGCGCGAGCACGGCCGGCACGACGGGCGTCAGCGCGGGCGACACGGTGACGGCGAGTGCGAACCGCTGCGGCACGTGCGTAACGGACAGCCAGCCGGTCACCTGCCCGTTGCGCTCGCCATTCGGCAGCGCGACGGCGCGCGCGTAGCCATGCGCATCGATCCGCTCGACGCCGACGATCTGCCGCTGCGCGAGAAAGCGCATCAGCTCGCCCCATGCGAACGGCGGCCGGTACGGCAGCGGAAACGTCATGTCGCCGCCGGCGGCTGCGCCGGCACCCTTGCGCACGCGCAGCGGATTGAGGCCGTAGCGTTGCCGGAACAAGTCGTTGAAGCGCCGCACGCTGCCGAACCCGGCGGTCGACGCGACGACGGCCACCGGCAGCGCGGTATCGGTCAGCAGCCGTTTCGCCATCAACAGCCGCTGCGTCTGCGCGAATTCGACCGTCGACACGCCGAACTGCGCGGCGAAGATCCTTCGCAAGTGACGCTCGGTCACCCCGACTCGCCGCGCGAGCGCATCGATGCCGTGCTCGTTCAGGAAGCCATTCTCGATCAGCGCCGCCGCGGCGTCGGCGAGATTGCCGGACAGGTCGAGCAAGCCGTGGCCCGGGGCAAGCTCGGGCCGGCACCGCATGCACGGCCGGAAGCCGGCTTTCTCAGCGGCGGCGGCGGTCGGGTAATAGCTGCAGTTCTGCGCCTTCGGCGGCTTCACCGGACAAACGGGGCGGCAATACACGCCCGTCGTCGACACGCCGACGAAGAACCAGCCGTCGAAGCGGCGGTTCCGCGAAAGCAGGGCGTCGTAGCAGATGTCGGGATCGAGGCGCATGCAACGACTGTAAACCATCGGCGGCTGCGATTCTGGCCGGAATCGGACATGTGCATCGGCATGCCGGTGCGCGTCATCGCGCTATTCATGGCCCTGTTTTCCGCCGGGAAAATCAGCGGAAAAACGGTTACTGCCATTCTGCGAAACAGTCGTCTCTTTTTGCGCGCCTCAAATTGAGATGACTCATCGAAATCCCGGACTGACAGGGCACCGCCGGGCGGCCTATGCTTTGAAAAACGTTTTCCAGAACTTGACGGGCAAGCGGCCGCACCACGCAACGGGCCGGCCGCGGCCCGCCCCGGCGCCCGTCGCCGGTCACGAACAGGCATCGACATGCGGCGCGACGGGCGCGACCGCGCATCGGAGACATTCATGCAATCTGCCGTCGTCGGCGCCGTGCGGGCCGCCGCCAGCCGCTACCGCTGGACCGTCTGCGCGCTGCTGTTTTTCGCGACCGTCATCAACTACATGGATCGCCAGATCCTCGGCCTGCTCGCGCCGATGCTCCAGCACGACATCGGCTGGAGCCAGGTGCAGTACGGCCGCATCGTGATGGCGTTCTCGGCGTTCTATGCGATCGGGCTGCTCGGCTTCGGGCGCATCGTCGACTGGCTCGGCACGCGCATCTCGTATGCGGTCGCGATGCTGGTGTGGAGCATCGCCGCGATGCTGCACGCGGCGGTCGGCTCGGTGATGGGTTTCGCGGCCGTGCGCGCGCTGCTCGGGATCGGCGAGGGCGGCAACTTCCCGGCCGCGATCAAGACGACGGCGGAATGGTTTCCGCGCCGCGAACGCGCGCTCGCGACGGGCATCTTCAACTCGGGTGCGAACATCGGCGCGGTGTTCGCACCGGCGATCATTCCGGCGATCGCGGTCGCCTACGGATGGCGCGCGGCGTTCGTGATCATCGGCGCGATCGGCATCATCTGGCTCGCGGTATGGCTGGTGATGTATCGCACGGCCGACACGCGCGCGCTCGCCGCGGAATACGACGAGCCGCGCGACGAAGCCGAAGCGCTCGACGCGGCGAACGCGGACGCCGGCGCGCCGCGCTGGGGCGAGCTGATCCGCAAGCGCGAGACGTGGGCGTTCCTGATCGGCAAGTTCCTGACCGATCCGGTGTGGTGGTTCTACCTGTTCTGGCTGCCGAAGTGGCTGAACGAGTCGCGCGGGATGGACATGCAGCATATCGGCCTGCCGCTCGTGTGCATCTATGCGCTGACGACGGTCGGCAGCATCGGCGGCGGCTGGCTGTCGTCGATGCTGCTGCGCGCCGGCTGGAGCGTGAACGGCGCACGCAAGACGGCGATGCTGATCTGCGCATGCTGTGTGCTGCCGATCGCGTTCGTGTCGCAGGTGCAGAGCCTGTGGATCGCGGTGCTGATCGTCGGCCTCGCCGCCGCCGCGCACCAGGGCTGGTCGGCGAACCTGTTCACGACGGCGTCCGACCTGTTCCCGCGCCGCGCGGTCGCATCGGTGGTCGGCATCGGCGGGATGGCCGGGTCGATCGGCGGCGTGCTGTTCTCTGAAGTGATCGGCCAGGTGCTGCAACGCACCGGCCATTACTGGGTGCTGTTCGCGATCGGCGCGCTGGCCTACCTGCTCGCGCTGGCGGTCATGCACCTGCTCACGCCGAAGATGAAGCCGGCGAAGCTCGACGCGTGATCGTGATCGCCTCGCGGCAAACGAACGCGCCGCCCGCAGGCGGCGCGTTTTTATTTGAAGCCGAAGCGTAGGGCGGCGCAGCCGACTCGTTGAAGGATCCGGACGCGCGCTTCGACCCGCTCAACCAGCGGCGGCGAGCGATGCGCGCAGGGCGGCGGTGCCGATCAGTCGGAAGGTGCGGGCGCGTGCTTTCACCGGCTCAACCGGCAGCGGCCGTCGAGGCGCGCATGATCAGCCGCGGCTCGAACGTCGAGTAGCTCGCATCGGTGCGTCCGGCGAGCGCGTCGATCAGCTTCTGCATCGCGAGCTCCCCCATGTTCTCGCTCTGGATGTCGATGGTGGTCAGCGGCGGCGCCGCGTATTCGCCGTACGGCACGTTGTCGATGCCGGCGACGGACACGTCCTGCGGCAGCCGGAACCCGAGCGACGCGGCTTCCTTCATGAAGCCGAGCGCGATCAGGTCGTTGTAGCAGATCACGGCCTGCGGACGCTGCGGCCCGAGCATCACGCGCGAGCAGGCGCGCTCACCGGCTTCGGCGGTCGGCGCGTGCGCATCGTGCACGTCGAGCGTGAGCCCCGCTTCGGCGAGGCAGTCGCGCGCACCCTGGATCCGCTCGTCGTTCACGCGCGCAGTCCCGAAGCCGAGGTACGCGATGCGCGTGTGGCCGAGATTGAGCAGGTGCCGCGCGAGCATGTAGGTGGCGAGCCGGTTGTCGATGCCAACGCTCGGAATCGGCAGGCCGGGGCTGCGCCGCAACAGCACGAGCGGCTTGTGCAGGTCGAGCATCCAGCCGGCCTCGTCGTCGGGCATCCGCGTGCTGACGATCAGCCCGTCGACGCGCTGCGCGAGCGCCTCGATCAGCGAGCGTTCGCGCGCCTGGCTCTCTTCGGTATCGACGAGCAGCAGCGTGTAGTCGTGCTGGAGCGCGACGCGGTTCGCGCCTTTGACGACGTTCGTGAAATACGGGTTGCTGATGTCGAGGATCACGACGCCGATGGTGCGCGTGCGTCCGGTGATCATCGAGCGTGCGAGCGGGTTCGAACGGTAGCCGAGCCGCTCGATCGCTTCCTTCAGCCGCGCTTCGACGGTCGGCGAAAAGCGCTGCGTGCCGTTCACATACTTGGATACCGTCGCGACCGACACGCCGGCTTCCGCCGCCACGTCGCGGATCGTCGGGGAAACTTTTTTCATCGGAAGGGTAACGTTTTCGTTCGATTGCGCCCGATTGTGGCAGAAAAAGCGAGCGTCCGGCCAGCACGCGATATCGGGAAAATGCGGATGGCAGCGAGCAGGCTCGGCCATTGACGTCCGGCTTTTGTCCCGCGTATAGTTGGAAAACGTTTTCCGGTTTTCGGTATATCTTGCACAGATTCAAGGAGACAGATTCGATGAACGCCACCTCCACCGGCGCACGCAAGCCGTTCGGCCGCCTGCTGCTGACCGGCGCGGCCGGCAACCTCGGCCGCCAGCTGCGCGGCGCGCTGGCGAACTGGGCCGACATCGTGCGCGTGAGCGACATCGCCGCGCTGGACGATGCGGCCGCGCACGAAGAAACCCGGGTCGTCGACCTGTCCGACCGGCCGGCGGTAATGGACCTCGTCGACGGCGTCGACGCGATCGTCCACCTCGGCGGGATTTCGGTCGATGCGCCGTTCGACGATCTCGTCGATGCGAACATCACCGGCACGTACAACCTGTACGAAGCCGCGCGCAGGCACGGCGTGAAGCGGGTCGTGTTCGCGAGCTCGAACCACGCGATCGGTTTCCATCCGGTCACGGAAGTGCTCGATGCGGATTCGCCGCTGCGTCCGGACAGCCTCTATGGCGTGACGAAATGCTTCGGCGAGTCGCTGTCGCGCTACTACTTCGACCGCTTCGGGATCGAGACGGTGTGCCTGCGGATCGGCTCGTCGTTCGAAGTACCGAAGAACCCGCGCATGCTCGTGACGTATCTCAGCTATCGCGACTTCATCGAACTCGTGCGCTGCTCGCTGCTGACGAACCGCGTCGGGCACGCGATCGTGTACGGCGCGTCGGACAACCCGGTGAAGTGGTGGGACAACACGAAGGCCGGGTTCCTCGGCTTCCGGCCGCAGGACAGCTCCGAGCAGTTCGCCGGGCTGTTCCCGGTCACGGCGCCGACTGCCGAC
Source organism: Burkholderia sp. SR8 (assembly GCF_052851275.1). Classification (NCBI taxonomy): domain Bacteria; kingdom Pseudomonadati; phylum Pseudomonadota; class Betaproteobacteria; order Burkholderiales; family Burkholderiaceae; genus Burkholderia; species Burkholderia sp. SR8. Next base: position 218,358 of record NZ_JAULUC010000004.1, read on the forward strand.
TACGACGATCCGGCGCAGCGCTACCAGGGCGGCGGTTTCGTCGTCGGCGAGCCGATGGAGCGCAACGCGAAGTAAGGGCGGCGGCACGCACGGGCGCCGGCGATCAGCGCAGGATGTCCGTCGCCTTGTGCCGTTCGTCCACGCCGTCGATCAGGATCAGCGGGCCGCTCGCATGCCGCGCGCGCAGCGGCTGGATCCGCCGGTACGCATCCGATTCGTACCATGCGCGCGCGGCAGCGAGATCGGGGAACGCGATCGCGATCAGGTCGCCGCGCCACACGCCTTCGCGCACGTCGGGCCGCGCGCCGTGAATGACGAAGTGGCCGTCGAACGGCGCGAGCGTGCCGTCGATGCGTTCGAGGTATTCGACGATGTCGTCGCACATTTCGACGTCGTGCAGATGGGCGATGGCGTAGGCGGTCATGGCGGGCTCCGGGGTATCGATGCAATGCGTGGTTCGGTGCAGCCATGATCGGCGCGCGGCCGTCGCGCGTCGATTACCTGCGACGTAAGCAAATCCATGTGGCCGCACGCAATGCCGGCCGTGCATCGACGGACGACGAAGCGCGCCGCTGCGGGCCTCGCCCGTGCAATACGCTCACGCGCGCTTGCGAACCGGCCGCGGACGCGGCACCGGCGCAGGGGCCGGCGCTGGCGCAGGCACCACGTCGCCCGCTTCCTTGCACAGCTTGTCCAGCATGCGTTGCGCGGCGCCCGCGCAATCCTCGCCGGCGGGCTTGTTCGCAATCTCGTCGATCAACACTTCCAGATGTCGCCGGTTCTGCGCGAGCCGCTGCTCGAGCAGCGCGATTTCGTCGACCTTGTGCCGCAGCGCGACCAGCAGTTCGTCGCGCGGCCATGCGCCGAAGTCCGGCGGCAGCACCGCGCGGATTTCGTCGAGGGTGAAGCCCGCGCATTGCGCACGGTCGATGATCGCGAGCCGCGTCAGCGCTTCCGGGCCGTATTCGCGATAGCCGTTCGCCTGACGCCGCGCCGGTTCGAGCAGGCCGCTCGCTTCGTAGAACCGGATGCGCGATGCCGCGATGCCGCTGGCGCGCGCGAGTTCGCCGATTTTCATTTCGTGCTCCACGGGGGCTTGACCTTAAAGTCGACTTTAAAGTTATGGTTGGTCATCGTCAATCGAGGATGCCCACCACCATGAACCTGTTTGCGTCCCTCACCCTCCCCAACGGCGCGGTGATCCCGAACCGGCTCGCCAAGGCCGCGATGGAAGAAAACATGGCCGATGCGGATCACGCGCCGTCCGCCGCGTTGCTGCGCCTGTACCAGGCATGGGCCGACGGCGGGGTCGGCCTGATCCTGACCGGCAACGTGATGGTGGACGGCCGCGCGATGACGGGCCCGAACGGTGTCGTGCTCGACAGCGACGCGCATCTCGACCGCTTCCGGCGCTGGGCGCAGGTCGCCCGCTCCGGCGGCGCGCACGTGTGGATGCAGATCAACCATCCGGGGCGCCAGATGCAGGCGGCGCTCGGCCAGACGACGCTCGCGCCGTCGGCCGTGCCGCTCGCGCTCGGCGCGCTGTCGAAGCAGTTTGCGGTGCCGAAGGAGATGACCGAAGCCGACATCGCCGACGTGCGGCAGTGCTTCGTGCGTGCCGCGCAGCTCGCCGAGCAAAGCGGCTTCACCGGCGTGCAGATCCATGCGGCGCACGGCTATCTGCTGAGCCAGTTCCTGTCGCCGTTGACGAACCGCCGGCAGGACGCGTGGGGCGGCACCATCGAACATCGTGCACGGCTGCTGCTCGACATCGTCCGCGACGTGCGTGCGACGGTATCGCCGGCGTTCGTCGTATCGGTGAAGCTGAATTCGGCGGATTTCCAGCGCGGCGGCTTCAGCGCGGATGACGCGAAGCGCGTCGTGGAGCTGCTGAATCCGCTGGGCGTCGATCTCGTCGAGCTGTCGGGCGGCAGCTACGAAGTACCGGCGATGCAGGGCGAAGCGCGCGACGGGCGCACGCTGGCCCGCGAAGCGTACTTCCTCGAATTCGCACGGGACATCACGGCCGTCGCCGCGATGCCGCTGATGGTGACGGGCGGGATCCGGCGCCGCGCGGTGGCCGAGCAGGTCGTCGCGAGCGGTGTCGCGATGGTCGGCATCGCGACCGCGCTGTCGATCGATCCGAACCTGCCGCGCGACTGGCAGGCCGGCAAGGACAGTGCGCCGGCGCTGCAGCCGATCCAGTGGAAGAACAAGACATTGGGCTCGCTCGCGAACATGGCCGTCGTGAAGTTCCAGCTCGCGCGGTTGAGCGCCGGACGGCGCACGCATCCGAGCGTGTCGCCGCTGCGCGCGCTCGTGTCGCAGCAGATGGCCGCGCAGTGCCAGACGCGGCGGTACAGGAAGTGGATGGCGGGGCGGGCGGCGAGCTAGCGGTGAACGCGGTGTGTTGCGCGGCCGGATGCCGGCTCACACCGGATACGCATCGTCGACCTTCAGGTTCGCCAGCCGGAACAGCGTGCGCAGCGTCTGCGGATGAATGTCGCGCCGCGCGGCGAGCGACGTCAGCATGAAGTCGAGGACTTTCGCGTAGCGCAGCAGCACGAGGCAGCGTGCGAGATCCGCGTTGCCGCCGCGCATGCCTTCCGCGTAGTGAACCATCTGGGTCGACAGCGAGCGCGCCATCTCGAGTTCCATCTGCTGTTTTTCGGTCCATTCGGGCTGCGGCTGTTCGAGCAGTTTCGCGAGAAAAAGCTGGAACGACGTATCGGACGAGTTGGGCAGCGCATCCATGACGAGCCTCGTTGCTTTGCGTGGATCGTTCGGGCGTCTCCGGTGGACGGATCGCGATCCGGGTTCATGTCCGCGCCGATCGGCGGCGCAGCGGTCACTGCAATGCGAATGCAGATTCCGTACCAGCGCCGCGAACCGATTGTTGAGCATTGTTGACGCGGGGCGCGGCAGCGGGCAGCGCGTCCCGCCGATACTGGCTCGCACGGAAACTCGAAGCCGGCATCCATACGCTGCGCGCAGTCGCGCTCGGCCGCGCTGCGGACCGCGAACCGATGAAATGCTTCAGCGATGTAACGTAACGCCGGGTCGAAACCGCGTGCGTGTTTCCGTTGCGGAACAGGCTGACCGTCGCCGCGCGCGAGCGCCGGCAGCGTCGGATCCACGTCCGCCGGGCATCGGCTCTGCCGTGCGCGGTGAACGCAATGGGCATTGGCTGCACGACGGAATGCCGCGACCCGTGCGCCGGATGTTTCATAACCGAGACGTTTTCGTGGGCGGCGATCCCGATGCGTACGCAACGGACGTACCCGCGCCACCCAACTGGCCCAGCGAATACGCGGACAATTGTCCATGGGCAGCCGCGCGACGATTGCGAACAATCGCAGCATCATCCCCGCGAGGTTCGACATGAGCGTTCACGCCTTCTTCTCGGCCAACCTGCTGCTGGCCTACACGGCCTACTTGATCGGCACGGCCAGCCCCGGCCCCAGCAACCTCGCGATCATGTCGGTCGCCGCGAACCACGGCCGCAAGGCCGCACTCGTGTTCGCGCTCGGCGTGATCTCGGGTTCGATGTGCTGGGCGACGATGGCCGCGCTGGGCGTATCGGCAGCGCTGCTCGCATGGTCGAAGCTGCTGGTCGCGATCAAGCTGTTCGGCGGCGTGTATCTGCTGTGGCTCGCGTTCAAGTCGGGCCGCACCGCGTGGTCGCCGGGCGCGGCCGCCGCGCCGAACGCCGCGCCCGAGCAACGGCTGTCGCGCTTCTATGCACGCGGCGCGATGCTGCATCTGACGAATCCGAAAGCGATCCTGGTGTGGGTGTCGATCGTCGCGCTGTCGTCGAACGGCGCGGGCGCGTCGCACGGTGCGGTCGTGCCGGGCTGCATCGCGATCGGTTGCGCGGTGTTCGGCGGTTACGCGCTGGTGTTCTCGACGGACGGCGCACGCCGGCTGTACGTGCGCGGCCGGCGCGCGATGGAAGCGTGTCTCGCGGTGGTGTTCGGGCTCGCCGGGATCCGGCTGCTCGCATCGAACGTCTGAACGAACGATCCGCCGCGCGAGCCGGCGGCGGATCGTTCATCGCATCGTCGCGGCTTCAGCGCGTCAGAAAATGAAGCCCGTGTTGATGAACTTCGAGTAGTGGTCCGACACGATCGAATCGAGCAGCTGCTTGCTGCCTTCGGTCTGCTTCGCGGCGACCATCGAGCGGATCGAGAACGCGCGCAGCGCATCGGTCACCGACAGCGTGCCTTCCGCCGAATCCTTGCGCCCCGCGAACGGGAACACGTCGGGCCCGCGCTGGCACTGGCAGTTGATGTTCACGCGGCACACCTGGTTCACGAGCGGATCGACGAGCGCGCCGATCTGCGCCGGATCCGAACCGAAGATGCTGACCTGCTGGCCGTGCTCGGACGTCGTCACGTAGTCGAGCGCGGTTTCGACGTCGTCGAACGCCGCGACCGGAATGATCGGCCCGAACTGCTCCTCGCGATACAGCTTCATCCCTTCGGTCACCGGATACACGACGGCCGGATAGAACAGCGTCTTGCTGAACTCGCCGCCCTGATGGTTGACGACCTGCGCACCGCGGGCCTTCGCGTCGTCGATCGCGTCGGTCATGTACGCGGTGCGATGCATGCCCGGCAGCGGCGTGATGCTGACGCCGTTCTCCCACGGCATGCCGATCTTCAGCTGCTCGAGCGCGGCGGTGAAGCGCTTCAGGAATGCGTCGACGATCGAGCGGTGCACGAGCAGCATCTTCAGCGCGGTGCAGCGCTGGCCGTTGAACGACAGCGCGCCGAGCAGGCACTCCTTCACCGTGAGGTCGAGATCGGCGTCGGGCAGCACGATCGCCGCGTTCTTCGCGTCGAGGCCGAGGATCGCGCGCAGCCGGTGCGACTTCGGGTGCTGCTTCTTCAGGTGATCGGCGACCTTGCTCGAGCCGATCAGCGCGAGCACGTTGATCTTGCCCGACGCGAGCATGTGCGGCACGACCACCGCGCCCGGCGCGTAGATCGTGTTGATCACGCCTTTCGGGAACGCGTCGCGGAACGCTTCGAGCAGCGGCTCGAACAGCAGCGTGCCGTACTGCGGCGGTTTGAACACCACGGTGTTGCCCATCAGCAGCGCGGGGATCAGCGTCGCGAACGTTTCGTTCAGCGGATAGTTGTACGGCCCCATGCACAGCACGACGCCGAGCGGCGTGCGGCGGATCTGGCCGATCGTGCCTTCGGCGATCACGAAGCGCGAGTTCGCGTTGTCGAGTTCCTTCAGCGCGTCGATCGTCTGCGTCATGTACGTGACGGTGCGGTCGAACTCCTTCTGCGAATCGGCGAGGCTCTTGCCGATCTCCCACATGATCAGGTTCACGACCAGCTCGCGCTGCGCGACCATCCGCTTGATGAAATCCTGCATGCACGCGATGCGCTGCTCGACCTTCATCGTCGGCCACTCGCCGCGGCCCGAGTCGTACGCGCGCACCGCGGCATCGAGCGCCGCGTCGCTTTCCGTCTCGCCCATCACCGGGTAGCTGCCGATCTCCATCTGGGCGACGCTGCCGTCCGGCTGGCGCACGCACACCGGCGACAGCACGGTCTTGGTCGTGCCGTCCCACGGCCGCAGCTCGCCGTCGACCAGCGACACGCGCTGATGGATCGGCGCCGCGAGCCGGAACTCGGCGGGGATGTCTTGATAGGCGGGAAACAGCTGCTGCAGGGAGGCGGAATCGGGCATGACGGTCTCGTTTGACGGGTGTCCGGGAAGGACGGGCGATGCGGAATCCTGAGCTGAGTGTTCGTCGATCCTGAATCGGCATGATGACGCGCGGACGACGATGCGTCACGCGGCGGCGCGGGCCGAAAGGATGGTTGGAACCAGTTCCATTTAAAAGGAACGCCGCGCCGATTGCAAGAATTGCCGAACGCCGCCGCGTCGTGCGTAAGCGATTTGTAGGACTGTTTCCGAATGCCGGGTATAAGCCGTCCGGTGCACGCGCAAACGTTTCACTTTGGCCGGATTGCGCGGATAATGGTCGAGCGCGGCGAAGTAAAAAATGCCCCGGAACCTGAGAGAACGTACGCAGTGAACAACAGAGAGAAGGTCCGCCGCGCTGCCGATGCGAGGTCGGCTGCCCGGAGCGCCGGGTCGGGGTTGCCCGGCCCGGCGCGCACCGGACTCACCGCGCGATGCCGCGCTCACTCGACGTCTTCGTCATCCTCTTCGTCCACCGCTTCGTCCCGCCCCGGCGCCGCATACGCGCTCGCCTGCTCCAGCAACCACGTCCGAAACGACTCCAGCGGCTTGCTGTGGCTGAACTCCGTCGGATACACGAGGTAGTACGCCGAATCGCCGACCGTCGCGGCGTCGCACGGCACGACGAGGCCGAGCTGCTGCAACTGTTGCTCGACGAAGAACTTCGGCACGAGCGCGATGCCGAGCCCGGCCGCGGCCGCGCTGATCAGCATCGTGTGCAACTCGTAGCGCACGCCCTGCATCGTGCGGATGTCGTCGACGCCATGCGCCTCGAACCATTGCGCCCATGCGCCCGGGCGCGTGGTCGAGTGCAGCAGCGGATACGCGAGCAGATCCTCGACGCGTGCGACCGGCCCGTTCAGCAGCGCCGGCGAGCAGATCGGCACGACTTCCTCGCCGAACAGATAGTCGGACGACGTGCCGGGCCAGGTCGGCTTGCCGTAGTGGATCGCGGCCTCGAAGTGCGTGTCCTCGAACGAGAACAGGTCGGTGCGGCTGCCCATGTTCACGCGCACGTCGGGCGTGCGGTCGTAGAAGCTCTTGATGCGCGGGATCAGCCAGTGCGACGCGAAGGTCGGCAGCACCGCGAGCTCCAGATAGCCGCCGCCGCTGCCGTGCGCGATGATCGACAGCGTGTCGCGGTCGAGCGCTTCGAGCGCGCGCCGCACCTGCGTGCCGTACAGCTTGCCGGCGCGCGTCAGCACGACGCGCTGCTTCACGCGGGCGAACAGCCGCACGCCGAGGCTCGCTTCCAGCGTCGCGATCTGCCGCGATACCGCGCTTTCGGTCAGGAACAGTTCCTTCGCCGCGTGCGTGAAGCTTTCGTGGCGCGCCGCGGCTTCGAAAGCCACGAGCGCACCCATGTTGGGGATCTTGAATTTGCGCATGATGCTCGTATCGTCTGACGAACGGATCCGCCCGAAGCGGCGCCGGCGGGTGGGGTGCGGGGAACGCGACTAGTTCCAAAAACTCATCACGTGTCAATTTAATCTCGCTTTACGCCCCGCTGCAACCCTTTGAATAATGCATCCCACGCAAGGCCACGCGCCCGCACGGCGGCCGGCCACCCGAGTTGCCGGCACGTTTGCCGGCAGTCCCCGAATACGAGAATCCTGATGCGCAATCCGAATATCGAGAGCTTGCTGACGAAGCTGCTGGGGCAGGCGAAGACCGACGCCCTGTTCGCGACCCTGAACATGCCGGCCATCCTCGACGAATGGGAAACCGACGTCGTCACGCGCGCCGAAATCGCGCAGGCGATGAACATGGCGCTGTTCGAAGGGCTGCTCGAGCGTTCGGCGAACGGCCGCGCATACACGGCCGAGGCGATCGAAAACGGCGGGTCGGTGTACTTCGACCACGGCGCGCTGCGCACGGTGCGCTGGCCGCATACGGGCGCGCTGCCGCCGGGCGAAGCCGCGTTCACGCGGATCCTGCGTCCGCTCGGCTTTCGCCTGAACGGCCGCTATCCGCTCGACAAGCTCGGCATGACCGGCCGCGCCTACGCGCACGAGGACGCGCCGGACGAGATCGCGCAGTTCTTCGTCAGCGAACTGCATCCGGAGCGCTTCTCGAAGGAATTCCAGCAGGCGGTGACGAACGTCGTCAGCTCGTCGCGCGATCCGCTGTCGCCGGCGGCCGTCGCGCTGTTGTGGGAGATCGAGCGCGAAGGCTGGCTGCCGCTCGACGCCGCGCATGCGCTGCTGCCGGAGATCGTCGGTGCGTTCGCGCGGCAGCACGACGTGCCGAACGAACTCGATTACGAGACGCTGCTGCTCGAATCGGCCGAGATGGCGTGGATCGCGACCGAAGGCAACGCGTTCAATCATGCGACCGATCGCGTGGCCGACGTGTTCAAGCTGTCCGACGACGAGAAGGCGAAGGGCCGGCCGATGAAGCCGGAAGTCGAGCGCTCGCGTTCGGGCCGCGTGTTCCAGACCGCGTACCGCGCGGACATCGTCGAGCGCGAGTTCCGCACGCGCGACGGCGGCACGGTGAAGCGCAACGTGCCGGGCTCGTTCTACGAGTTCATCACGCGCCGTCGCACGTTCGACCAGGCGGCGCGCCGCTGGGTGACGGACCTGCGTTTCGATGCGGGCAACGCGCAGGGCATCTTCAAGATGACGGCGAACGCGGCGAAGTAACGCGCGGCGCACGCATGAAGAGAAACGGGCCGGTGGCTGGAAGCAGCCATCGGCCCGTTTGCGCTGAATGGGCGGCGCGATCGTCAGAATACGTGCATGATCAGATAGATCAGTACCAGCACGCCGATCGGTACGCCGAGCAGCCATGCGATCAGATATTTTCCCATCTCGTTGTCCTCCGCGTGGTCCGCGACGCGGGATGCGTCGCGGCGGGGCAAGACGAACGGTTCGTTACAGCTCGCGATCGAAGTCCTTCAGTTGCCGCTCGGCTTCGTCGCGTGCGATCCCGTAACGCTCCTGGATCCTGCCGACCAGATAATCGCGGTTGCCTTCGGCGACGGCCAGGTCGTCGTCGGTGAGCTTGCCCCACTTGGCCTTCAGCTTGCCGGTCAACTGCTTCCATTGACCCTTGATCTTGTCTTCGTTCATGGTGTGCTCCTGGAGTTAGGGGAGAAAAGCGCGGCGCTCGGCCGCGTGACAGCTCAGGCCTTCGCCTTCAGGCCGGACGAATCGACGTGCTTCACGCCCTTGATCGCGCGCGTCACGGCGACGGCCTTCTTGACTGCGGTCTTCGACGGCAGCACACCCGTCAGCGTGACGACGCCGTCCACCGTCTTCACGCTGATGTCGGTGCTCTTCACGCCCTTGGTGGTCGCGAGTTCGCTCTTCACCTTGGTCGTGATCCACGTATCGGTCACCGGCTGGTCCGAATCCGACTTCATCGTGGTGTCGCTCGACGACGATGCCTGGGTCTGCGCCTGTACGTTCGTGAGCGGTGCGGCGGCGAGCAGGAACGCCGCGCTCGCGGCGAGCAGGGTCGAAAGGTGCGAGGTCTTGTTCATTGCTGTTCTCCTTCGATTGGCATGGTGGATGGATGAATCGACGAACGCGAAGCGCGGCGCGCGCTACCGGGCGATCGGCGTGTCGTAGCCGGGCTCGCGCGGCGGCATGTCCGGGCGCGGCACGTCGGGCGGCAGCGGCACCGGTGGATCGGTGCCGGGCGAAGGTTCGGGCGGATGGTCCGGGGCCGGCTCGGGCCGCGTCGGATCGGGTGGCTGATGCAGCTTCATCAGGTGATCCTCCTCTGCGGTATGGATGGACAGCGCATGAGCGCCGATGCAGTACCAGCGTACCGGCGCGAATGCACGTGGACATCGCGCAAATTCACCGGATGGGCTAGTGCGTTTGCACGGGGACGGAACGGCGCAGCGGGAACGGCAAATGCGACCGCACATGCGCAAAGCGCGCGGCAGACGGGCGGGGCACGCTGCGCGCGGCTCGGCGAGGTAGCGCACGCAGGCGGCGCTGCACGCGAATGTACTATTGCGCATGGTGCATCCGCGCCTGCCCGCCGTCGCGGCGGCACGCGATCATCGCGGCACGCGCCGGGCCGGCGCGCATCCGCGCGGATGCGGCCGGACCGGCAACCATGCACACGACGTGGACCACCCATCAATGGACGAACGAGTAAACGAACAGGTGCTGAAGTCGCATACCGACCGGCGCCAGCTGCATCAGATCATCGCGGGGCTCACCGAGGGCGTGATCCTGATCGAACCAGACCAGCGCATCGTATGGGCGAACGAAGCGGCGCTCGCGATGCACGGCGTCAGCGAGCTCGACGCGCTCGGCGCGAACGTCACCGAGTATCGCGAGCGCTTCCGCCTGCGCTATCGCAACAACCATCCGGTGCGCGACGGTCACTATCCGATGGATCGCGTGATCGCAGGCGAGGAGTTCAGCGACGTGACGGTCGAAGTCGAATCGGCGGCCGACGAGAACGTGAGCTGGGTCCACCGGATCCGCAGTCTCGTGCTGACCAACGCGGCCGGCGAGCCCGACTGCCTCGCGCTCGTGCTGCACGACGCGACCGAATGGGCGTGCGCGGAGGACCGCTTCGAACGCACCTTCAACGCGAACCCGGCGCCGGCCGTGATCTGCCGGCTCGACGATTTGCGGTACGTGAAGGTCAACCAGGGCTTCCTCGACATGACCGGCCACACGCGCGACGACGTGCTCGGCCGTTCCGTGTACGAGATCGATGTGCTCGAACAGGCCGAGCGGCGCGAACTCGCGATCGAGCGCCTCGGCGACGGCGCGACGATCCCGCAGATGGAGGCAGTACTCAAGCGCGCGGACGGCCACCCGAACGCGGTCGTCGTCGCCGGACAGCCGATCGACATGAACGGCGAGGCATGCATGCTGTTCACGTTCACCGATCTCGAACCGCGCAAGCAGGCGGAGTTCGCGCTGCGGCAGAGCGAGGAGCGCTTCGCCAAGGCGTTCCGGATGGCGCCGGTCGCGACCGCGATCGTCACGGCCGACGGGTTCGCGCTGCTCGACGTGAACGATGCATTCGTCGGAATGACCGGCCATCCGCGCGACGAGCTGCTCGGCAAGTCCGCGGACGAGATCGGCTTGTGGGCCGAGCGCGGTGCGCGGCAGCAGCTCGACAGCCAGCTCGCGCGCGACGGCAACGTGCGCAACGCGGACGTGCAGATCCGCACGCGCGACGGCGACGTGCGCGATTGCGTGGTGTCCGCCGATCCGGTCGCGATTCACGGACAGGATTGCCTGCTGATCGCGCTGCTCGACATCAGCGATCGCAAGCGTACCGAGATGGAGCTCGTGTATGCGATCGAGACCGCGATGCAGGACGCGTCATGGTTCAGCCGCACGCTGATCGAAAAACTCGCGAACGTGCGCCGCGCGAATGCGCCGGATGCGGGTGCGCAGCTGTCGGACCTCACCGCGCGCGAGCGCGACGTGTTCGACCTGCTGTGTCACGGCCTCGCCGACAAGGAGATCGCCGGCCGGCTCGGGCTCGCGCCGAATACCGTCCGCAATCACGTCGCGACGATCTACGCGAAGCTCGACGTGCATAGCCGCGGCGAGGCGATCGTGTGGGCACGCGAGCGCGGAATCGTCGGCGCGGCCGAGCCGAACGGCGCGCGCGGCGAGAAGACGGCCGAGAAAAACACCAACGACTGACGCCGCGATTTCACGCCCTTCGGTGCGAATGCACCATCCCGGCTGGTGCATCCGCATCTGCCGCGGGCGGCGCGCGGCTGCGATCCTGTCCGCTCGGCGGTGCGGCGCACGCTGCCGCGCCGTCGGCTCTCTCCCCAACTCATCGCAGGAGACGACCATGGACAGGAATCGCATCGAAGGCAAGCTCAAACAAGTGAAAGGTTCGGTCAAGGAAGCGCTCGGCAAGGTGACGGGCGACCGCGCGACGGAAGCGGAAGGCGTGGCCGAACAGCAGGCCGGCAAGCTGCAGGAGAAGGCAGGCGAGGCGGCCGATGCGGTGCGCCATCATACGGGCACCGATACGCACATCGGCCCGGACCGTCATTGACGAATCGCGTGATGCGCGCCGCGTCGCGCCGTGCGGGGCCGTTGCGCCGCCCGATACAGCGATGATTCTGCATCGGCATTACCCCGCGCGGCCTTGCTGCAATGGCCTCTGCGCGCATTCCGCGTGGAATTTTCCCTTCCGGCCCGCCCGTCGCGCGGGCCGCGCACGGTCGGCATCGCCGACACTTGATGACAATTCCTCACAACGTAGTTCCGATATTTCGTTTGCTGCACGCGTATTGGCTACCCACAATCGGTTCACCTCTTTCGCGCTGACAGGTTCCCCGGAGACGGAACCGCGGTGATCGACCGGCAGGCGGTGCGCCATCGCGCGACACGCCGGCTGCGGAAACAATCCACCGGCACGCGGGAGGTCGCCGGCGCGCGATGGTCGCGCGTCGCATATCGACCCACAGAACAAGGATTGGCCGATGACGTTCCGCATTCGCTCGCTTTCCGGCATGGCGCTGACCGCCGCTATCTTCGCGTTCCACACGGGCGCGGTCCACGCGCAGGAAACGGTCGTGAAGGTGGGCGTGGCCGTGCCGCTCACCGGCGGCGGTGCCGCGTACGGCAAGGACATCGAGAACGGCGTGCGGATGGCCGTCGACGAGGCGAACGCCGCACACACGACGATCGGCGGCAAGCCGGTGAAATTCGTCGTCGCGTCGCAGGACGACCAGAGCGATCCGCGCATCGGCGTGCAGGCCGCGCAGCAGCTGACCGACGCGCAGGTCGCCGTCGTGATCGGCCACTTCAATTCCGGCACGACGCTGCCCGCATCGAAGATCTACGCGAAGGCCGGCATCCCGATGATCACGCCGTCGGCGACCAACCCGGACATCACGCGCGCGGGGCTCGGCACCGTCTATCGCGTGATCGCCACCGACGCGCAGAACGCCGGCAATGCGGGCGCGTATGCGGCGAGCGTGACCAAGGCGAAGCGCATCGCGATCATCGACGACCGCACCGCGTTCGGCCAGGGCGAGGCCGACGAGTTCGAGAAGGCCGCGAAGGCGAACGGCGGCACGATCGTCGCGCGCGAATTCACGAACGACAAGGCCGTCGACTTCAGCGCGCAGCTCACGAAGATCAAGAGCACGAATGCCGACCTGGTGTTCTTCGGCGGTCTCGATGCGCAGTCGGCGATGCTCGTCAAGCGCATGCGCCAGCTCGGCATTCGCGCGCAGTTCCTTGCCGGCGGCGGCGTGATGAACGCGAACTTCATCAAGCTCGCCGGCAGCGCCGCCGAAGGCGCGGCCGTGTGGGAATACGGACAGCCGCTCGCGCGTCTCGCGAAAGGCAAGCAGTTCGAGACCAAATTCAAGCAGAAGTACGGCGTCGACATGCTTGCGTATGCGCCGTTCGCGTACGACGCGACGTGGATCGCGATCAACGCGATGCAGAAGGCGAACTCGACGAAGTCGGCCGATTTCAACGGCGCGCTGAAGGGCACGCGCTACGACGGCATCACCGGCACGATCGCGTTCACGAACACGGGCGACCTGAAGAACCCGAGCTCGACGCTGTATGAAGTGAAGAACGCCGCGTGGCAGCCCGTCACGACGCAAACGGCGGACTGAATACCTGAAATAGCCGACGCGCGCGGACTTTCGCGGCGATGCCGGACGTGCTGAAATAGCCGAAGCGATCGAATGCGATCGCCGCGCATGTCGGGTGCTTCGCCGGGCGATCATGGTCGGCCGCACGGCGCCGCGTGCGACGCGGCACGAACAACCTTCGGGCGCGGCCGGCTGGCCGCGTCTTTTACGTGCAACTGGAGTCAGTCGTGAGTTCTCAAGTCGTCATCGTCGGCGGTGGTGTGATCGGCAGCTCGATCGCCTATTTCCTGCGTGCCACCGATCCGACGGTTTCCGTGACCGTCATCGAACGCGATCCCACCTACGCGAAGTCGTCGTCGGCGCTGTCGGCCGCGTCGATTCGCCAGCAGTTCTCGACGCCGCTGTCGATCGAGATGTCGCTGTTCGGTATCGACTTCCTGCGCAATATCGGCGAGCGGCTCGAGGTCGACGGCACGCGGCCGTCGATCGATCTGCATGAAGGCGGTTACCTGTTCCTCGCGACGCCGGCCGGCGATGCGACGCTGCGCGAGAATCATGCGCTGCAGACGAAGCTCGGTGCCGATATCCGGCTGATGGATCGCGATGCGCTGCGCGCGAAGTTTCCGTGGCTGAACGTCGACGATCTCGTGTCGGGCGCGTATGGCGTGAGCGGCGAAGGATGGTTCGACGGGTACGGGCTCGTGCAGGCGCTGCGCAAGAAGGCGCAGGCGCTCGGTGCGCGCTATGTGCCGGCCGACGTGACCGGTGTCGTGCGCGACGGCCGCAAGGTCACGCATGTCGAGACGAGCGACGGCGAGCGCTATGCGTGCGACACGCTCGTCAATGCGGCCGGCGCGTGGACGCGCACGCTGTCGTCGATGATGGGTATCGACATTCCTGTGTATGCGCGGCGCCGCAGCATCTTCAACGTGTCGTCGCCGGCGAAGCTCGCCGATTGTCCGCTGCTGATCGATCCGACCGGCGTGTATTTCCGGCCGGAAGGGCGCACGTATATCTGCGGGACGTCGCCGAGCCCGGATCGCGATCCCGACGACCTGCCGCTCGACGAGGTCGATCACGACCTGTTCGACGACGTGATCTGGCCGACGCTCGCGAATCGCGTGCCGGAGTTCGAGGCGCTCCGCGTGGAGAACTGCTGGTCCGGGTACTACGAGTACAACGTGTTCGATCACAACGCGATCATCGGATATCACCCGGCGCTCGACAACGTCGTGTTCGCGAACGGGTACAGCGGGCACGGGCTGCAGCAGGGGCCCGCGACGGGGCGTGGCGTAAGTGAACTGATTCTGGGCGGGCGGTATGAATCGCTCGACCTGTCGTCGCTCGGCTGGGCGCGGGTGCTGGAAAACCGGCCGATCGTCGAAAAGAACGTCGTGTAGCGCGGCGTGACCGCCCGGTGTGGGGTGGGCGGGATTCTCCTTGTGTTCTCAATCTGATTGGCCCGGCTTTGCCGGGCTTTTTTTTGTTTGGCGCGGGTACGCCCGTCGGCAAACGGCCGTTCCGATGAGCACGATTCAGATCTCGTTATCTGACAAAGCGCCCCTGACCTGCACTCGGGATGTTCGGACCCTCGTGGATTGGCGCTGCGGCGACATGCTACGATCAACGCGATCCGACTTTCATCCCGCCGCACGATGACGACAATGTATGAATTGCTCGGTGTGTGCGAGAACGCCACCGACGAGGAAATCAAGCGAGGCTACCGAAAGGCGGCGATGAAAGCGCATCCCGACCGCAACGTCGGGTGCGAAGCGGAAGCGCATGCGCGATTTCAGGAGATCAAGGAGGCATACGCGATTCTCTCGAGCCCGGAACTGCGCCGCGTCTACGACACCGCTTACGCAGAGGAAATGCTCCGTCACGCACGGCTTCGCGAAGAAGAGGAGCGCTTGAACGCAGCGCGCGAAGCGGAATATGCGCAGTTCGTGGCATGGGCGATGCGCTTCGCCGAGCAAGGACACAACCGCGACGTCGTGTTCGGTGTTCTGCTCGGCCGTGATTGCGATGTTCAACTCGCCGAGCGCATTGCCGGCAGCGTGGTCGAACTGCATGCGTCGCGCCAGCCGGGCGCATCGCGGGACGGGGAGCGTGATGAGCAGACGCCGCAACGCGACGAGAGCGCGACACGAGCGGCATCGGAGCGGGCGCCAAAGAGCGACGCGCGAAGCAGTGACGAACACGCGCATACGGACTTTTTCAGCGCGCTGTGGCACGGCGTGTTCGGGCTGCGCCGGTGAGTCATGGTGGGTGAGCGGTTCTACGGAGGCGGAATTCGATCGAGGTCGGTGCCGTCTTCAGGGGAGGTTCTTTGATCGACTGCTTCGTGAAGTGACGGCTGATCGGGCAGGATTCGGCCAGAAGCGGTCAATCGATCACAATGCGAGATCGCCGACAATCGGCTGAGGATACGTTGTGACCTTCGACGAAAATGTAGTGACTGGGAATCCTTCTTCAGCGGCCAAGCGCTGGAACCTTGAAAATAGGCGCGCTCGCGTCCGTCAAAAATTTAGAGATGGTATCTTCGGGGATTTGACACCTGTCGCCAAGTAATGATACCAATTAGAACGCAGAAAATAGGACGTAACGATCCCTGCCCGTGCGGTTCGAAGAAGAAGTACAAGCGCTGCCACGGAGGCATTGATGCCGCGCCTACCCTCAAACCGGGGCAACTTGATGCGCAATTGCGAAAGTCGGCGCCGAGAGCGGAGTGCTTGGCGCCCAACACGTTGCGGCATAACTGTAAAGGGCGGATCATAGCGTCACATACGGTTTCTCGATCTGGAAGCCTTGGGGAGATTGCGAAAGATGGGCACGTCTACTCATACGCCATTAGCATTCAACGGATTGACGAGATGCGGGGACAACTTTTACCGAAGCTGACTGGCTGGAAAGACGCGTCGACCTTTCCAGGATTTTGTGCGCATCATGACAAGAAAATTTTTTCGCCTTTGGAAGATGAACCATTTACCGGGAGCCAACAGCAATGTTTTCTGTTGAGCTATCGGTCGAATGCATGGGAGTATTACGCGAAGCAGCGTTCTAACCATAATAGCGATTTTCGAGTAGCGCTCGCCGCGTCGAAAAGTCCTGAGGCACAAGCCTTGATGGCAGCATTCAATTTCGCGAACGAACTGGGGCTTCGCGACGCACAGGCGCGTAAGGAAGCTTTCGACGATGTGTTGTCCAAGGAACGCTGGGCTGATTGCCATGGTCTCGTCATTGAATTCGATCGAATATTCCCTATCCAATGTTCTGCTGCTTGGGCACCCACTACGGACGTTCACGGAAATATCCTGCAGGCACTAGGGCATTCGCCTCGCACTCCCGAGGGAGCTACAGTCGCGTCGTTTGCGGCGGACGGCAAAAGCTATTTCCTGCTTTCGTGGCTCGACGACAGCGCGACTGTCGCGTCGAAGCTGGCGGATTCTATCGAGACACTGCCAAAATGCGATATGGCTGGGGTCATTGCCGCACTGCTCTTACTGACCTCCGAGAACTGCCACCTTTCTCCAGATTGGTATGATGCGCTTCCTGAGTCCGGGAAAGATTGGGCCAACGAACTCGTCCATCCTATGATGTTCCCCAAGCCGACACCTGCCGCAGCGGGAGCCACCAGTCCATTAGGAGGCGTCGGCATAACGTCTGTCCGAAGATTCTAGGAACATGAGTTATGCGCCTCGCCTTGTCTCACAGAAGACAAATGTCTGCTTTACCCCGACTTGACTGACCGGTCCGGGTCGGAAAGCGCCGTCCACGGAAATGCAGAAAGAACCCGTTTGAGCAGGCACGTGGAGGCTGCTATCGACCCACACCCGCTCACGCCAGCAGACACGCAATCAAATCATGCGTCGTGCGCACCTCATACTTGCGCAACAAACTCGCGCGATGAATATCGACGGTCCGCGGGCTGATGCTCAGTTCCTTGCCGATTTCCTTGCTCGTCAGGCCATGAACCAGAAGCGCTGCGACGTCGCGCTCGCGATCCGTCAGCGTACTCGTGACATCGGGATGTTTCGCGTTCTCCGACAGGTCGGTGAACGTCCAGATCGCCAGCTCGAACGGGCGCTTCGGGTTGTACCCGAAGCCGCAGACGGTGACCCAGAAGTGACTGCCGTCAACGCGCCGCATGATGCGGTCGTCGCTGAACCCCGCATGTTTCGCGAGCAGCGGTGCGAGACGCCGGCCGGTCGT
This sequence comes from Burkholderia sp. SR8, assembly GCF_052851275.1. NCBI lineage: Bacteria > Pseudomonadati > Pseudomonadota > Betaproteobacteria > Burkholderiales > Burkholderiaceae > Burkholderia > Burkholderia sp. SR8. The sequence continues at coordinate 235,858 of NZ_JAULUC010000004.1, forward strand.
CGCGAAGTCCTTCTGCTGCGGATAGAGCTTCGCGAACGACTGGCCGATGATGTCGTCGCGCGTCGCCCTGAACAGCTGCAACGCCTTCTCGTTGCAGTCGATCATGACCCGCTCCTTCGCCACGATCGCCGCGACAGGCAGGTGCCTGAAGAGATCTTCGTAGTCGAGGGCGGGCATCGTGTCGGTCATGTTCGGCATCGTGTCGACGGGCCCGGACCGTGTCCGGACCCACGCTATCGGGCGGGCTGTCTCCTGTCCGATTGTAGCGGCAGCGCGGGCCAGCAGATCAACCGACGTGAAAGACGCAGCAGTCGTGTCCTTCGCCCGCGCAGCGGACTTCCGCCGAATGCGCGCGCGGGCCCTTGACCGCCGTGTCGGGCGCGGTGTCGTTGACCCAGTCCATCGCGCCGGCGAACCAGCCTGCGAACATGTAGCACAGCTTGCCGTGCTTGTCGGGCTGCGCCAGCACGAACGACGAATGATGCAGATGGATGCGCGCATGCGACTTCGACGGATCGGCTTCTGCGATGCCGAACACGCCCCAGCCGCGCTGCGACAGCCGCTTCAGATAATGCTCGAATACCGCCATGCCGCCGATGCCGTGCTGCTTCGCCTCCTTGTCGCACCAGTGATAGGCCGACTTGTAGCCGGCCTCGTAAAGAATGGCCGCGTACGCTTCGCGGCCGAGCGCTTCTTCGACAGCCAGATGGTTATTCGTGAAGAAGTGCCGCGGCACGTACAGCATCGGCAGTGCGTCGGTGGTCCAGACGCCGGTGTCCGGATCGACGTCGATCGGCAGTTGTGGCTGCATGGCGGTTTTTTGAGCGTAAGCGTCGGTGTAGATATCGCGCGCTTCAAACGTTCCAGACTTCGCCGAACACGCGCAGCCAGTTCTCGCCCATCACCTTCCTGATCCGCGATTCGCTCCAGCCGGCCCGCTGCATCGCGGCCGTGAGGTTCGGGAATTCGCCGATCGTTCGGATCCCTTCAGGATTGATCACCTTGCCGAAATCCGTCAGACGACGATAGCGGCCCTTGTCGTGCGTGATCCAGTCGAAGAACTCGGTGCTGTAGCCCTGCGTGAAGTCGGTGCCGATGCCGACCTTGTCTTCGCCGATCACGTCGATCACGTACTCGATCGCTTCGAGATAATCGTCGATGGTCGCGTCGGCGCCGCGCCGCAGGAACGGCATGAACATCGTGACGCCGACGAAACCGTTCGCTTCGGCGATCTCGCGCAGCTGCTCGTCGGTCTTGTTGCGCGGATGCTCCTTCAGCCCCGACGGGCAGCAGTGCGAGTACGTGACGGGCTTCTTCGAGCACGCGATCGCGTCGGACGACGTCTTCGCGCCGACGTGCGACAGATCCACCATGATGCCGACGCGGTTCATCTCCTGAATCACTTCGCGGCCGTATCCGGACAGCCCGCCGTCCGGTTCGTACGAACCGGTGCCGACGAGGTTCTGCGTGTTGTAGCAGAGCTGCACGACGTTCACGCCGAGCTCCTTGAACACTTCGATATAGCCGAGGTTGTCCTCGAACGCATACGAGTTCTGGAAGCCGAAGATGATGCCGGTCTTGTTCTCCTTCTTCGCGCGCAGGATGTCGTCGGTCGTGCGCACCAGCGTCAGGATCTCGCTGTATTCGCGGATCTGCTGCTTCATTTCCGCGATGTTGTCGATCGTCTTCTGGAAGTCTTCCCACACGGAGACCGTGCAGTTGACGGCCGTAACGCCGCCCTTGCGCATGTCTTCGAACACCGAGCGCTCGAACTTCGAAATGTTCAGGCCGTCGATGATGATGCTGGAATCGTGAAGGCTCGTCATGGTGTCTCGCTATGCGTTGATTTTGTGTGCGCGCCCCGTTGCCGAAGCGCGGTGCATGGTCAAACTGCGCCTTCGACGCCGCGCTTCGCGGACTGCCCGCTTCTCGCGGTCATCGGACCGGCATCTTCGAGCGCCGTCTTCGACGTTTCGGGCAGTGCCAGCCCGCCGATCATCGCGAAGATCGACACCGCGATCAGGTAGTACGCGGGCGACAGGTTGGTGCCGGTCGCGGAAATCAGCCACGTCGCGACGAGCGGCGCGGTGCCGCCGAAGATCGTGTACGCGAGGTTGTACGTGATCGCCGATGCCGTATAACGCGTTTTCGTCGCGAACACTTCCGACATCAGCGGTGCCGTCACCACGCCCGAGAACACCGCGCCGATCGCCAGCAGTGCGACGCCGAGCAGCGATTGCGACAGCACGCCCGAGCCGCCCAGCGAGAACGCCGGATACACCGACACGATGATGAAGAGGCCGGTCGTCGCGATCGTCGCGCGGCGGCCGACGAGATCGGAGAAGAAGCCGGCGACCGGGCACAACGCTGCCGCGAAGAAAAGGGCGAGGACCGTGACGAGCAGCGACGTGCCGCGCGACAGGTGGCCGGCGACTTGCAGGTACGTCGCGAAATAGGTCGTGAACGTGTAGAACGACAGCGCCGTCACCGACACGAATGCACCGAGCTTCAGGATGTTCCACGACTGCGAATGCAGCGTTTCCATCAGCGGCGCATGCGCAATGTCGTGCTTGCCTTCGAGCGCCTGGAACGCGGGCGTTTCATTGAGGTTCACACGGAGGTAGACGCCGATGAGGCCGACCGGTGCGGCGATCAGGAACGGCACGCGCCAGCCCCAGTCGACCATCGCCTGCGCCGACAGCGACGATTCGAGCAGATAGGCGACCACGGCTGCGCACGCGAACGACGAAAACGTCGAGACCGGCACGAAGCTGCCGAAGAATGCGCGGCGGCGGCGCGGTGCGTGTTCCATCACGTACGCGCATGCGCCGGCGTATTCGCCGCCGGCCGAAAAGCCCTGCACGCAGCGGATGATCGTGAGCAGCAGCGGCGCCCAGTAGCCGATGGTCGCGTAGGTCGGCAGCAGGCCGATCAGCGTGGTCGAGCCGGCCATCATCAGGATCGTCAGCGCGAGCGTGCGCTTGCGGCCGATCCGGTCGCCGATGACGCCGAAGACCAGCCCGCCCAGCGGACGGAATGCAAAGGCCACCGCGAAGACGGCGAAGGTCTTCAGGAGACCGATCGTCGGATCGCCGCTCGGGAAGAATTCGCGCGTCAGGATGGTGGCGAGAAAGCCGTATGCGGCGAAATCGAACCATTCGACGAAATTGCCGATGGACGCTGCGGCGATCACGCGCCGCAGTGTTCTGGTGTCGACGTCCTGGGTGGTCATGGTCGTGTCCTCTCTTCGTGTGGGCGCATGGATTCGCGTCGAAAACCATGGTAGGGAGGACAATTACCTAGGTCTATACGTGTCAATTACCTAGGTAATCGCGGGCAGGGAGGCCGCTGGGGCGCGATAGACGGGGACGCATCCGGCGTGTTGCCGCGTCCGGATCCGCGGCGGCCGCCGGGGCGCGGCCATGCGATCATATGCGACCACCGACATGAGAAATGCAATGACGACGACCTTCGACGAGGCGACCACGGCGGCGATCGCCGCGTTTGCCCAACTGGATTTCTACACGGCCGTGCAAGCGATGCGCGCCGAAGCCGATTACGACCGCGAACTGGATCAGTGGATCTCGCGCTACATCGACGAGCACGGCGGCGGCGTGGACGATGCCGAATACGACGCGCTGCACGCGCAGGCCCAGGCGACCCCGGAATACGCGGAGTTCGTCGATGCGGTGCGCGGGGAAATCCTGGCGTACTTCGGCGTGACCGACGATCAGCTGGACTGGATGGTCGTGCTGCGCAACGACGACAGCGATGAGCTTTGGGCGGAAGTCAACCGGCAGCGCAGCGCGCTGGGAACCGGCGAAGTGCGCGGGGATCTCTGATCGATCCCTCGCTTGCCATCGGGGCTCGAGTCGTGCCGGGCGCACGGCCCGACAGCCGCGAAACCCGCCCGTTTCGCATCGGCTGCACGACATGCCGAGCCCGCCAATTGATGACGAAACCGCAAGACCTAGTGCATAGATATCGTTTGCCGCAGCGTTAATGACTGTCGACAATCGTGGCTCGAATTCCCGCCGCCGGCGCCAGAAGCGCGTTGGCGGGCGGCACGTGGCGGCTATCCCGGCCGCCGCTGCCATCCAGCTCACGACGACATGTACGCGTTCACGCCCTCCTTCCAGAATCCCGCCGGTTCGCCAATCCGCGAGCTGTTCAAATACCTGTCCGAACCGGGGATGATCTCGTTCGCCGGCGGCTACCCGGCCAGCGACCTGTTCGACGTCGACGGCCTGAACGCCGCCGCCGAACGCGCATACGCGCAGCCGGTCCGCTGCCTGCAATACGGCCCGACCGACGGCCTCGCCGAACTGAAGCAGCAACTGATCGCATTGATGACGCGCCGCGGCGTCGCGTGCACGCCGGCCGAACTGCTCGTCACGACCGGATCGCAGCAGGGCCTCGATCTGCTGCTGCGCGTGATGGTCGCGCCGGGCGACGTCGTGCTGACCGAACAACCGGCGTACCCGGCTACGCTGTCGGCGATGCGTCTGCAACAGGCGCGCATCGTGACGATCCCCGTCGACGGCGACGGCCTCGACGTTGATCGCCTCGCGTCGCTGCTCGCGTCCGGCGAGATCGGCCTGCCGAAGCTGCTCTACACGGTCCCGACCTTCGCGAACCCGACCGGCGCGACGCTCACGCGCGAACGCCGGCTGAAGCTGCTGCGTCTCGCGGTGCAATACCGTTTCCTGATCGTCGAGGACGACCCGTACGGCGATCTGCGTTTCGCCGGCGAACCTGTGCCGTCGATGCTTGCGCTCGCGAGCGAAGTCGACGCCGCGCGCGACTGGATCGTGCACTTCGCGAGCCTGTCGAAAATCGTCGCGCCGGGCCTGCGCGTGGGCTGGACGATCGCACCGGCCGAGATCGCGCGCCGCTGCGTGATCGCGAAACAGACGGTCGACCTGTGCAGTACGCCGTGGACGCAGGCGGCTGCCGCCGAGTATCTCGCCGACGGCGCGCTCGAACGCCATCTGCCGCGCATCGCGGCGGCCTACAAGCGCAAATGCGACGCGATGTGCGACGCACTGCGCGACGGCTTCGGCGATGCGATCACGTTCCATCGTCCCGAAGGCGGGATGTTCGTGTGGGCGCGAATCGGCGCGGTGTCGTCGGACGTACTGCTGCAACAGGCGATCGCGAACAAGGTCGTCTTCGTGCCGGGCAACGCGTTTTTCGCGGACAACGTCGACGCCGCATCGCTGCGCCTGTCGTTCGCCGCGCCGGACGTCGATGCGATCCGGGAAGGCGTCGCGCGACTCGTGCGCGCGTATGGTGCGGCGCTCGCCGCGTGAGGAGACACGTCCATGAACATCGTCATCAACGACACCGCATGGCCCGATGAAGCGCCACGCATGGCCGGCATCGGCCCCGTCGGGCACAAGTCGTCGCAGATCAGCGCGGGGCCGCAATACGTCGCGGACGTGCTGGGCCGCTTCGGCGCGGAGCCGGGCGACGCAAGCGATGCGGCGCCGGTCGTCCTGGGCTACAACTGAATCGCACGGCGGCCGGCCCGCATCGCAAGCCGGCAGAGCACGGCCGCCGAAACGGTTAAGCTGGCGCGATCGAATCCCGCAAGATCGCCGCGCCATCATGTCCGATCCCGCTACCGAATCGCTCACGCACACATACGACCGTCTGTGGTCCTGCCTCGAATCCGGCGTCGGTGAACAGCGCTCGCCGTTCACGATGCTGCAGGCCGCGACGCTCGGCCTCGACGGCGCGCCGAAGGTGCGCACGATCGTGTTGCGGCAAGTGAGTCGTGCGGATCGGCTGCTGGCATTCCATACCGATGCGCGTTCGGAGAAGGTGGCGGAGTTGCGCCGCGATCCGCGCATCGCGATCGTCGCGAACGATCTCGATTCGCTCGTGCAGATCCGCGCGGAGGGCGTGGCATCGATCTGCGAAGACGAAGCGCAACGTCGTGCGATCTGGCAATCGAGTCGTCCGCATACGCTGTTGCTGTATCGCGCACCGTTGCGTCCGGGCACGCCGATCGAGTCGCCTGAGGAAGCGCGCATCGCGACCGGGCAACGCATCGACACAGCTTCCGCCGCAGACGACGGCTATCAGAACTTCTGCGTGCTCCACGTCCGGGTGACGCACATCGACTGGCTCGAACTCGCGCGCAGCGGCCATCGCCGCGCGATCTTCGACGTGAACGACGACGGCTACGAAGGTCGCTGGGTCGCGCCTTGACGACGACTTCTGCGCCCCTGCTACAAACGCGTACAAACCAGACACATCGGGGATACATCAGACCTTTCAAATGGGCGACGCCGCATGACCAGCGCGCGCCCGGCTGAAAGTCGGCGCGATACGGCGCGCGGCATGGTCACTTTCCATTTCACGAAAGGAGATGCCGAACGATGTCTTCCACACCGTTTTCCCCGATGCGTCGTCACCTGCTGGCCAGTTCCGTGGCCGCCGGTGTATCCGCGATGCTGCCCACCGCGCTGCATGCGGCGAGCGGCGGCGACGCCCTCCGCCCGTTCACCGCTCATATCCCCGATGAAGCCGTGGCCGACCTGCGCCGCCGCATTGCCGCGACGCGCTGGCCCGGCCGCGAGACCGTCGCCGACGAATCGCAGGGCGTGCGGCTCGCGCGCATGCAGGCGCTCTTGCGCTATTGGGGCACCGACTACGACTGGCGCAAGGGCGAGGCGCGCCTGAACGGTTTCCCGATGTTCATCACGGAAATCGACGGACTCGACATTCACTTCATCCACGTGCGCTCGCGGCACCCGAACGCGATGCCGATGATCATGACGCACGGCTGGCCCGGTTCGATCTTCGAACTGGTGAAGGCGATCGGCCCGCTGACGGATCCGACCGCGCACGGTGCGAGTGCCGACGATGCGTTCCATGTGGTCGTGCCGTCGCTGCCGGGCTTCGGTTTCTCGGGTCGTCCGACGAAGAGAGGCTGGGGCTCCGACCACATCGCACGCGCATGGGGCGAGCTGATGGCGCGCCTCGGCTACACGCGCTTCGTGTCGCAGGGCGGCGACTGCGGCTCGGTGATCTCGCACCGGATGGCGATGCAGCGCGTGCAGGGGCTGGCCGGGATTCACGTGAACATGCCGGCGACGGTGCCGCCGGATATCGCGACGCTGCTGCAGACCGACGCGCCGGCACCGGCATCGCTGTCGCCGAAGGAGAAGGCCGCGTACGAGAAGCTCGCGACGTTCTATCGCGACAACTGCGGCTACTCGGCGATGATGGTGACGCGTCCGCAGACGGTCGGCTACGCGCTCGCCGATTCGCCGTCGGGACAGGCAGCATGGATGTACGACAAGATCTCGCAGTGGACCTACAGCGGCGGCGTGCCCGAACGCTCGATTCCGCGTGACGAGATCCTCGACGACATTTCGTTGTACTGGCTGACCAACACGGCGACGTCGTCCGCGCAGATCTACTGGGAGGATCACTCGAACAACTTCAACGCGGTGGATATCTCGCTGCCGGCGGCGATCACGGTGTTCCCGGGCGAGATCTATCAGGCGCCGCGCAGCTGGGCCGAGCGCAGCTATCACAACCTGATCTACTTCAACGAAGTCGACAAGGGCGGGCATTTCGCGGCGTGGGAGGAGCCGGAATTGTTTGCGCGCGAAGTGCGTGCGGGGTTCCGGCCGCTGCGGCGTGCGTGAGCCTGAACGGTCCGAATAACGGCTCGACTGACCGGCGCGAGTCGCTGCACTGCGACCTGCGCCGGCCCGAACCGGCCGTTTCCCGCGCGATTTTGAATCGCTGTGTGTCGGACTCGAACACAGATACGTTGAGATACAAAGCATCCGGACGGTTCGGATATAAAACCGGTGACGCGTTTCACGCAGCAGCGCGGCGTCAGCCGCCGCCGGCGTGAACGGCGATACCGGAATCCCTTCCTCAGCGATCGACAATGGAGAACGAGCCATGCCTGATACCGTGAACACCCGCCGCCGCCTGATCCTGGGCACGACACTCGCGAGCCTGAGCCTTGCCGACCTCGGCTTCAGCGCGCTTGCCAATGCGCAGCCGGCGCCTGCCGCATCGGCGTCGAAAGGCGCAGCCGGCGCTCCGTCGCTCGGCGAGATTCATCAGATCGACGCGGGCGTGCTCAACGTCGGGTATGCGGACCTCGGCCCGAAGAACGGCCCCGCGGTGTTCCTGCTGCATGGCTGGCCGTACGACATCTACAGTTACGCGGAAGTCGCGCCGCTGCTGACGGCGGCCGGTTATCGCGTGATCGTGCCGTACCTGCGCGGCTACGGATCGACGACGTTCCGCTCGGCCGACACCGTGCGCAACGGCCAGCAGGCGGTCACGGCCGTCGACATCGTCGCGCTGATGGACGCGCTGAAGATCGACAGCGCGGTATTCGGCGGTTACGACTGGGGTGCGCGCACGGCCGACATCATCGCGGCGCTGTGGCCGCAGCGCGTGAAGGCGCTGGTGTCGGTGAGCGGCTACCTGATCGGCAGCCAGGCGGCGAACGAGAAGCCGCTGCCGCCGCAGGCGGAATTCCAGTGGTGGTATCAGTTCTACTTCACGACCGAGCGCGGCGTGCTCGGCTACACGGAGAATCGCGATGCGTTCAACAAGCTGATCTGGCAGCTCGCGTCGCCGAAGTGGCAGTTCTCCGATGAAACCTTCGCGCGCAGCGCCGCGTCGTTCCGGAATCCCGACCACGTGGCCGTCGTGATCCACAACTATCGCTGGCGCCTCGGGCTCGCGAAGGGCGAAGCGCAATACGACGACATCGAGCGGCGTCTTGCAGCCGGCCCGGCGATCACCGTGCCGACGATCACGATGGAAGGCGACGCGAACGGTGCACCGCATCCGCAGCCGGCCGCGTATGCAAAGAAGTTCACGGGCAAGTACCAGCACCGGACGATCACCGGCGGCATCGGCCACAACCTGCCGCAGGAGGCGCCGCAGGCGTTCGCCGATGCGATCCTGCAGGTGGAGCATCTGTGATGCAGGCAGGTACGAAAAACGTCGCGCGCCGCGGCGTGCGACGGGCGGTCGTCGCCGGCGTGCTGCTGGCCGGCGCGTTCGCGGCGCGCGGCCCGGCCGCGTTGGCCGAGCAGCCGAAGCCGGCCGCGTCGCCGATCTACGGCGTGACGATCCCGCCCGGCTACCGGAAGTGGGAAATGGTCGCGCCGGCCGAGGAGGCGGCGCCGCTCGACGAGCTGCGCGTGGTGCTCGGCAATCCCGTCGCGATCCGTGCACTCGAGCAGTCGACGCTGCCGTTTCCGGACGGCACGATCCTCGTGAAGCTCGCGTACAAGCGCAAGCAGTCGGACGAGTTCGCGCCGGCGACGGTGCCCGGCCACGCGACGACCGTGCAGGTAATGGTGAAGGATTCGCGGCGCTACGCGTCGACGGGCGGCTGGGGCTTCGGGCGCTTCGTCAACGGCGTGCCGGCCGATATCGGGCAGCACCAGACGTGCTTCGCGTGTCACCAGGCGCGCGTGAAGAATCACGACTATGTGTTCACGCGGCTCGCGCCTTGACGTGATCTGACGAGGTGGTGTGACGAGAAGGCGTGCCGGGAGCGGCACGCCTTTTTTCGTGGTGGGGCGGGTGCGGCGTCCGGCGGGTTTGTATCGCACTGTATCCGGCGCCGCTTCGGAAACATCGGCTTGCACAGCACCCCGGTTCCGGAAACATGCCGGATACGTGAGCGGGTTCTACTGTCGACATGCAGCAAACGTTCGGTGCGAGACCTTCGCACCGGATGCCGAGTAGTCGATACCCACTTGCTTCCGCCAAGGAGAACTGTCATGAAAGCCGTTCGAATCCTCGCAGTTGCCGTGCTCGCCTCGATCCCCGCGTTGTCGTTCGCCGATACGGGCCACGCCCTCACGCGTGCCGACGTGCGCGCCGATCTGGTCCGCCTCGAGAAGGCCGGCTATAACCCGGCCGGCAGCGACGCGCATTACCCCGACGACATCGCCGCCGCGCAGAATGCGGTCGCAGCGGCCGAGCAGGTCGCACGTTCCGACCAGAACGGCCCGTCGAAGTCGCAGGGCGACAGCCTCGCCGCCGTGGCGCCGGCCGCACATTTCGCCGCAGCCGATCCGCACGCGGCGCGCAGCGCACGCAATGCAGGCAATGCACGCGATGCACGGTCGAATGCCGACGATCTGTACGCGCATTCGTGATCCGCAGCCGCGCCCGCCTCGGCCACGCGCGGCGCCATCAGCAACACTTCAGATGAACGACATGACGGAAAGGAGCATGACGATGGTCGGCTTGACGAAACGGGTTCTGGTGTCCGCGGCGGTGCTCGGCGGGCTGTTCGGTGCGGCGACGGTGCAGGCGGCGCCGAAGGACGACCTGACGGGCACGAACGTCGTGCTCGTGCACGGCGCGTTCGCGGACGGATCGAGCTGGAATCGCGTGATTCCGCTGCTCGAAGCGCGCGGCCTGCACGTGATCGCGGTGCAGAACCCGCTGAGCTCGCTCGCCGACGATACGGCCGCGACGAAGCGTGCGATCGACGCGCAGAAGGGGCCCGTCGTGCTGGTCGGCCACTCGTGGGCCGGCGTCGTGATCAGCGACGCGGGCAACGACGACAAGGTAAAGTCGCTCGTCTACGTCGCCGCGTTCGCGCCGGACGACGGCCAGTCGATCGCCGACGTCACGCAGGGATTGCCGGCGCCCGCATGGGCCGGCGAACTGCGCAAGGACGCGGGCGGCTTCGCGACGCTGTCGGACAAGGCGATCGCGCAGGACTTCGCGCCGGACCTGCCGCCCGCGCAGCAGCGCATTGTCGCGGCGACGCAAGGGCCGTGGTACGGTGGCTGCATTTCGGAGAAGGTGACGCGGGCCGCGTGGCACGCGAAGCCGTCGTCGTTCGTCGTCGCGACCCAGGACCGGATGATCGATCCGACGCTGCAGGACGCGATGGCGAAGCGGATCGGTGCGGCGGTCACGCATGTGAACGGCAGCCACGTCGCGATGCTGAGCCAGCCGAAGGCCGTGGCCGACGCGATCATCGCGGCCGCAGAACGTGCGAAGCAGGATGCCCGGTGAGTGAATGCGGCGCCGCGCCGCGGACGATGCGCGGCGCCGCGAGTGATTGTGATGTCCTTTCACGAGGAGAAGTCATGACGCAGCAGCTCTGGCAACTGTCGGCGACCGAAATCGCGAAGCGGGTGCGGCAACGTGAGGTGTCCGCGCGGGAAGTGGCCGATGCGACGCTGGCCCGCCTCGAAGCGGTGAACCCGGCGATCAACGCGGTGGTCGAACATCGCCCCGACGACGTGCGGCGGCAGGCCGACGAAATCGATCGCGCGATCGCGCGCGGCGACGATCCCGGCCCGCTCGCCGGCGTGCCCGTCACCGTGAAGATCAACGTCGACGTCGCGGCATTCGCGACGACCAACGGCACGAGGCTGCAGGAGCACCTGATCGCGAACGCCGACAGCCCGTCGGTCTCGAACCTCAGAAAGGCCGGTGCGGTGCTGCTCGGCCGCAGCAATTCACCGACGTTCGCGCTGCGCTGGTTCACGTCGAATCTCGTGCACGGCCATACGTACAATCCGCACAACCGGTCGCTGACGCCGGGCGGATCGAGCGGCGGCGCGGCGGCCGCGGTCGCCGCCGGGATCGGCGCGATCGCGGTCGGCACGGACATCGGCGGCTCGGTGCGTTACCCGGCCTATGCGTGCGGTGTACATGGCATCCGCCCGTCGCTCGGCCGCGTGCCGGCGTTCAATGCGTCGTCGCCCGAGCGCGCGATCGGCGCGCAATTGATGTCGACGACGGGACCGATCGCGCGCACCATCGACGATCTCGCGCTGGCGCTGCGCGCATTCGCCGCGCCGGACCCGCGCGACCCGTGGTACGTGCCGGTGCCGATCGACGGCCGCGCGGTGCCGAAGCGTGCGGCGCTGTGCGTGCGTCCGGGCGGCCTGCAGGTCGTGCCCGAAGTCGAGGCTGCGTTGCGCGACGCCGCGCGCCGGCTCGTCGACGCGGGCTGGACCGTCGACGAAATCGACGATACGCCGCCGCTGCGCGAAGCCGCGCTGCTGCAGGAGCAACTCTGGCTCGGCGACGGATTCGATGCGTTGGCGAACGCGGTCGCCAGCGACGGCGATCCGGGCGCGGCCGCGGTTGTCGCTGCCGTGCGCGGCAAGGTGCGCGATCTGCCGGCCGACGTGATCGGCCGCGCGCTCGTGCGGCGCACGACGCTGACGCGGCAGTGGCGGCTGTTCCTCGACGAATATGCGGTGCTGCTGCTGCCCGTGTCGTCGGAACTGCCGTTCCCCGACGATCTCGACCGGCAAGGGCGGGAAGGATTCGAGCGCGTGTGGGAGGCGCAGCTCACGCTGCGCGCGCTGCCGGCGATGGGGTTGCCGGGGCTCGCCGTGACGACGGGGATCGTCGGCAATGTGCCGGTCGGCGTGCAGGTGGTCGCCGCGCATCATCGAGAGGATCTGTGTCTGCTCGCCGGGCGCGATATCGAGGCGCGCGGCGCGCCGATCGAGGTCGTCGATCCGGTCGTCTGATGCGGTGCCGGGCGTGCGGATGCGGCTCGTCGGCACCGAGCGCGACAAGGCGAGCGTGCTGTCGTTCGTGCTGAAGGGCTACGAGACCGAGGAAGTCGGGCGCGCGCCGAACGAGGAGCGCATCGCGGTGCGCTCCGGGCATCACTGCGCGCAGCCGATCCTGCCGCGCTTCGGGCTCGAGGCGACGGTGCGGCCGTCGCTCGCGTTCTGCAACACGTGCGATGAGGTCGATGCGCTGGTGCGTGCCGTCACGAGACTGGCGCGGCGATGACGGATGCCGCTGGAGGCGAGGCCGCTTGTCCATTCCGGAAACGGGATGTTGCAAGCGGCCTTTTTTGTCGAGACCGGAACGGGTTTCGAGCCGCTCAGCGCCCCGCCAGCATCTTTCCGCCAAGCCCCACCAGCAGCACGCCGGCTGTCGTATCGATCACGGCCTTGCGTCGAACCAGCAGCCGGCGCACGGATGGATGCGACGCGAGCAGCGCCATCGTGCAGTACCACGCGCCCGAAATGGCGATCGACAGCACGACGACGGTGAAATTGAACCATGCCGGCGCATGGGCCGGGACCATCAACGCGAAGATACTGCCGTAGAACGCGACGGCCTTCGGGTTCGTCATGCTCGCGATATAGCCTTTCTGCGCCGCGTGCCAGCCGGCGGACACGGCGGGTGCGGACACGGGGAGCTGCTTGCGCGCATTCAGCACCATCTTCAGGCCGAGCCAGATCAGATATGCGGCACCCGCCAGCCGCAGCGCCGTGTGCACCCACGCGACGTGAGTCACGAGCACGCTCAGGCCGGCGATCGCGATCGCGGCCCAGGTGCCCGATGCCGCCGCGAGGCCGAGCCCGGTCATCACGCCGGCGCGGCGCTGCGCGACCGCGGTCGACGTGACGATCACGAAGTTCGGGCCCGGGCTGGCGACGCTCAGCAGCAGGACGCCGGCGAGCGGCAGCAACGCGTTGATGGGGGTCGACATGGCTTGGCGGTTCGGCGAGGCGGAAGGGGCCTTCATCTTACCTCGGACGCCCGGCCGGGCCTGCTCGAGCCCGATTCAAGCAAAAACGCGTGACGACCTGCGTCGCCACGCGTTTCGCATTGCTGCGGACGCACCGCGGATGCCGGCGAACCGGCACGCCGCGACGCGTCGCCGGATGGTCAGAAATCGAACCCCGGCCCGCCCGCACCGGGGCCGCCCGGCACCGCGGCCGGCGCCGCATCCTTCGGTGCTTCGAACACGGTCGCATCGGTCGTCAGCAGCAGGCCCGCGACCGACGCCGCATTCTGCAGCGCGGTGCGCGTGACCTTGGTCGGATCGAGCACGCCCGATTCGACGAGGTCGCCGTATTCACCGGTCTGCGCGTTGTAGCCGAAGTTGCCGGTGCCTTCCGCGACCTTCGCGACGACCACGCTCGCTTCCTCGCCCGCATTCGTGACGATCTGGCGCAGCGGTTCCTCGAGCGCGCGCAGCACGATCTTGATGCCCGCGTTCTGGTCGGCATTGACGCCGTGGAGTTCGCGGATCGCCTGGCGCACGCGGATCAGCGCGACGCCGCCGCCCGGCACGATGCCTTCCTCGACGGCCGCGCGCGTCGCGTGCAGCGCATCGTCGACGCGATCCTTCTTCTCCTTCACTTCGATTTCGGTCGCACCGCCGACCTTGATCACCGCGACGCCGCCCGCGAGCTTGGCCACGCGTTCCTGCAGCTTTTCGCGATCGTAGTCGGACGTCGCTTCTTCGATCTGCACGCGAATCTGCTTCACGCGCGCCTCGATGTTCTTCGCGTCGCCGGCGCCGTCGATCACGGTCGTGTTTTCCTTGCCGACCTCGATGCGCTTCGCCTGGCCGAGTTCGGCGAGCGTCGCCTTCTCGAGCGTGAGGCCCGTTTCTTCCGCGACGACTTGCCCGCCGGTCAGGATCGCGATGTCCTCGAGCAGCGCCTTGCGGCGGTCGCCGAAGCCCGGTGCCTTGACCGCGACGGTCTTCAGGATCCCGCGAATGTTGTTCACGACGAGCGTCGCGAGCGCTTCGCCTTCGACGTCCTCCGCGATGATCAGCAGCGGCCGGCCCGACTTCGCGACCTGTTCGAGCACCGGCAGCAGGTCGCGGATGTTCGAGATCTTCTTGTCGTGCAGCAGGATGTACGGATTCTCGATCTCGGCGATCTGCTTGTCGGGATTGTTGATGAAGTACGGCGACAGGTAGCCGCGATCGAACTGCAGCCCTTCGACGACGTCGAGTTCGTCGGCAAGCGACTTGCCGTCCTCGACGGTGATCACGCCTTCCTTGCCGACGCGGTCGATCGCCTCGGCGATCCGCTGGCCGATCGACTCCTCGCCGTTCGCGGAGATTGTCGCGACCTGCGCGATTTCCTTGCTGGTGGTGGTCGGCTTGCTGATCTTCTTCAGCTCGTCGACGGCCGCCGCGACGGCCTTGTCGATGCCGCGCTTCAGGTCGAGCGGATTGAGCCCGGCCGCGACGTATTTCTGGCCTTCGCGCACGATCGCCTGCGCGAGCACGGTGGCGGTCGTCGTGCCGTCGCCGGCGGCATCGCTGGTGCGCGACGCGACTTCCTTCACGAGTTGCGCACCGATGTTCTGCAGCTTGTCCGCGAGTTCGATTTCCTTCGCGACCGACACGCCGTCCTTCGTGACGACGGGCGCGCCGAAGCTGCGTTCCAGCACGACGTTGCGGCCCTTCGGCCCGAGCGTGACCTTCACCGCGTTCGCGAGAATGTTGACGCCTTCGGTCAGCTTCGCACGCGCGACGTCGCTGAACGTGATTTCCTTCGCTGCCATGATTGCACTCCGTTATCGATTGACGACCGCGACGATGTCTTCCTCGCGCAGTACGAGGAATTCGTGGCCGTCCACCTTGACGGCCTGGCCTGCGTACTTGCCGAACAGCACGCGTTCGCCGACCTGCAGGTCGGGCACGATGCGCTGGCCGTCCGCGTCCTTGCGGCCCGGGCCGACGGCGATCACTTCGCCCTGGTCGGGTTTCTCTGCCGCGCTGTCGGGGATCACGATGCCCGAGGCGGTGGTGGTTTCCTGGTCGAGTCGCTTCACGACGACCCGGTCGTGCAAGGGGCGTAGGCTCATCTGTCGGTCCTGTTCTGTTGCGTCGAAATTGGCTGGCACTCTTCATCGGAGAGTGCTGACGAGTATAAAAACGCGCGGCGGCGCGATCCAATAACGGATTCGGAAAAGCATTTGCGCGGACGCGCTATGGAGGTCCGGCACGGGCGAGCGACGCCGTGAAGCGCGAGCGTATGATTCGTCATCGCCTGTTCGTTCGCCGGGAGGCCCTGAGCGTGGCAACAACATCGGATGCCGGACGACAACCCGCGTGGCTGCGCATCGCGCCCGCGCTGTTCCTGCTGCTGTGGGCGAGCGGTTTCGTCTTCCTGAAGCTGGGCCTGCGCGACGCCGATCCGCTGACGTTCCTCGCGCTGCGCTATGCATGCGTCGTCGCGCTGCTCGCCGGGCCGTTCCTGTGGCTGCGCCCCGCGTTGCCGCGCACGCGCGGCGAATGGCGCAATCTCGTGGTCGTCGGTTTGCTGCTGCAGGCCGGCTATTTCGCGTTCACGTATCTGAGCCTGAAGCTCGGCATGTCGGCCGGCGCCGTCGCGCTGGTCACGTCGCAGCAGCCGATTCTGGTCGGGCTGCTCGCGCCGATGATTGCAGGCGAGCGCGTCGGCGCGCTGCGCTGGATCGGGCTCGCGCTCGGCGCGGCCGGCGCGGTGATGGTCATCCTCGCGCGTTCGTCGGTTGACGTGTCGTCGTCGTGGGCGCTCGCGTTCGCGCTGCTCGCGCTCGCGTGCATCACCGGCGGCACGCTGTGGGAGAAGCGCTTCGGCACCGACGTCCATCCCGTGACCGCGAACCTCGTGCAGTACACGGTCGGACTCGCGGTGACCGCGCCGCTCGCATTCGCGCTCGAACCGATGCACGTGCACTGGACCGCAGGCCTCGCCGGCTCGCTCGCCTACCTCGTGATCTGCAACTCGCTGATCGCGATCTCGCTGTTGCTCGCGATGGTGCGCTACGGCGAGGCGTCGCGCGTGTCCGCGCTGTTTTTCCTGATACCGCCCGCGACCGCGCTGATCGCGCTCGTCGTGCTCGGCGAGACGATCGGTGCGCTCGCATGGCCCGGGATGGCGCTTGCGGCGGCAGGGCTGTATCTGGTGATGCGGTACTGAGCGACGTGCATTGCGGTGCTTGCCGTTCCTGTTCGCGCGCCTCGCGATGGACGTGAACGGCCGCCGACCAGCCGCGTGTGCCGCATATTCCGCTGCCCCGTTAGCATGTGACGAATCCGACTTTGGCCGGCGCGCGGGCGACGCTAAGATCGCCGATCCCGTAGATCGTGCGCGCCACAACGATGAAAAAATCCGCTTCGCCCTTGCTTGCCTTCCGTTTCCGTGTGGTCTGCGCCGCGATCGCCGGCGCGCTGTCGCTTGCGTCGTGCGGCGGCGTCGACGGCAGTCCGCCGCCGCAGGCCAATGCGACGCCCGCGGCCAAGCGTCCGAACATCCTGTACATCATGGCCGACGATCTCGGCTATTCAGACATCCATGCATTCGGCGGCGAGATCAACACGCCGAACCTCGACGCGCTCGTCGCGTCGGGCCGCATCCTGTCGAACCATCACACCGGCACCGTCTGCGCGATCACGCGCGCGATGCTGATTTCCGGCACCGATCACCATCTCGTCGGCGAAGGCACGATGGGCGTGCCGACCGACGAGCGGCGCGGCCTGCCCGGCTACGAAGGCTATCTGAACGATCGCGCGCTGTCGTTTGCGCAACTGCTGAAGGACGCCGGCTATCACACGTATATCGCGGGCAAGTGGCACATCGGCTCGGGGATCGTCGGCAGCGCGACGGGCAGCGGCCAGACGCCGGACCAGTGGGGCTTCGAGCGCAGCTACGTGCTGCTCGGCGGCGCGGCGACGAATCACTTCGCGCACGAACCGGCCGGCTCGTCGAACTACACCGAAGACGGCCGCTACGTGCAGCCGGGCCAGCCCGGGCAGCCGGGCGGCACGGGCGGCAGTCCGGCCGTGTTCTATTCGACGGACTTCTATACGCAGAAGCTGATCTCGTACATCGATGCGAACAAGCAGGACGGCAAGCCGTTCTTCGCGTACGCGGCCTACACGTCGCCCCATTGGCCGTTGCAGGTGCCGGATCCGTGGCTGCACAAATACGCGGGCGTATACGACGCCGGCTACGACGCGATCCGCAATGCACGCATCGCGCGGCAGAAAGCGCTGGGCCTGATTCCGGCGGACTTCAAGCCGTTCGACGGTTTGCCCGAAACGACGTCGGCGTCGCCGGCGACGGCGAACAACGGCACCGCGAGCGCGAAGTACATCAGCGCCGTGCATTCGGCCGCCGACGGCTACAGCGACTACGGCAGCGGCAAGGTCGACAAGCTGTGGGCGAGCCTGAGCCCGGCCGAGCGCAAGGCGCAGGCGCGCTACATGGAGATCTACGCGGGGATGGTCGAGAACCTCGATTACAACGTAGGACGCCTGATCCAGCACCTGAAGGACATCGGCGAATACGACAACACGTTCATCATGTTCCAGTCGGACAACGGCGCGGAAGGCTGGCCGATCGACTCGGGCGCGGACCCGACCGCGACCGACACCGCGAACGCGCAGGAGCCGACCTATTCGGCGCTCGGCACCGACAACGGCAAGCAGAACGCGCAGCGGCTGCAGTACGGGCTGCGCTGGGCCGAAGTGAGCGCGACGCCGTTCCGGCTCACGAAGGGCTATGCGGCCGAAGGCGGCGTGTCGACGCCGACGATCGTGCGCCTGCCGGGGCAGACGCAGCAGTTGCCGACGCTGCGCGCGTTCACGCACGTGACCGACAACACGGCGACCTTTCTCGCGGTCGCGGGCGTCACGCCGCCGTCGCAGCCGGCACCGCCGCTCGTGAACACGCTGACGGGCGTCGACCAGAACAAGGGCAAGGTCGTCTACAACAACCGCTACGTGTATCCGGTGACGGGCCAGTCGCTGCTGCCGGTGCTGGCCGGTTCGGCATCCGGTGAAGTGCACACGACGCCGTTCGGCGACGAAGCGTACGGCCGCGCATACCTGCGCAGCGCCGACGGTCGCTGGAAGGCATTGTGGACCGAGCCGCCGCTCGGGCCGCTCGACGGCCACTGGCAACTGTACGACCTCGCGTCGGACCGCGGCGAGACGACCGACGTGTCCGCGCAGAACCCGTCGGTGATCGGCACGCTGATCGACCAGTGGAAGACCTACATGAGCAACGTCGGCGGCGTCGAGCCGCTGCGTCCGCGCGGCTACTACTGAGGGCGCTACGATGCGGTTCCGCTTCCTGACGCTCGGCGCGGCGCTCGCGGCCACGCTGTTCGCGGCCGCATTCGCCGCCGGCTATGCGAACCCGTCGGGCTCGGCCGGCGGCGCGTTCGACGACGCGAATCGCGGGCGCACGCTCGCGCCGCTCGGCTCGGAGCGGCAGTGCGAGCGCTATTCGGGGCTGCCTGCGAAGTGGCGCGACGATCCGAAGGCCGGGATGGTGCATCTGCGCGGCGGCGCGTTCGTGTTCGGCAGCACGCGCGGCTATGCGGACGAGCGTCCGGCCGGCGACGGCAGGACGCGCGTCGGCGGCTTCTGGATCGACCAGACCGACGTGACGATCGCGCAGTTCGCCGCGTTCGTGAAGGCGACCGGCTACGTGACGGAGGCCGAACGGCAGGGCGGCGCGGCGGTGTTCCATGTGCCGACGCGCGACGAGCTGAATGCACGCGACCTCGCATGGTGGACCTGGGTGAAGGGCGCATCGTGGCGGCAGCCGCGCGGCCCCGGCAGCAACGTCGACGGGCTCGGCAACCTGCCCGTCACGCTCGTCACGCAGCGCGACGCGCTCGCGTATGCGAAGTGGCTCGGCCGCGATCTGCCGACCGAAGCCGAATGGGAATACGCGGGCAAGGCCGGCCGCGACGACGCATCGCTCGACGCGGCGCCGCGCGACGCGCAGGGCAAGCCGGCCGCGAACTACTGGCAGGGCGCATTCCCGGTGCTCGATACGGCGGAGGACGGCCATGCGGGCCTCGCGCCGGTCGGTTGCTACGCGGCGAACGGCTTCCGG
This sequence comes from Burkholderia sp. SR8, assembly GCF_052851275.1. Classification (NCBI taxonomy): domain Bacteria; kingdom Pseudomonadati; phylum Pseudomonadota; class Betaproteobacteria; order Burkholderiales; family Burkholderiaceae; genus Burkholderia; species Burkholderia sp. SR8. The sequence continues at coordinate 255,507 of NZ_JAULUC010000004.1, forward strand.
CTGTACGACATGATCGGCAACGCGTGGGAGTGGACGAAGGACGCGTACACCGGCCCGCACCAATCGCACACGAACGGCGACACGGCGGCCGTCGCGCCGTCGACGCGCCGGCACGATACGCCGATGGTGATCAAGGGCGGCTCGTTCCTGTGCTCGCGCGACTACTGCGTGCGCTACCGGGCATCGTCGCGCGAGCAGCAGGAAGCCGATCTCGGCGCGTCGCACGTCGGGTTTCGCACGATTCTGAGGGATGCTTCATGAAGCCGGTGATGCACTTCGTCGCCGCATCGCTGATCGTTGTATCCGGTGTCGCCCATTCGGCCCGGGCCGCCGCCGCGGAATCGGCCGCACCGACGATACGCGTCGGCGTGACGCGCGGCGTGCATGCGGAGATCCTCGACGAGGTGAAGCGCGTCGCCGCCGCACGTGGCCTCGGTGTCGACGTTGTCCGGTTCGACGATGCGTCGCGCATCGACACCGCGCTCGCCGACGGCAGGATCGACGCGGCGAGCTTCGAGGACGCGCAGCGCCTTGCCGCGACGCGTGCGGCGAAAGGCTACGCATTGACCGCCGTCGCCCCGACCGTCACGCTGCCGATGGCGCTGTATTCGCGCAAGCTGAGGAGCCTGAACGAATTGCAGCCCGGTGCGACGGTCGCGATTCCGGCCGATCCGCGCGGGATGGCGCGTGCGCTCGTGCTGCTGCAGAACGACACGCTGGTGACGCTGCGCGAACAGGCCGGCCTGCATGCGACGCTGCGCGATGTAACGGGCAACCGGCTCCCGCTGAAATTCGTCGCGCTGCGCCGCGATCGCCTTCATGCGGCGCTCGACTCGGCTGCCTTCGTCGCGCTCGACAGCGACGATGCCGCACGCGTGGGCCTGCAACCGGCGCGGGACAGCATCAATCTCGAAGACGCGCGCTCGCCGTATGCGAACGTGCTGACCGTGCGCGACGCGGACCGCACGAAGCCGTGGGTCGCGCAGCTGGTGGCTGCGTATCACTCCGGCGACGTCGCGCATTTCATCCTCACGCGCTACCAGGATTCGGTCCGGCGGCCGTGGTAGACGACTATCGCCTCGCATGCAATGCGTGCGGACGCTGCTGCAACAGCGCGCCGACGCTGTCGTTGCGCGAGCTGTTCCGGCATCGGCATGTGTTCGTCGGTGCGCTGACGATCCGTCGCATGCCGAAGCGGCGCAGCGGCGAACCAACGCGCACGGGCCGGCGCGACGACGTGCTCGACGCAGACGATGTCGCCGCATCGGATGCGCTCGCCAACAGGTTGTTCCATCGCGCAACCGGCACCGGCGACGAATGGATCGCGCTGACGCTGCAAGGTTACGACTATCCGTCGCTCGCGCGGTGTCCGGCACTGGCTGACGACGGCCGCTGCAGCGTGCATGCCGACAAGCCTTCGATCTGCAGTGCGGTGCCGCTCGATCCGATGCTGCCGGATAGCTTGCAGTCGCGCGTGCTCGCCGGGCGGCGCGACGAGACGGCGTGGCTCGGTGCGAACTGTATCGTCCGTGCAGACGACGAAGACACGGCTGCGGTCGATACAGCGCGCGCGATTCCGCTGGTGAAGGCCGGAGAGGTGGCCGATCGCGCCGCGCTCGACACGTTTCGCGCTTCGCTCATATTCGAGCGCGCGGTGTGGCGCGACGCAGTATTCGCATCGCTGATCGACGGCGGGCCGCACGTACGGCAAGCGTTGTCGCGGCTTGCGCCCGGTGCTTATCTGACGATGTCGATCGTGCCGGTGCTGCTGGCCGCCGCGTCGGTATCCGGGCATTGTCGCGCGCTGTGCATCGACTTCATCGACGCCCAGCGCACGTTGATCGATACGCGCGTCGAAGCGGCACTCGCGCGCCGGCGTGTCGACGATCGGCCCGCGACGCGCGAACTGCGCGGCTTTGCAGACGCACTCGAACGCGCGCGGCACGCGCTCGCCGCGATGCCGGCGACCGCAGCGAACCCGCGCGCCGACGCACCGCGCATCGACGCATGGCTCGACGATCGACACGACGTCGACGTGCTCGCCGTCTGACGACGATGGCACGCGACGCGTGCCGTACACTTGGCGCTCTTTCAATCGTCTCCGATGGAGCGCGCATGTACGCCTCGACCTTCATTTTCCGCGCCGGACAGTACGACGACGCATTCCACCGGCTCGACCGGCAGATCGCCGACGTGGCGCGCGCGACACCCGGCTATCTCGGCGAGGAGACGTGGGAGAACGCCGGCGCGGGGCTGATCCAGAATGTCTACTACTGGGAATCGGAGGCAGCGCTTCGGCAGTTGATGCAGCATCCCGCGCATCTGGAGGCGAAGGCGAAGCAGGCGCGCTGGCTCGACGGCTATCGCGTGGTGATCTCGCAGGTGCTGCGCGAGTATGGCGACGGCAAGCTCGCGCAGCCGCATGCGGGGCAGCCGGCGTGAGCGGATTGCCGAACCGGCGTTTCACCGGTCCTGCACCGCGCAAGCCGCGCGCCATCCGCACACCGCATCAAAGCGCCTCGACCAGCAACCGGTTGCTCTTCCCGCAATACTCGTGACATGCCGCGCGCGCGGCGATCGACGCGCCGTGCACGAACTTCGGCGCGTCGGCCCGCCGTGACATCGACACGACGATCGACGGCGGCGACGGCTGCAGCGGCAGCTCGACGACCTCGCCGCTCTCGATCAGCGCATCCACGAACAGCACCGGAATCGCGGCGACGCCGAACCCGTCGCGCACCAGCTGCACGATCACCGAGATCGACGGCGAACCGGTGATCCGCGTCTCCGACAGCGGCACGCCATGCGCGTGCGCGAGCGTGCGCACGATGTCCTCGAGCGCGCGATGCGGCGCGGTGCCGCGCCCGTAGGTCAGGATCGGCTGGCGCAGCACCTGCCGCGCGAGGCCCGTGCGCGTGTTCGGCAGCAGCCCCGCACGCGCGATCCAGCGCACCGGATAGTTCGCCAGCGCGTCGCACACGACCGACGCTTCGTCGCTACCCTCCACGCGAATGATCAGATCGAGCTCGCCGGCCATCAGCCGGCGCTGCAGCACGACGCTCACGTCGACGGTCAGGTCGATCTCCAGCTGCGGATAGTCGGCGGCGAGACGGCGCAGGTAATGCGGCAGCCAGCTGTGCACGACCGTCTCGATCACGCCGAGCCGCAGCTTGCCGCGCAGCGCGCTTTCGCCGGCCGCAGCCGCCTGCAGTTCGTGCGTCGCCTCGACGACGGCCTTCGCATAGCCGAGCAGGTACTCGCCGTTCGGCGTGAGCCGGAACGCGCGGCTGTCGCGGTCGACGAGCACGGTCTGCAATTCGTCCTCGAGCGCCTTCAGCCGCTGCGAGATCGCGGCCGGCGTCGCGTGCAGCGCGGTGGCCGTCGTGCGGAAGTTGCGCAGCTTCGCGAGCGTGACGAAGGTTTCGAGAAAACGCGTATTCATGGCGATGTGGCGGACGGTGGACGCGCAGCTTGCCGGTGAAGAAAAGTGAACGGGACCGGGGAAAACCCGGAGATCCGTTAAGCAATTCTATACAGCGGGCGCAAAAAAACTCGTTGGCGACAAAATTTTTTCTTTTCTATTCTTCGCCGTATCCGCTGATGCAACGACACCGTCAGCCCGACGACACCCATCCGCTACCCGACATCATGACGCCTACCGAATTCCGCCAGTCCGTACGCAGCGGCGCGTTCCGCAATCCGACCGCCGGCCAGTGCGGCCCGTTCGCGCAAGCGAATCTCGCGATCCTGCCGAATGCGTATGCGCACGATTTCCTGCGCTTCTGTCAGGCGAATCCGAAGGCGTGCCCGCTGCTGGGCGTCGGCGAACCGGGTGCGTTCCGCGTCGACGTGCTCGGCGAGGATCTCGACATCCGCACCGACGTGCCGAGCTACAACGTATACAGGGATGGCGTGCTGGCGGAGCGCGTCGATTCGCTCGAAGCGCTGTGGCGCGACGATTTCGTCGTGTTCGCGATCGGCTGCTCGTTCTCGTTCGAGGACATGCTGGCGCGCGAAGGCATCGCGCTGCGCCACATCGAGGAGGGGCGCAACGTGCCGATGTACCGCACGTCGATCCCGAACCGGCGTGCGGGCATCTTCGGCGGCCAGCTCGTCGTGTCGATGCGGCCGCTGCGCGGTGCCGACGCGATCCGCGCGGTGCAGATCACGAGCCGGTTCCCCGGCGTGCACGGTGCGCCGGTGCATATCGGCCATCCGGAGGCGCTGGGCATCGCCGATCTCGGCGTGCCCGATTTCGGCGACGCGGTGACGGTGCGCGACGGCGAGCTGCCGGTGTTCTGGGCGTGCGGCGTGACGCCGCAAACCGCGCTGATGGAAGCGAAGCTGCCGCTCGCGATCGCGCATACGCCCGGCTACATGCTGATGACCGACATCACGAACGCGTCGCTGGCCGTGTTCTGATCCGGCCGATGCCGGCGGCCCGTGCGGCCGCCGGTCCGGCCCGGTCGCGGCGGTATGCGCGGCCGCTGACGATCCGCCCGGCCGGAGGGCGGCGCGCACCCGCGGCCCGCCGCTGGCGGGCGCGCCGCACGCAGCACAGGCACCGATACGCAGCAGATAGACGAAGCACACGTACCCCGCGCAGAACGCGCCGGTTTCGACCGCACATTTCGACAGGAGCTTCACCATGGAAAGCAAGACCCTCGCGGCGCCCGCCGCCGACCCCGCGGGCCCCGCACGCAACGGCCTGTTCGGATGGTATGCGGACGCGCAGCCGCGCGAGCGCCGCGCGTTCTGGAGCTGCAAGGTCGGCTACATGCTCGACGGGATGGACACGCAGATGCTGTCGTTCGTGATCCCGACGCTCGTCGCGACCTGGGGCATCTCGCTCGCGGACGCCGGCTTCATCGGCACGATGACGCTGCTCGCGTCGGCGCTCGGCGGCTGGATCGCGGGCATCCTGTCCGACCGGATCGGCCGCGTGCGCACGCTGCAGCTGACGGTGCTGTGGTTCGCGGTGTTCACCGCGCTGTGCGGGCTCGCGCAGAACTACCAGCAGCTGCTCGCGGCGCGCGCGCTGATGGGCTTCGGTTTCGGCGGCGAATGGACGGCCGGCGCGGTGCTGATCGGCGAAGTGATCCGCGCGCGCGATCGCGGCAAGGCAGTCGGGCTCGTGCAGTCGGGCTGGGCGATCGGCTGGGGGCTGTCGGCGCTGCTGTATGCGCTGCTGTTCTCCGTGCTGCCGGCCGAGCAGGCGTGGCGCGCGCTGTTCCTCGTCGGCCTCGCGCCGGCGCTGCTGGTGGTCGTGATCCGCCGCTACGTGAAGGAGCCGGACGTCTACGAGAAGGAAAAGGCCACGCAGGCGAAGGGCGCCGACGCGCCTCGCCTCACGGAAATCTTCGCGCCGAAGCTGCTGTCGACGACGCTGCGCGCGGCGCTGCTGACGACCGGCGCGCAGGGCGGCTATTACGCGATCACGACGTGGCTGCCGACGTTCCTGAAGACCGAGCGGCACCTGACCGTGATGGGCACCGGCGGCTATCTCGCGACGATCATCGTCGGTTCGTGGATCGGCTACCTGACGAGCGCCTACCTGACCGACCGCCTCGGCCGCAAGCCGAACTTCATCCTGTTCGCGCTCGGCTCGATGGTGATCGCGTTCGCCTACACGTCGCCGGCGCTGCACCTCACCGACGCATCGATGCTGTGGCTCGGCTTCCCGCTCGGCTTCTTCGCATCGGGCATCTTCTCCGGTATGGGCGCGTTCCTGACCGAGCTGTTCCCGACGCGCGTGCGCGGTTCCGGACAAGGCTTCTGCTACAACGTGGGCCGTGCGGTCGGCGCGTTGTTCCCGTTCCTGATCGGCGCGCTGTCGAAGCACTACGGGCTCGGCGCGAGCATCGGCATCTTCGCGGTCGCCGCGTACGGCGTGATGATCGTCGCCGCGCTGACGCTGCCCGAAACGCGTGGCCGCGAGCTCGACGCCGCATAAGCGGGCGCCCCCCACCCGCCGCCGTACCGCTCCCTGTTCATCGAAGCCCTCACGCGGCGCGCGACGCGCGCCGTGCGGCGGCGCTCGTCCTACGAATCAACGACGCATCGAGTTCATCGCCATGACTGACCGACACACCTTCCCCGTTTCCTCCGACGCCGCGCGCTGGCAATTCTGGATCGACCGCGGCGGCACGTTCACCGACATCGTCGCGCGCCGGCCCGACGGCACGCTCGTCACGCACAAGCTGCTGTCGGAGAACCCCGAGCAATACCGCGACGCGGCCGTCGCCGGCATTCGTCATCTGCTCGGCCTCGCCGACGGCGAGCCGATCACGCCCGAGCGCGTCGCCATGGTGAAGATGGGCACGACGGTCGCGACCAACGCGCTGCTCGAACGCAAGGGCGAACGCACCGCGCTCGCGACGACCCGCGGCTTTCGCGACGTGCTGCGCATCGCGTACCAGAACCGGCCGCGCCTGTTCGATCTCGACATCGTGCTGCCCGATGCGCTGTACGAAACCGTCGTCGAAATCGACGAGCGGATCGGCGCGCACGGCGACGTCGTCGTGCCGCTCGACCTGCACGGTGCCGAAGCCGCGCTGCGCCGCGTGTTGGACTCGGGCGTGCAGGCGCTGGCGATCGTGCTGATCCACGGCTATCGCTACACCGCGCACGAGCGCGCGCTGGCCGAGCTCGCGCGCCGGATCGGCTTCACGCAGGTGTCGGTGTCGCACGAGGTGTCGCCGCTGATGAAGATGGTGTCGCGCGGCGACACGACCGTCGTCGACGCGTACTTGTCGCCGATCCTGCGCCGCTACGTCGAGCAGGTCGCGCACGAGATGCCCGGCGTGAACCTGCAGTTCATGCAGAGCAGCGGCGGCCTCACGCGCGCCGACGCATTCCAGGGCAAGGACGCGATCCTGTCCGGCCCGGCCGGCGGGATCGTCGGGATGGTGCGCGCCGCGCGCGCGGCCGGTTTCGAGCGCGTGATCGGCTTCGACATGGGCGGCACGTCGACCGATGTATCGCACTACAACGGCGAATTCGAGCGCGTGTTCGAGACGCAGGTGGCCGGCGTGCGGATGCGCGCGCCGATGATGAGCATCCATACGGTCGCCGCGGGCGGCGGCTCGGTGCTCGGCTTCGACGGCGCGCGGCTGCGCGTCGGGCCCGAATCGGCCGGCGCGAACCCGGGGCCGGCCGCGTACCGGCGCGGCGGCCCGCTGACCGTGACCGACTGCAACGTGATGCTCGGCAAGATCCAGCCCGAGCATTTTCCGCGCGTGTTCGGCCCGCACGCGGACGAGCCGCTCGACCGCGACGGCGTGGTCGCGAAGTTCGAAGCGCTCGCCGACGAGATCCACGCGGCGACCGGACGGCGCGACACGCCCGAGGCGCTCGCCGAAGGGTTCCTCGACATCGCGATCGGCAGCATGGCGAACGCGATCAAGAAGATCTCGGTGCAGCGCGGCCACGACGTGTCGCGCTACGTGCTGACGACGTTCGGCGGCGCCGGCGGCCAGCACGCGTGCGGCGTGGCCGACGCGCTCGGCATGACGCAGGTGTTCGCGCATCCGCTCGCGGGCGTGCTGTCGGCCTACGGGATGGGCCTTGCCGACCAGACCGCGATGCGCGAGCGCGCAGTGGAAGCCGTGCTGTCCGACGCGTCGCTGCCCGCGCTGAACGCGGCGCTCGACCGGCTGGCCGACGACGCGGTCGGCGCGCTGCTCGAACAGGGCGTGCCGCCGGAGCGCATCGCGACCGAGCGGCGCGTGCACCTGCGCTACCAGGGCACCGATTCCGCGCTCGACGTGCCGGCCGGCAGCGTCGCGGCGATGCAGCAGGCGTTCGAAACCGCCTACCGGCAGCGCTATGCGTTCCTGATGCCCGGCACGCCGCTGGTCGCCGAACTCGCGTCCGTCGAGGCGATCGGCCGGTCCGACGCGCCGGTCGAGGTCGCGCCGCTCGCGCCGCGCGACGCGGATGCGGCGCCGCACGCGCACAGCGCGGTGCGTTTCTACTCGGGCGGCCAGTGGCACGACGCGGCGCTGTACGTGCGCGACACGCTGCTCGCCGGCGACACGATCGACGGCCCGGCGATCGTCGCGGAGAAGAACGGCACGACCGTCGTCGAGCCCGGCTGGCGCGCGCAGATGACCGCGCAGGGCAACCTCGTGCTGACGCGCACGACGCCGCTGCCGACGCGCCGCTCGCTCGGCACCGATGCCGATCCGGTGCGCCTCGAGATCTTCAACAACCTGTTCATGTCGATCGCCGAGCAGATGGGGCTGCGGCTGCAGAACACCGCGTACTCGGTGAACATCAAGGAGCGGCTCGACTTCTCGTGCGCGATCTTCGACGGCGACGGCAACCTGATCGCGAACGCGCCGCACATGCCCGTGCATCTGGGCTCGATGGGCGAGAGCATCCGCACGGTGATCGAGCGCAACCGCGGCCGCATGCGCGACGGCGACGTGTTCATGCTGAACGACCCGTATCACGGCGGCACGCATCTGCCGGACGTCACGGTCATCACGCCGGTGTTCGCGGACGGCTCCGACGTACCGCTGTTCTACGTCGGCTCGCGCGGCCACCACGCGGACATCGGCGGCACGACGCCGGGCTCGATGCCGCCCGACTCGACGCACATCGACGAAGAAGGCGTGCTGATCGACAACTGGCAGCTGGTGTCGGCGGGCGTGCTGCGCGATGCCGACACGCGCGCGCTGCTCGCGTCGGGCCGCTATCCGGCGCGCAACGTCGAGCAGAACATGGCCGACCTGCGCGCGCAGATCGCCGCGAACCAGAAGGGCGTCGACGAGCTGCGGCGGATGGTCGCGCAGTTCGGCCGCGACGTCGTGCTCGCGTTCATGGGGCACGTGCAGGACAACGCGGAAGAAGCGGTGCGGCGCGTGATCGGCGCGCTGCAGGACGGCGCGTACCGCTATCCGCTCGACAATGGCGCCGAGATCCGCGTCGCGATCCGCGTCGATCGCGCGGCACGGCGTGCGGAGATCGACTTCACCGGCACGTCCGCGCAGCTCGACAACAACTTCAATGCGCCGAAGGCGGTCTGCATGGCCGCGGTGCTGTACGTGTTCCGCACGCTGGTCGGCGACGACATTCCGCTGAACGCCGGCTGCCTGAAGCCGCTCGACGTGATCGTGCCGGCGCGCTCGATGCTCAATCCCGAGTATCCGGCGGCGGTCGTGTCGGGCAACGTCGAGACGTCGTCGGCGATCACCAACGCGCTGTACGGCGCGCTCGGCTGCGTCGCGTCGAGCCAGGGAACGATGAATAACTTCACATTCGGAAACGATCGATACCAGTACTACGAGACCATCGCCGGCGGCAGCGGCGCGGGCGACGGCTTCGCGGGCGTCGGCGCGGTGCAGACGCACATGACGAACTCGCGGCTGACCGACCCGGAGGTGCTCGAATGGCGCTACCCGGTGCGGCTCGACTCGCACCGGCTGCGCGCCGGTTCCGGCGGCGGCGGGCGCTGGCGCGGCGGCGACGGCGCAGTGCGGCGGGTCCGCTTCCTCGAGCCGATGACCGCATCGATCCTGTCGAACAACCGGATCCATGCGCCGTTCGGCGCGGCGGGCGGCGAGGCCGGCGCGCTCGGCCGCAACACGATCGAGCGGGCGGACGGCACGGTCGAGACGCTCGAGCATATCGGCCGCGCGCAGATGGCGCCGGGCGACGTGTTCGTCGTCGAAACGCCGGGCGGCGGCGGTTACGGCGCGGCCGGCTGAGCGGCGTTCGTGACGCGACGCGCGCGGAAGCGGCGCGGCGGCGCTGCGCCGGGCCGGCCCGCTTCCTCGCGGACCGGCCGGCCGATCGCACCGGTTCCATGCATGCGGCCGCAACGGTCGCGCGGCCGGACGACAGCGATGTCTGCCGCATCGTTCGCGACGCAATTGCACCGGCAAACGGAATAAAGGCGCACATTCCCGAATCAACGGAAACGAAAATTCACGATTTGACGCGTGCCGCGGCACGATTCGACCCCTGCGGCGGGCCATCGCGGCCGGTCGATGCAACGACCGCCGACCATTCTCGCAAACGCCCGTCGGGCAAAGCTTTCCGGCGATTCTGGCAGGCCGGTTCGACGCCGGGCATTCGGCGGCGCGGCGACCGCCCATCACGAAAAACGCCCTGTGCCAATCGAGAACCGGTTCCTTGACACCCTGTTCCAAATGTGAGTGCAAATCTCCATCGTCATTTGATAAGATGGGACTCATCATTCGTTTGGAAACCTGCGCGGGTCGAGCGCATACGCCGGGTCGCATGAGTTGGAAACAAGTACGGAACGAGGACCGTCGTCACAGCCATCATGGCTGCCGTTCCGGGTGCGCCGGCCGCGCCCCCGGACGGTAGCGGCCGGCTCGCCTCCGTCTACACTGTGCGTTTTTTCTGGATCGGGGCGAGTCCATGGATGACGAAAACGATAGCGCGGTGCTCGAGGCGCATCTCGGTACGCGCAGCCCATGCTGGCGCCTCGGCAGCGACAGCAATGCACTCGAGCTGGCCGCCGTGCGCGGCCTGACCAATATCGCGGTCGCACTCACCGGCGAGCAGGCCGCGCGCATTCGCGCGCTCGGCGGTGTCACGTCGCACCTCGTGCTCGAACTCGCGCTGTTCGGCGATCCGGTCAGCCTCCATCTGGTCGGCAGGAAGGTCGATACCGCCAACTGGGCCGGCACGGCGTCCGCCTATTCCGATACCGCTTCCGTCGCGAGCGACCTCGCGCACGGGCTCGCGTTCGCCGAGCAGGTCGTGTCCGAAGTGAATTCGCTCGTCGTGATCCTCGACCGCAACGGGATGGTGCAGCGCTTCAACCGGTTGTGCGAGGAAGTGACCGGCAAGCGCGAGGTCGACGTGATCGGGCGCAGTGCGTTCGAGCTGTTCATGAGCCCCGAGCAGGGCGCGCAGTCGCGCAGCAACATCACCGGCTTTTTCGCGAGCAACCGCTCGTTCGCGGTCGAGCGCTACATCAACACGGTGAACGGGCCGCGCCTGTTCCAGTTCCGCAACAAGTTCGTGCAGAGCGGCAGCGGCGCCGACGAGCAGTTCCTGATCTGCTCGGGGATCGACATCACCGAGGAGCGCATCGCGCAGCAGCGGCTGAGCGAACTCGCGAACACCGACGTGCTGACCGGCCTGCCGAACCGCCATGCGATCAGCGAGCGCATCCGCGTCGCGCTGGCCGCGGACCGCACCGACATGCGCGGCCAGGTCGGCATCCTGTTCCTCGACCTCGACAACTTCAAGCGCGTCAACGACCACTACGGCCACATCACCGGCGACCGCCTGCTGCAGGACGTGTCCGCGGTCATCGGCGGCTGCCTGCCGTCCGGCGCGACGCTCGCGCGGCTCGGCGGCGACGAATTCCTCGTGCTGTTCGAGCACGGCACGCGGCCGCTGCTCGAGGCGACCGCGCAGATCATCCTCGAACGGCTGCGCACGCCGATCCACCTCGGGCTGGTCGAGGTCTACACGAGCTGCTCGATCGGCATCGCGATGTATCCGCAGCACGGCGACTCGCTCGAAACGCTGATCCGCAGCGCCGATACCGCGATGTACGTCGCGAAGGAAGCGGGCAAGCATACGTACCGCGTGTTCTCGCTGGAGATGAACCAGAAGGTCGCGAAGTACATGTGGCTCGACACGAACCTGCGCAAGGCGCTCGAGGAAGAGCAGTTCGTGCTGCATTACCAGCCGGTCGTCGACATCGCGACCGGCGACGTGCACGGCGTCGAGGCGCTGATCCGCTGGCAGTCGCCCGATCGCGGGCTGGTCGCGCCGATCGAATTCATCCGCTTCGCGGAGGAGTCGGGGCTGATCGCGCCGCTCGGCCGCTGGGTGATGCGCACCGCGGCCGCGCAGGCCGCCGCGTGGAAGGCGAAGGGGCTCGACGTGCGGATCGCGGTCAACGTGTCGGCGCGGCAGCTGCAGGACATGAACATCGTCGACCAGTTCGCGTCGATCCTCGACGGCGCGGGGCTCAAGCCGAGCCTCGTCGACATCGAGCTCACCGAAAGCAGCTTCATCGAGGACGAAGAAGCGGCGCACGAGCTGATGAAGCAGTTCCGCCAGCTCGGCGCGGAGATCCACCTCGACGATTTCGGCACCGGCTATTCGTCGCTGTCGCAGCTGTCGCGGCTGCCGCTCGATTCGATCAAGCTCGATCGCAGCTTCATCACGGGCATCGACCGCAACCCGCGCTCGCAGGCGCTGGTGCGCTCGGTCGTGTCGCTCGCGAAGGCGCTGAGTTTCTCGGTGGTCGCCGAAGGCGTCGAGACGCGCGCGGAAGCCGACTTCCTGAAGCAGATCGACGTCGGCCACGCGCAGGGTTTCTACTTCGCGCGGCCGATGCCGGCCCAGGCGTTCGAGGCCTGGCTCGCGGAAACGCGAAAGCTCAGGCTGATCGCCTGAGCGTCCCCGCATGACGGAGCGCACCGCCGGCTGAACGGCGGCGCGCTCCGCTCACGTCACACCGTGCGCAGTTTCGACACGCGCCGGTTCTGCAGCATCACCAGACGTTCCATGTACGCGAGATCCTTCGGCTCGATCGTGAACGCCGCGTGCACCCATTCCTCGGTGATGTCCATCAGCTCGGAGCGCGTGAGCTGGAACACGCGTTCGCGCGCGCGCAGCATCGCGCGGATGCCGTTCAGCTTCGGCTTCATCACGTCGATGAACGTGCGCGTCGCAAGGTACGCGTCGCCCGCGTCGAAGGTCTGGTCGATCAGTCCGCGATCCTCGTACCATTCGGCCGCATGCGCTTCGCCGGACGAGATCAGCGATTCCGCGAGCCCGCGGTCCGCCTTGCGCGCGACCAGCGAATAGCCGCCCATGCCCGGGAACAGGTTGAACGCGATCTCGGGAAAGCCGAGCTTCACGCCTTTCTGCGCGAGCATGTAGTGGTGTGCGAGCGCGGCCTCGAAGCCGCCGCCCAGCGCGCTGCCCTCGACCATCGCGATCGAGATCGCGCCGGTGCCGAAGCCCGTGTAGATCTCGTACACGCCGTCGATGCACGAGCGCGCGTACGCCATCAGCTGGTCGCGCCGGCCGCTGCGGATCGCGTCGACGAAGAAGCTCAGGTCGCCGCCGACGTTGAACAGCTCGGGCACGAGCGAGCCCGTTACCCAGAAGTCGAACCGCAGGCCCGAGTCGCGCGCGACGCGCGCGAGATGGATGATGTCGGTGACGAGTTGCTGGTTGAAGCACGGCCGCGGCTCCGATCGCAGCATCATCCACATGACGTTGCGGCCTTCTTCGTAGAACGCGGTCAGTTGCGCGAGTTCGCCTGCTTCATAAAACGGGCGGCACGCCGGATGGGATTGGAGTTGCATGGTATGTCCTCGTGAGATGTGGTTTTCCAGAACCGCCGCGGCCGGTGCCATGGAAACCTGCCCCCCGGATGGCGCCGGCCGCGAGGCATCGCCATTGTTGCGCGCACACAGAAGTCGAAATGCGGGGAATAACGCACGAAGGGGATGCGGCCGGTGTCGCGTGCGATGCGAATCGTGCGCAGCGTGCGAATGCCGGGATCGATGTGAGCGCCGGGCGGGAGAAGCGGAGCGGAGATGCCGGTATCGGCGGGTGGAGCGCGGACGACGGGAGGCGCGATGACGAGCCGCGTCTGCTGTTCGTCGTTTCGGCGCAGTTTGAGAACGCGCAAACGTTAGCGTGCTGCCGGCTTCGCAAATCGCTCGAACAGATTTGGTAATATGCGCGCGCTTCATTGCTTTCGATCGCATAACAAACCCGTTCCGAGGGGCTCCATGAAGAACACTGCATCGTCCGCATTCCGCACGTCGTCAGTCGCCGTGCTGCTGTCGCTTTCCACGCTGGCATCGGCTGCCGGCGACGTACCGGGTTCGAAGGATCATCCGCTGCTCACGCGTTTCGCAGGCGCGACGATCAACGCCTATTCGCAGACCGAGTTCGACGAAGCATTCCTGCCGAACCAGCCGATCGATGACGTCAAGGCGGCCAAGGGCCTGGCGCTGGAAGGGAAGGTCACGCGGGTCGCCTATACGATCGGCGGCAACAAGTCGACGCTGGAAGTCGAGCGAAACTATCTCGATGCATTGCAGAAGGGCGGGTTCCAGATTCTGTTTCGTTGTACGCAGGACCAGTGCGGTAAGGGAAACGGTCTCGAGTTCCAGCGCTTCGTGATCAGCTCGAACAGGATGATGAAGTCGGGCGGTGGCGACGCGTACTTCGGCGACAAGCATCGGACGATCCTCGCGAAGCTGCCGCGAGCGTCGGGTGACGCATACGTGTTCCTGCACGTGATGGACGATTCGGCATCGAACAAGCGCACGCTCGTGTACGAGGAAGTCGTCGAGGTGAAGCCGATGCAGACGGGGCAGGTCAAGGTGCTCGATTCGAGCGCGCTGCAGAAGGGCCTCGCGGCGACCGGCAAGGTCGCGCTGTACGGCATCTACTTCGACACCGACAAGGCGCAGGTGAAGCCCGAATCGAAGCCGCAGCTCGATGAAATGGCGAAGCTGCTGACGGCCAACCCGGCACTGAAGGTCTACATCGTCGGCCATACCGACAATCAAGGGCAGTTCGCGCACAACACCGACCTGTCGCAAAAGCGCGCGGAGGCCGTCGCGCAGGCGTTGGCGACGACCTACAGGATCGCGCCGGCACGGCTCGCCGCGAAAGGTGTCGCGTCGCTGTCGCCGGTCGCGTCCAACGGCGACGACGCGGGCCGCGCGCAGAACCGCCGCGTCGAACTCGTCCAGCAATGACGCCTGCCTGACCCGACGCATGCGCGGCCGCGCATGCGTCCTTCACCCGATCATCGAACCATGAAAATCCTGATTGCCGCCGGGCTTGCCGGCTGTGCCTTCTCGGCATTCGCGCAGAGCGTCTCGCCGGGCGTCTGGCACGACGAAACCACCTATACGCTGAATGGCAAGCCGCTACCGCAAAGTGCCGAGCCGATGCCGGACCAGTGCCTGACCGCCGCGGACGCGAAGAACCTGCGCAAGACGATGGAATCGCGCCTGCAGCGCGACAACGTCAAATGCACGATCACGGACTGGAACTACGCCGGCACGACGCTGACGGTCGCGCTGGCCTGCGCGAACGAGCAGGGTCGCGGCAACGCGACCGTGACGGGCGACGTGACGCCGACACGCTACGACCTGAAAGGTCAGCTGCGTGGGCAGCATGCTCAGGCGGGTGCCTACACGCTTGCATGGACATGGCGCGGCAAGCGCGTCGGCGATTGCCGCTGACGCAACGGCGCACGACCCGCACGACGATGGGCGCCGTCCTCCGCGCCCGTTGTCGCTTCCGCGACACGACGATTGCCGGGCCGGGGCCGGATGCTTGAATATGTCACGACGTGACATAAAATGAAGACAGGCCTTCGCGTCATCCGGCCGCTGCGCTGCACACGAACCCGGCCGCGCGATGCGCACATCGTGCCGGGCGAACGTCCGGTTCAGAAGAACGGGGCGGCGATCGGGCGCGGCAGGATGGCCGCGGGCCTCGCACGACGGGCGGCGGGTGTCGCCCGCTCTCGCGACGACGACCAAGGGGGAATGACGATGATGGTTACGTTTCGGTCATCCGCCGCGCCGGACATCGTGATGTTGCGCGATCTGGCGCAGTACCTGCTGGGGCTCGTCGGCAAGGGACTCGACGTGCGCGGCGTGATTTCCGCTGACGAATTGCCGGGCGCGATCGCGCGGCTCGAGCAGGCGATCAGGGATGACGCGGCGCGGGAAAGCGCACACGAGCGTTCGACGCAGGCGCTGCGTGCCGAACTGGCGCCGCATGCGGGCGGGCTCGCGCAACGCGCATGGCCGCTGCTGGACATGATGCGTGCGGCGCACGAGCAGGGCCGGCACGTGATGTGGGGCGTGTAGGCGCGCGACGCGCGCCGGCTGCCCGAACCGAACCTCCGCTGGAAGGCCGACGGCCAGGCGCCACGTTGCGCCGTGTCGTCGGCCGATTTTTTGCGTGTGAGGCTTTCCGCTTACGAATGACGGTGCGTGTGCGAGCGGGAAGAGCGCCGCGACGCGCGATGCAGCAGCCGGTCGCGCGTGCGGTCGCGGCTGCGCCGTTCCGCGAAGAACAGCACCGCGAACACGAGGACCGCGAGCAGCACGATGGTGGGGACGATGCCGTTTTCCATGTCGCCTCCGCGAGGTGGGCGCCGATATACGCGGGCCTCAGCCCGCGGGCCAGGCAATGCCGGCGAGCTTCGTGTCGATGAAGCGCTTGGCCAGCGCGATCGAGATCCGCAGCGCATCCGCGTCGTGACGGAAGACGTGATGCTTCGGGTCGAGCACACGTACCTCGTGCCGTCCGTCGGCATCGCGCCAGCAGACGACCGCGACCGGCTGATACAGTGCGCCGAGCTCGAGCCCTTCGCCCGCCGCGGCGTCGACCAGCGCGCTCGCGCGGATCTCACATTGACGATAGGTCATGCAGAGCCGCGATTCCATCGCTGTTCCATTTGCCGGCGCGCGCCGTTCCGACCCCGCCGCGCTCACGTGAGCATCGGCATCGCTTCGATCAGCGCAATGCCGAGCAGCGCGCCGATCGCCGCGCCCACCAGCTTCGGATGCCAGCGTTCGAGATGCAGCGCCGTCAGCAGCGCACCGATCAGGATCACGCCCAGCAGCGCGAACGCGATCACGAGGTAACCGATTTCGAAATCGTTGTTGATCAGCATGATGTCTCCTTCCCCATGTCGGCGTGCCGATTCGCCGCATCGTCGTTCGTTTCGGCGCCGTCGCACGCACGTTATCCGCCTGTCTGAATTATATATCACGATATGATATAGAAAGCGATTCCATGGCTGAGAGATCGTGAATGCGCGACAAACGGGGCCTGCATTGCACGACGCATTCCTGCCCGTCTCGGAGCGTGGCAGCCGGCCCTGCCGTACCGCGCCTTGACGGTCGCTTGCACGTCACCCACACTGGGTTGAGCGACGCGGGGCGACGTGCGGAAAGGTGCGCCCGTCGCGTTCCGACATGAACACGAAACGCGCGGAGAGCTTCGACGTGGTGCGTTTTCCGTTTCGATCGACCGGTGCCCTGCAGCGCAGCGCCGTTGCGCTTGCCGTCGCCGTCGCCGCGCTCGTGCGCCCGGTATTCGCCGCCGCCGGCGACGACGTGCCGCCCGTCACGATCGTCAGCGACGTGCATGTGTTCGTGCTGCAGCACGACGGCTCGCTCGACGAGCACGACGATTCGACGCTGCGCGCGAACGACGCGAACGGGATCGACGCGATCGCGCAGCGCTACGTGTGGTTCGACAGGAACCTCGAGAAGGTCGACCTGGTCGCGGCCGAGACGATCGATCGCGACGGTGTCGCGCATCCGGTCGGCGCGGACGGCATCCGCGACGTCCAGGAGCCGCGTTCGGCCGGCGCGCCGACCTTCCAGGACGGGCTGCTGCGCACCGTCGTGTTTCCGGGCGTCGAAGCCGGGTCGAGCACGCGCATCGCGTTCCGGAAGTCGCGCACGAAGCCGGTCAACGCCGGTTACTTCGGCTACACCGTCGAACCGTCGCGCGAGCCGGTGGAGAGCCAGCGGCTGATCTTCGACGTGCCGGCCGACCTGCCGCTGCATGCGGACGCGCGCGGCTACGTCGCGTTGCCGCCCGTCACGGAGAACGGCCGCACGCGCTACGAATTCGACTACCGGCACGGTCCGTACGACCGGATCGAGAGCGGCTCGGTCGGCTATCCGACCTACGGCGACCGGCTCGTGGTGTCCACGCTGCCCGACTATGCGGCGTTCGCCGCGCGCTATCGCGACGCGGCCGTCGATCCGGGCGCGAACGATCCGGCCGTCGTGCACCTGGCGCGCGCCCTTACCGCCGGCGCCACGGACCCGCACGACCAGGCGCGCATCCTGTACGACTGGGTGCAGGCGAACGTGCGGTACGTCGCGATCTTTCTCGGCGAGACGGCCGCCGCGCCGCATCGCGTGACGGACATCCTGCGCAACCGCTACGGCGACTGCAAGGACCACGTCGCGCTGTTCGGCGCGTTGCTCGCGGCGGTCGGCATCCGCAGCGAACCGGTGCTGATCAATCTCGGCTCGGTGTACACGCTGCCGTCGGTGCCCGGTTACGGCGGCGGCGCGATCAATCATGCGATCACGTGGCTGCCCGATCTGGGCGTCTACGCGGACACCACGACGGCCGGCATCGCATTCGGCTACCTGCCGCCGATCGTGATGGACCGGCCGGCGCTGCTGGTCGACACCGGCGTGCTGTCGCGCACGCCGGCCACGCAGCCGAAGCGCCGCACCGCACGCGTGGAGATCGATGCCGCGCAAGCCGGCGCCGCGCGGTTTCACGCGTTCGTCGAGGACGCCGGCTGGACGGCGGAGCTCGAGCGCAACGTGTTCCGCCGGGCGCCGCCCGACCGCATCCGCCAGCTCGCGAACGAACGGTTGCGGCAAAGCGGGCTGCGCGGCCGCGCGCAGATCGCGACGAGCGACCGCGGCGCGACGGGCGGCCCGTTCGACGCGACGTTCACCGGCACGCTCGATCACTTCGTGTGGCCGGACGGCACGACCGCGGTGCCCGCGCTGTCGAGCGTCACCGGCGGGATCGCGACGCAGGTCGAGAGCTGGCTCGCCGAACCGGTGCGCACGCAGCCGTGGATGTGTCTCGGCGGCACGTTCGACGAAACCGGGCAGATCGCGCTGCCGGCCGACGTCGCGGTGACCGACCTGCCGGCCGATACGGCCGTGCGCGACCGCTTCGTCGATTTCACGTCGCATTACGTGTTCGATCCGGCCGCGCACGTGGTGCAGGTGACGCGGCGGATGACGGCCGAATTCGACCGGCAGGTCTGCACGGCGGACGAGTTCACTGCGCTGCGCGCATCGCTCGAACGCATCGAACGCGACACGCAGGCGCAGATCGTCGTGCGGGCGAAGCAACGTTGACGGCCGGGCGCGGGCAGTGTGCGCGCGGCATGATCGGACGCGCGGGGTCGAAGCCGGCCCACGCGCAGGAGAGGAACATGACGGAACGGGAACACGAAATCGCCGAGCTGGCGAAGGAATTGCTGGGCCGGATCGTGCAGGGCACGGTAACCAGCGGCGCGCCGGTGGATGCGCAACGGTGCGCGGCGCTGGCCATGGAGTGCGCGACGGCGCTGGTCGACGAGCTGGACGCGCGCAGCGGCTGAGCGCGATCGCTGGCGGCGGCGGACGATCGCGCTCAGCGGCGTGACGCGTACGCTTTGCGGTGCGGTGCGGTGCGGTGCGGTGCGGTGCGGTGCGGTGCGCCGCGCTTTGCGTTGCGTTGCGCGCGCTGCGCCGGACGTTACGCGTCGGCGTGCGCGTCGCCTTCCGCACGCACCGCGCCCGGCGGCCGTCCGACCACGCGCTTGAACGCGCGGCTGAACGCGGCGAGCGACCCGTAGCCGAGCCGGTACGCGACGGCCTCGATCGTCTCGTGGTCGCGGGCGATCCACTGCGCGGCGAGCCGCATCCTCAACTCGGTCAGGTAGCGCACCGGCGTCATCCCGGTCGCCGCGAGAAAGCGCTCCGCGAACACCGAACGCGACACGCCCGCTTCGGCGGCCAGTTCGGCGACGCTCCAGTTGCGCCCCGGATCGCGATGCAGCGCGACGATCGCGCGGCCGAGCTTCGGTTCGCGCAGCGCCTGCACCCAGCCCGTCGCGTCGCCGCAGCCGCACTCGACCCAGCCGCGCACGATGAACGCGGCGACCACGTCCGCGAGCCGCGCGAGGATGCCCGCGAAACCCGCGCGCTCGGAGCACGATTCGCGCTCCATCGCGTCGAGCATCGGCCGGATTTCCGGGTAGCGCGCGAGCAACGTGCCGACGTGCATGAACTCCGGCATCGTGCCGACGAGCGGCTGCATGCCGCCGAGATCGAGCTCCATGCACGCGCTGAAGATCAGCGCATCGCCGGCGGCGGGCTCCGCCGCCGCGCACGACGCCGCGCCGACCGATGCGACCGTATCGCAGATCTTCGCGACCTCGAAGCCGCCGATCTCGCGGCACGCCGCGTCCGGATCGGACAACAGCGCATGCGTGCGGCCGTGCGGCAGCAGGATCGCGTCGCCGGCCTCGAGCCGGACCGTCGTGCCGTCCGCGTCGCGCAGCAGCACGGGCCCGCGCCCGACGAAATGGAACTGCGCGCGGCCCGGCGCATGGCCGAAGCTCAGCCCGAACGGCCGCGGCACGTGGATCCGGCGGTACTGCACACCGCTCAGGCGCATCCCCAGCAGCAGCTCGCTGACGAGGTCGTGCACGTCGGGCACGGGAGGAAGCAATGGTTCGGACATGTCGAGATTCGGACGATCGATCAACAATGACGGATTGTATGTCATAGACCGTCCTGCTGCCGCTCCTTACGATACGTCGTCATCAGTACTTTCCCTATACGACACGGAACGACGCATGAATCCCGGAATCTCTTCTGCCGCCACCACGGCGGCGCCGCGCGAACCCGCCTGGGGCGCCGTCTTCGCGATGACGCTCGGCGTGTTCGGTCTCGTCACCGCCGAATTCCTGCCCGCGAGCCTGCTCACGCCGATGGCCGACAGCCTCGGCGTGACCGAAGGCGTCGCCGGCCAGGCCGTCACGGCCACCGCGACGGTCGCGCTCGTCACGAGCCTGCTGATCTCGGCGCTGACGCGTACGATCGACCGCCGCCGCGTGCTGCTCGCGTTCTCGGTGCTGCTCGTCGCATCGAATCTCGCCGTTGCGTTCGCGCCGAACCTGGCCATGCTGCTGATCGGCCGCGTCGTGCTCGGCATCGCGCTCGGTGGCTTCTGGACGATGGCGACCGCCACCGCGATGCGGCTCGTGCCGACCGCGATGGTGCCGCGCGCGCTGTCGATCATCTTCAGCGGCGTGGCGGTCGCGACGATCGCATCCGCGCCGATGGGCAGCTACTTCGGGCACCTGATCGGCTGGCGCAACGTGTTCCTGATCGCGGCCGGGCTCGGCGGCATCGCGTTCCTGTCGCAGGTCGTCACGCTGCCGTCGATGCCGCCGAGCGGCACCACGCGGCTGCGCACGCTCGTCGACGTGCTGCGCCGGCCGACCGTCGGCCTCGGGATGTTCGCGACGATCCTCGTGTTCACCGGGCATTTCGCGTTCTTCACGTATCTGCGGCCGTTCCTCGAACAGGTCGCCGGCGTCGGCGTGAACGGGCTGTCGGCGATCCTGCTCGGCTACGGGATCGCGAACTTCGTCGGCACGTCGCTCGCGGGCCGCGTGCTCGAACACCGGCTGCGGCCGATGCTGATCGGGATGCCGGCGCTGATGGTCGTGCTCGGCGTCGCGCTCGTCGCGCTCGGCCGCGCGCCGATGCTCGACGCGGTGCTCGTCGCGTTGTGGGGCATGGCGTTCGGCGGCGTGCCGGTCGCCTGGTCGACATGGGTCACGCGCACCGTGCCCGACGAAGCGGAGAGCGCGGGCGGACTGATCGTCGCGGCGATCCAGCTCGCGATCGCGACGGGCGCGGCGGCGGGCGGCGTCGTGTTCGACGCGAACGGCGCGGGCGGCGTGTTCCTCGGCGCAGCCGCGGTGCTGGCCGTCGCCGTTGCGACGATCGTGACCGGCGTGCCGAAGCGGGTCGGGGTCGCGGCGCTCGCCGAGTGATGCGGCGAAGCCGATCGACATCGGCGAGAGACCGGCCGGTCGATCGCTGCGTCGGGTAGCCTGCGCCGGTGCGGATCGGCGACGGCCGTCGCGCGGGCACGTTGCAGGATGCGGCGTGCCCGCGTGTTGTTTCATGCGGGCTTCACCGGGCGATCAGCCGCCTTGCTTCACCAGCGCCGCCAGCGCCTTCATCGCCTGCAGGTAAGGGTACGGCCCGTGGCTGATGCGGGCCACGCCGTATTCGGCGAGTTCGGCGAGCGTCGGCGTTTCGGCGACGCGCATGATGTTCACCGGCAGCGGCGACGCGGCCGTCAGCGCGCGAATCAGCGCCGGCGCGCGCAGGCCCGGCACGAACAGGCCGTCCGCGCCGGCTGCCGCGTAAGCGCGGGCGCGGGTCAGCACGTCGTCGAGCAGCCGTTCGTCGTGCGTGTCGGCCGCGGCCTTGAAGAACACGTCGGTGCGCGCGTTGATGAAGTAGCCGATTCCCGCGCGATCGGCCGCCTGCCGGGCCGCCGCGAGCCGCGCGGCCGCGTCGTCGACGGTGCGCAGTTCGCCCGTCGCCGGAAAGCTGTCCTCGAGGTTGCAGCCGATCGCGCCGGCGTCGATGCTGCGCGCGATCGTGTCGGCGACATCGTCCAGCCGCTCGCCGTACCCGCTTTCCAGATCGACGGTGACGGGCAGGTCGGTCGCCTGCGCGATCCGCGCGAGCACTTCCATCACCAGCGCCTTCGGCATCTGCTCGCCGTCGACGAAACCGTTCGCGGCCGCGACCGACCAGCTGCCCGTCGCCAGCGCGACACCGCCCGCGTCGGCCACCGTGCGGGCGCTGCCGGCGTCCCACACGTTGAACAGCGCGAGCGGCTGGCCCGCACGGTGCAGCGAACGGAAATACGCGGCTTTTTCGTTGTTATTGCGGCTCATGCTCGTCCCTCCAGTGGAAATTCGAATCGGTCGTGTTGCTGAACGCTACGTCGATCGTGTCGAGCGCCGCGAGGAAATCGCGCGCGTCGAACAGTTCGCCGACGCTGCGCACGCCGCCTGACGTCCGCATCCTGCCGGTCAGCATGCGCACCGTTGCCTCGACGATGATCGGGGCGCTGACCGCGTAGATGTCGCGTCCCGACGCGGTCGCGCGATGCGTGACGCCGTTCTGCACGACGACGGCGTCCATCGCGAACCGTTGCGCGGAACGGCCGAGCGCGTCGACCGGTTGCGGCGGCGGCGTCCCGGCATCGCGCACGTCGCGCAGCGCGCGCGTCGCGAGCCACGACTCGATCGTATCGATACGCAGATGACGCGCGAGTGTCATCACTTCGGTAAACGGCAGCAGCGTCACGTCGGCATTGCCGAGCGGCGGCGGGAACGGCCACGAGCGGGTGAGGGGCTCCGACGGCACCGCGGCCGGCTTGCCGTCCCTCTGGATCAGCCGGATCGCGTGATTGCGCGCGCCGGTCACGCGCGTGCCGCGCGTCGGATGCCAGCTGTCGAGGCCGGTCGCGACGTCGACGCGCTCGATCGGCCGGTTTGCATCCACGATCGCCGTCACGAGCAGGTCGGCCAGGCCGCCGTAGAACGCGGCGGCCGGCACGAGCGTCACGCCGGCGGCGCGCGCGCGGGCGTCGCGCTGGTCGACCAGCGCCTGCACCGCCGGCTGCTCGGCCGTCAGGTCCAGATACGGAATGCCGGCCCGCAACGCGGCATCGGCGACCGGCAGCGCGGTATCGAGGTACGGGCCCGCGCAGTTGATCACCGCGTGCGCGCCGCGCAAAGCGGCGTCGAGCGCGTCCGGATCGTCGACGGGGGCGACGCGCCACGGCGCCGCGTCGTTGCCGCTTTGCGCGAGCCGCGCGGCATCGCGCCCGATGCGGATCGCGTCGACGCCGCGCCGCTCCAGTTCTGCCAGGACAAACCGCCCCGTGTGCCCGGTGGCGCCATACACGGCAACCGTCATTCGATCGTTCATGATCCACTCCGATACAGACCGGTTTGTTTTATAGTACAGACCTGTAGCGTCGTCAATCTCCGGATGCTATCATCGGATGTACTTTTCGCGGGACGGCGGCCGTCGCGGCCGGGCTGGGATGAAAAAGGGAAACGACACGAACGGGGGCGCGTCCGACACGCGCGAGCGCATTCTGCAAACGGCGAGCGAGCTGTTCTATCGGGAAGGCACGCGGGCGGTCGGCGTCGACCTGATCGTCGCGCAGGCGGGCGTCGCGAAGACGAGCCTGTACCGGCACTTCGCGACGAAAGACGACCTGATCGAGGCGTTTCTGTTGCGCGAGGATGCGGATTTCTGGGCGCACTGGGACGCGGTGGCCGCGCAGTACCGGCGCACGCCGCGCGAGGAGCTCGATGCGCAGCTGCAGTGGATCGGCGAGCGCATCGAGCGCCCCGGTTATCGCGGCTGTCCGCAGATCAACATCGCCGCCGAGTACGCGGACGGCAATCATCCGGCCCGCAAGGTCGCCGTCGCGCACAAGCAGGAATTGCGGCGCCGGCTGACCGAGCTGGCGACCGCGCTGCGGATCGACGAACCCGAAACGTACGCGCTGCGGCTCGCGACCGTCATCGACGGCGCACTGAGCAGCGGGCAGGCGCTGCATGCGCACGGCCCCGCACGCTTCCTGCAGGAATTCGCGCAACTGCTGATGCCGAAGAAGGCGCGCAAGTAGCGCGCGATGCCGCGCCGCTTCAGCCGCGCGTGGCCGGATTCTCCGACAGCGCGCGCAACTGGCCGCGCAACACGTCGACTTCGCCGGCCGCGAACGGCCGCTCGATCTCCGCGTGCGTCCGCTTCCACAGCGGAAACGCTTCGGCGAGCAGCTGGTGGCCCGCCGGCGTGAGTTCGAGCAGGCGGCTGCGCTTGTCGTCCGGATCCGGCTCGATCGTGACGAGCCCGCGCCGCTCCAGCGGCTTCAGCGCGGCGGTCAGCGTGGTGCGGTCCATCGCGAGCAGCGACGCGACCGATTTCATCGCGGCCGGCTGCGGCCGGTTCAGCGACATCAATAGCGAAAACTGGCCGTTGGTGAGATCCAGCGGACGCAGCACGTCGTCGAAGATGCGCGCGAGATTGCGCGCCGCGCGCTGCATGTGCAGGCACAGGCAGCAATCGCGCACCATCAGCGTCGTTTCGAAAGGAAGCTTTTCTTCGCGTGCCATGTTGCAATTGTGTTGATATCAACCTATCTTGTCAAGGGCGAGGCGCGGCAACCCGCCGTGCCCGCGATCGGACGGAGGAAGCATGAGTGCTCAACAGCAGTTGTATCTCGCGGTATTCCTCGGCAGCAAGGAAAGTCCCGGCATGAAGGCGTGGATGGCGCTGCCGGAGGACGAGCGGCGCGCGCGGGAGCGCGACGGGATCGCCGCGTGGCATGCGTGGGTCGACCGGCATCGCGACGCGATCGTCGAGCTCGGCGGCCCGCTCGGCAAGACCAAGACGATCGGCAAGAGCGGCGTCACGGATACCGCCAATGCGATGAGCGGCTTTACCGTCGTGCGCGCCGCATCGCATGACGCGGCGGCCGCGCTGTTCGAAGGCCATCCGCATTTCACGCTGTTCCCGGGCGACGCGATCGACGTGATGCCGGTGCTCGCCGTGCCCGGCATGTGAACGGCGCTGCGCGCGCGGACGAAGCGGCCTGAAGCGGCCTGAAGCGGCCGACGCAGTCGAGGCGGCTGATCGCCCGTCGCCTGCGCGCGGCGATTTTCCCCGACATTTCGATGGAGACATTGCGATGAAGCTTTACGGATTCGCCGGAACGCGCTCGCAACGCGCGCTCTGGGGGCTCAGGGAACTGGATGCGGATTTCGAGTTCGTGTCCGTCAACCTGCTGGCGGGCGAGCACAAGCGGCCCGAATTCCTGCAACTCAACCCGGCCGGCAAGGTGCCCGTGCTGGTGGATGGCGATCTCGTGATTCCGGAGTCGGCCGCGATCGTGCTGTACCTCGCCGACAAATATCCGGAAAAGGCGCTGCTGCCCACCGACCTGGCGCTGCGTGCCCACGCGTATCGCTGGGTAATGTTCGCGGTGACGGAGCTCGAACAGCCGCTGTGGCGCATCACGCGGCATACGTTCATCTATCCGCCGGAGAAGCGGCTGCCGGCCGATATCGAGCTCGCGCGCGAGGATTTCAAGGCAATGGCCGCGATTCTCGACCGGCATCTCGAAGGGCGTGAATTCATCGTCGGCGACACGCTGACGGTGGCCGATTGCGTGACCGCGTATCTGATCGACTGGGCAAGCGAGTGTCAGCTGATCGATGGGTTTCCGCAGTTGCAGGCGTATCTCGAGCGGCTGTACGCGCGGCCGAAGGCGCCGCAACGGATCGCGGACGCGCGCAAGGCGGCGTGAGTCGCAATCGATCGTGCCGACGGGCGTGATCGAGATATCGACCGAGCGGTTTCGCGACGGCTCGCCGGACTGTATTCACGACACGTCGACAGGGCCGCCCAATGCGCGACACAGCACCGACAAGTCGCGAACGGTCAGATGCGGGGACGGGGCACGATGCGCAGCGTGCTCTGTTTCCGACCCTTCGCGGCGCACGACCCACGCGGCCTGAAGCCCCGCATTCAACGCACCGACGACATCGAGATGAAAATCGTCGCCGACGTGCAGCAGCTCCGCCGCACGCACGCCGAGCGTCGCGGCAGCCGCATGAAAGATTTCCGGCTCGGGTTTCGCGAATCCAAACGCCCGCGCGCTGAGCGTGTCGCGGAAGAATTCGCCGCCGCCGGTCAAGCGAAGATCCGCATTGCCGTTCGTCACCGCGATCAGCGGAAACCGCGCGCTCAACCATGCGAGCGCCGGCAGCGCATCGTCGAAGAACTCGACCTGATTGCGCGCGGCATAGAACGCGTCGTATGCGCGATCGGTCAGCGCGACGTCTGCGTGCGCGCGTTCCAGCGCGAGCCGGATCGAGCCGATGCGCAGCGCGCGATAGTCGCTGACGAGATCGGGCCGCGAACGTTCGTATTCGTCGCGCAGTTCGCTCAACGCCAGCGGCGTCGGCAGCACGCTCGCGACAGTCGGTGCGTGTGCGATCAGCCACGCATGCAGCGATGCCTCGGCACGTGCGACGGACGGACCGAACGGCCACAGTGTGTCGTCGAGGTCGAACGAGATCGCGGAAATTTTGGCAAGACGCATGGCGACGGAAGATACCACGCCGTTGCCGTTCACCACGCCCACGGGATCGAACGGCCGGTGCCGTTGTCGACAGCGTGCCGATACAGGCAACGCGCAACCGTCAGGTCCTGCAGCGCAAGCCCCGTCATGTCGAACACCGTGATGTCGTTCGCCGAGCGATCGACGGACACGGTGCCGGCGAGTACGTCGCCGATTTCCGTACGCGGCAGATCGGGCGCCCACTGGCATTCGCCGATGCTGCGCGCCTGCTCGTGATCGTCGACGAAAATTCGCGCGCGCTCCAGGACGCCTGCGGGCAGTTCGCGCTTGCCCGCGGTATCCGCGCCCACGCAGGTCAGATGCGTGCCGGGCCGGACCGCATCCGCGTCGAACAGCGGGCCGCCGCCCGGCGTCGCGGTGATCACGACGTCGCTGTCGGCCACCGCATCGTTCCGGCTTTGCGCGACGCGAATGTCGCAGCGTCCGCGGAATGCCGCTTCGAACGCCGGATCCGGCTCGCCGGTGACGTTCACGTACTGCACCGTGCACCGTTGCGGCAGCAGCCGGATCGCATAGTCGAGCTGCACGTGCGCCTGCACGCCGGTGCCGAACACGCAGATGCGCGAACTATCGGGCCGCGCGAGCGCTTGCAGCCCGAGGCCGCCCGCCGCGCCGGTGCGCGCGGTGGTGATCGCATTGCCGTCCATGATGCAGAGCGGGCGGCCGCTCGCCGGATCGAACAGCGCGATCGTCGCCTGATGCGGCTCGCCGCCGCGGCTGCGATTGCCGGGCCAGAATCCGGCGGCCTTGAAGCCGAGCAGATCCTGGCTCGCGACGTCGCCCGACTTGATGCCGAACACGCCGCCGGTATGCAGCTTCTCGCGCACGACCGGGAACACGCGTCCGCCGCGCCGGCTGTGCAGCACGAACGCTTCGCGGACCGCCGCCATCACCTGCTCGGCCTGGAGCGCCGGTTCGACCGCATCGCGGTCGAGAAGGAGGAGCTGGGCGTCTGTCGGCATGGTGGGGAGCCTGTCGTGAGTGATGCGATGTGCGGATTTTATAGTTTGTCTAGTTTTGGATAAACGGTCAACATCAATCGAGCGAGGATAAGGCGGGGTTTCGTCTTATCAACCGACGGATCACGCGCCAGCACCGTTGCGCGCGGTCGTCCCCGTTGCGCGCGGTCGTCGATTACCAGCCGTAGAAGCGCGGCCACGTCCGTACGGTGCCGTCGCCGCTCAGCGCGTGGTATTGCGGATGCTGCGCGCCGGTTGCGCAGGCGTGGTTCGGCAGGATCCGCAGCCGGGTACCGATCGGAAACCGCTTCGCGATATCCGTATCGGCCGCACCGGCGCGCGACACGATTCCGTGCTCCTGATTGGCCGCGCTCATCAGGTATTCGCCGAGCACGTCGCCGTCCTCGGTGCACACCTGCCCGTAGCCGAAATCGCGCGCCTGCCGCTGCGTGCCGCGATCGCGGCTCAGCGCCATCCAGCCGGCATCGACGATCGCCCAGCCTTTCTGTTCCTGATGTCCGATGACGGTGGTTAGCACCGACAGCGCGACGTCGGACAGCGCGCACACGCCGACGTTGTGCATCACGAGGTCGAACAGCACGTATACGCCGGCACGGACTTCGGTCACGCCGGCGAGATGCTCGGCGGACAGCGCGGTCGGCGTCGAGCCGATGCTTACGACCGGGCACGGCAAGCCGGCGGCCCTGAGGCGCTCGGCGGCGCGTACGGTGCGGCTGCGCTCCTGTTCGGCGATCGCGACGAGCGCGTCGCGGGTGTCGTATTCGTAGCTGGAGCCGGCGTGGGCCAGCACGCCGCCGAGCGTCATGCCGCCGTCGGCGAGCGCGCGGCCGACGGCGATCAGCCGATCGTCGTCGGGTGGAATGCCCGACCGGTGGCCGTCGACGTCGACTTCGATCCAGACCTCGAAGCGTTCGCCGTGCTCGCGCCCGAATTCGGCGATCGCCTGGGCGGCCGGTACGCTGTCGGCGACGATCTTCAGGTCGCAGCCCTGCCGGCGCAGCGCGAGCGCCTGGCCGAGCTTCGCGGGAATCATTCCGACCGCGTAGACGATGTCGCGCACGCCGCCCGCGAAGAACTGTTCGGCTTCCTTCAGCGTCGACACCGTGATGCCGCGCGCGCCGGCCGCGATCTGCGCGTCGACGACGTGCTGGCACTTCGTCGTCTTCACGTGCGGCCGGAATCGCACGCCGAGCGCGTCCAGACGCGCCTGCATGCGCGCGATGTTGTGATGCATGCGATCGATGTCGATCAGCGCGGCGGGGGTATTGACGGGTGGGACGCCCATGATGCGTTGCCTCGAGAGTGGCCGATGCGAGCATCGTAGGACGGTTGATGCGTCGCGGGTTTAACGCGAGCCAAATTCGCCATTAAGCGCAATTGAATGGCCGCGTGCGTGTCACGCCTTCCCGCGCCACGGCGGCGGATCGAGAAATTGCTTCGCGGCGTCGAGGAAAACCCGTTGCCGCGCCGAGCGGCCGGTGCGCGACGGCAGCAGCGCGGTGACGGGCGCCGGCGGCAGATGCCAGTCGGGCAGCAGCCTGACGAGCTTGCCGTTCGCGAGCAGCGGCGCGACGTCCCATTCGGACCGTTCCACGATACCGAGCCCGGCCAGCGCCCAGTCGGTGATGACGGTGCCGTCGTTCGACGACAGCGCGCCCGTTACGCGGATCACCGCGGAACGTCTGGATTCGCGTTTGCCATCGGCCTTTTGCGAGAAGCGCCAGCGCGGAATGTCCTCGTCGTTCTCGCGCAGGCACAGGCAATCGTAGCGGGCGAGGTCGGAAGGATGGTTCAGTGCGTCGAGGCGACGCGCGTAACCGGGGCTCGCGCACAGGAAGCGCTCGTTCGGCGCAAGCGGGTAGCCGATCCACGACGACGATTTCAGGCTGCCGACGTGAATCACCACGTCGGCTCCGGACGCGCTGGTCAGCGGGCTTTCCGACAGATGCAGCGAGATGTCGAGCTTCCGATGCGCGCGCTGCACGTCGCGCACGATCCGCGCGACGTACTTGCGTCCGAAGCCGAACGGCGCGACGACCCGCAGCGTGCCCCGCACGTCGCCGTGATCGCCTGCGATGTTGCCGGGCAGCGCGTCCACGCGCTCGAGAATCTCGACGGCCTCCTGATAGAGCCGCTGCCCTTCGTCGGTCAGCTCGATGCCTTTCGGCTGCCGCACGGCGAGCCTCACGTCGAGCCGGGACTCCATCCGCTGCAGGCGGACCGTGACCGCCGGCGGCGTGAGATCGAGCAGGCGCGCGGCGGATGCCAGCGAGCGCGACGCGCCGATCGCGCGCACGAGTCGAAGATCGTCGAGGTCGAGCATTTCGTGTCCGTTAATGCTGGCGTGGGCGGGCATTAATTAGACATCACATCGGGCGGCGCATCCATCGGCGCTGCCATCCGGCCGACGAGCATGCGTGAGGATCGACGTCGGCGGACGCGCATCGCGCTCGAAGAAAATGGCCGGGTCGTCGCGCGGCCGCCAGTCCGCATCCGATGTCGAGGCGAAGCGAGGATGAGCCGCGTCACTTCGCACGCGAAGTCGTCCACTCCACGCATCGAGCCCGAAAATCGACGACCGATGCGTACCGACCGCGGCCGCGACCCGCGACCCGCGACGCCGACGCGAACGTCGCATTCGTCATCCGGCTCGACGCAGCGCCGGCCGCGAACACGCCGGGCACGCCGATAGCCGGCAGTCCGACGTCATCCGGCCGGCACGCGGCGCGGCGCAAAACTCGCGGGCGATCTCGTTCCGTCCCCCAACTTCTGCCCGGTTCGCCCGCCACAGGGCAAAATACGGGTTTTCCGCACCCGGGAGGGTGCGACCGAATCATGCGCCGGGCCCGGCAGTGCGCGACCGCACGCCGCCGCCGGGCGCCCAGGCAAGCCGCTCGCCGTGTCGCGAGCCCACAGGAGTCCAGACCCCATGCCCGAATCCAACCTGTCCTTCTTCGGCCGGCTGTCGCTGGCCGTCGGCACGTTCTTCTCCGTGCTCGGCAACCGCGAGTTCGCGGCCGACGTGCTGCGCCTGCGCAGCGGCGTCCCGGCAGCGGCGCCGGTTGCGCCGGCCCCGGTAGCGCCGGCTCCCGCCGCGGCACCGGCTCCGGCACCGGCCGCTGCGCCCGTGAAGGCGCCGGCGCCGGAACTGCGCGAAGCGAGCCCGCAAGCCGCGCTGCAACTGCTCGGCCTGCTGCAGCGCGACGCGCGCTTCATCGATTTCGTCGAGGAAGACATCGCCGGCTACGCGGATGCCGACATCGGCGCCGCCGCGCGCCTCGTGCACGACGGCTGCCGCGCGGCGCTGCGCGAGCACTTCACGATCGTGCCGGTGCGCGATGAAGCGGAAGGCAGCCGCGTGACGCTGCCGGCCGGCTTCGACGCGACGGCCGTGCGCGTGACCGGCAACGTGGTCGGCTCCGCACCGTTCACCGGCACGGTCAGCCATCGCGGCTGGCGCGTGGCCGACGTGCGCCTGCCGAAGCTGACGGGCAGCCACGATGCATCGGTGATCGCACCGGCGGAGGTGGAACTGTGAGCGATCCGCGCTATTCGATCGGTATCGACCTCGGGACGACCCACTGCGCGCTGTCGTACGTCGACAGCGCCGCGAGCGACGGCGAAAAAATCACGCAGCAGGTGCTGCCGATCGCGCAGCTGACCGCGCCCGGCGCGCTGGAGTCGCGCGACCTGCTGCCGTCGTTCCTCTATCTTCCGCATGAAAGCGAGCTGACGCAGGGCGACCTGACGCTGCCGTGGACGGCCTCGCGCGCGTTCGCCGTCGGCGAGATGGCGCGCACCCGCGGCGCCGGCACGCCGATTCGCCTCGTGTCGAGCGCGAAGAGCTGGCTGTGCCACCCGGGCGTCGACCGCCGCGCGGCGATCCTGCCGAGCGATGCGCCGCCCGAAGTGGCGCGCGTATCGCCGCTCGAAAGCTCGATCCGTTATCTGACGCACCTGCGCGAAGCGTGGGACCACGCGCATCCGGATGCGCCGTTCGCCGACCAGGACGTGACGGTCACGATCCCCGCGTCGTTCGACCCGGCCGCGCGCGAGCTGACCGCGGAAGCCGCGCGTGCGGCCGGCTACACGCGGATGACGCTGCTCGAAGAGCCGCAGGCGGCGCTTTACAGCTGGATCCAGAAGAGCGAAGGCGGCTGGCGCAAGCAGGTGCAGGTCGGCGACCTGATCCTGTGCGTGGACGTCGGCGGCGGCACGACCGACCTGTCGCTGATCGCGGTGGTCGAGCGCGACGGCAATCTCGAACTGCATCGCGTGGCGGTCGGCGAGCACATCCTGCTCGGCGGCGACAACATGGACCTCGCGCTCGCGCACGTGGTCGCACGCAAGCTCGCGCAGCAGGGCACGCAGGCCGATCCGTGGCAACTGCGCGCGCTGACCTACGCGTGCCGCTCGGCGAAGGAAACGCTGCTGTCCGACCCGACGACCGACGCGGTGCCGCTCGTCGTGCCGAGCCGCGGCTCGAAGCTGATCGGCGGCTCGATCCGCACCGAACTGACGCGCGCCGAACTCACGCAGACGATCCTCGAAGGCTTCTTCCCGCAAGTCGATGCGGCCGCGCGTCCGGTGAGCCGCGCGCGCGTCGGCCTGACGCAGCTCGGCCTGCCGTATGCGCAGGACGCGGGCATCACGCGCCATCTCGCGGCATTCCTCGGCCGCCAGGTCGCGGCGCTCGACGCACTCGAAGGCGTGCAGCGCACGCTGCCGCAAGGCGCGACGTTCCTGCATCCGACCGCGGTGCTGTTCAACGGCGGCGTGTTCAAGTCGACGCTGCTCACGCAGCGCGTGCTCGATACGCTCAACAGCTGGCTTGCCGCCGAAGGCGCGCCGGCCGCGCGACTGCTCGAAGGCGCGGATCTCGATCTGGCAGTCGCACGCGGCGCGGCCTATTACGGCTACGTGAAGCGCGGCCGCGGCGTGCGGATTCGCGGCGGCACGGCGCGCGCGTACTACGTCGCGATCGAATCGGCGATGCCCGCGGTGCCGGGGCTCGAGCCGCCGGTGCAGGCGCTGTGCGTCGCGCCGTTCGGGATGGAGGAGGGCACGGATGCGGCGCTGCCGCCGCAGGAGTTCGGCCTCGTCGTCGGCGAACCGGTACAGTTCCGCTTCTTCGGATCGTCGGTGCGGCGTCAGGACCAGGTCGGCACGCTGCTCGACTACTGGTCGCCGGAAGAGCTGCAGGAACTCGAGGAAATCCAGGCGACGCTGCCCGCCGAAGGGCGCACCGTCGGCGAGGTCGTGCCGGTGAAGCTGCATGCGCGCGTGACCGAAGCCGGCACGCTCGAACTCGAAGCGATTCCGAGCGGCACGGACGAGCGCTGGAAGGTCGAGTTCGACGTGCGCGGCGCCGCCTGAGCGCGATGAAACGCTATACGGTCGGCATCGACCTCGGTACGAGCAACACGGTCGTCGCATATGTCGAGGCCGGGTCCGACACGATCCGCGTGTTCGACGTCGACCAGCTGGTCGGGCCTGGCGCAGTGGCCGCGCAGCCGCTGCTGCCGTCGGTGCGCTATCACCCGGCGGCGGGGGAGCTGCCGCCGGATGCGTTGCGGTTGCCGTGGGCGTCCGAGCCTAAGGCCGGTGCGAATGCCGGTGCGAAGGCTGATGTGAACGCGGCCGGTGCGCCGCCTGCCGTGATCGGCCGCTATGCGCGCACGCTCGGCGCGCAGGTGCCGGGGCGGCTCGTGACCAGCGCGAAGAGCTGGCTGTCGCATGCGTCGGTCGACCGGCTCGCGGCGATCCTGCCGTGGGGTGCGGCGGACGGCGTCGACAAGGTGTCGCCGGTCGACGCGAGCGCGAGCTACCTCGCGCACGTGCGTGCCGCGTGGGATGCGCGCTTTCCCGATGCGCCGCTCGCGAAGCAGCACGTGATCCTGACGGTGCCCGCTTCGTTCGACGACGGCGCGCGCGCGTTGACGGTCGAGGCCGCCAGACGCGCGAAACTGCCGGCGCTGCGGTTGCTCGAAGAGCCGCAGGCTGCGTTCTACGACTGGCTGTACGGCCAGCGCGCGACGTTGCGCGACACGTTCGCCGCACCGCGCCGCGTGCTGATCTGCGACGTCGGCGGTGGCACGACCGACCTCACGTTGGTCGACGTCGCGCCCGGCGACGACGGCGAACCGGCGTTCACGCGCGTCGGCGTCGGCGATCACCTGATGCTCGGCGGCGACAACATGGACCTCGCGCTCGCGCGTCTGGTCGAGACGCGGCTGACCGAGCCCGGCACGCGGCTGTCGGCCGCGAGCCTGTCGCAGCTCGTCGAACGCTGCCGCGCGGCGAAGGAGCGGCTGCTCGGCGACGACGCGCCCGCGTCCGTCACCGTGACGCTGCTCGGCGCGGGCAGCAAGCTCGTCGGCGGCGCGCGCTCGGCGGAGCTGGCGCGCGACGAAGTCGAACGGATCGTCGTCGACGGATTCTTTCCGCAGGTCGAGGCCGGCGAGCTGCCGCGCCGCGCGCGGGCCGCGATCGTCGAATTCGGCTTGCCGTATGCGAGCGATGCGGCCGTCACGCGCCACGTCGCCGCGTTCCTGAAGCGTCATGCGGAAGGCCCGCTGCCCGACACGCTGCTGCTGAACGGCGGCGTGTTCCGCGCGGGCGCGCTCGCCGGCCGTCTCGCGCAGACGCTCGGCGCGTGGCGCGGCGCGCCGCTCGACGTGCTGCACAACGCGCATCCGGACGTGGCCGTCGCGCGCGGCGCGGTGGCCTACGGGCTCGCACGCGCCGGGCATGCGCCGCGCATCGGCGGCGGCTCCGCGCGCAGCTATTTTCTCGTGCTCGACGACGGCGATGCCGGCTCGGCGCCGCGCGGCGTCTGCCTGTTGCCGCGCGGTTCGGAAGAGGGGCGCGAGATCCGGCTGGAGGAGCGCACGTTCGCGCTGCAGCTCGGGCACCCGGTGCGCTTTCACCTCGTGTCGACGGTCGCCGACACCGCGTACCGGCCCGGCGATCTCGTCGAACTCGACGGCGGCGACTTCGTGCGGCTGCCGCCGATCGCGACGGTCGTCGACCGGCAGGCGGCCGGCGCTGCACACGAAACGCCGGTGAAACTGACCGCGTCGTTGACCGAGGTCGGCACGCTCGAGATGCACTGCATCGCGACCGGCGACCCATCGCGGCGCTGGCGGCTCGAGTTCCAGCTGCGCGGCGATGCGCCCGCGCACGGCGACGACACCGCGCTCGCGCGCCATCCGCGCGTCGACCAGGCGATCGAGCTGATCGACCGCTCGTTCGGCAGCAAGTCGGCGAACGTCACGCCGAAGGACACGAAAAGGTTGCGCGCACAACTGGAACAGGTGCTCGGCCCGCGTGAGGAGTGGGACGTTGCGCTCGCGCGTGAACTGTTCGACGCGTTGCTCGCACGCGCGCGTCGCCGGCGGCGTTCGGCCGATCACGAACGTGCGTGGCTGAACCTCGCCGGCTATTGCCTGCGCCCGGGCTTCGGTCACCCGCTCGATCCATGGCGGATCGAGCAGCTGTGGCCGCTGTTCGACGACGGGATCCAGTACGTGAACGACGCGCAGGTGTGGTCCGAGTGGTGGACGTTGTGGCGGCGCGTGGCCGGCGGCCTCGACGACGATGCGCAGGCGCAGGTGCGCGACGCCATCGCGTTCCTCGAACCGTCCGACGACAAGCGCCGCAAGCTGCCGTTCGACCCGGCCAAGGTCGGCCCGGCCGACATGACGCGCTTGTCCGCATCGCTCGAACGCTTGCCGGTGGCGCGCAAGGTGGAGCTGGCCGAGCGCCTGATCGGCCACTTGCAGAAGCCGGCCGAGCGCACGCTGTGTGCGTGGGCGCTCGGGCGGATCGGCGCGCGGCGGCCGTTCTACGGCAGCGCGCACAGCGTCGTGCCGCCCGACGTCGCGAACCGCTGGCTCGACGCGCTGTTCGCGCTCGACTGGAAGCAGGTCGAACCCGCTGCATTCGCGGTCGCGCAAATCGCACGCATGACCGGCGATCGCGAGCGCGATCTGCCGGACGACACGCGCGAAGCCGTGATCAAGCGCCTGTCGGCCGCGAATGCGTCGGCCGCATGGATCGACATGGTGCGCGAAGCGATTGCGTTCGACGAAGCCGACACCGCACGCGTGTTCGGCGAAACGCTGCCGGCCGGGTTGAAGCTGCTGGCGGGTTGAGTGAAACGCGGGGTGCTTTGATCTCGTTCGCAGATCGAAGCATCATTTCCCGGTCAGGCCGTGGAATCGTCTCTCACGCGTGCGGCACCGGTTCGCGTTGTCGCTCCACCGATTCCGTTTCCTTTACGCCATGGGTAGCCGCGCGCCGCGCGAGATGAATGCCCGCGAGCATGCAGCGCACCGAGCCGCCGGCCAGCTCGATCGTCGGCACGTCGAGCGGCAGCAGTTGCGCGGAGCGTTCGATCGTCGCGCGTTGCTCGCTCGTCAGGCAGTCGAACGCCCGCCGCGACAGCGCGAGCACGCGCCCATCCTTGCCGGACAGTTCCAGCGTATTGCCCGCGAAGTTCGCGATCTGCGCGTGATCGAGCGCGATCACGGTGCGGCCCGTTTCGGTCAGGCGTTGCGCGATCTCGTCGCGGCGGCGCCGGTTCGCGACCAGGTCGAGCCCGACCATCGCGAACTCGGTGGCGACGCTCATCATCACGTTCGTGTGATAGATCGGCTTCCCGTTCGCGTCCGCGGTATCGAAGCAGATCGGTTCGAAGTTGAAGTTCGTGCAGAAGCGTTCGAGCGCGACCGGATCGGCGCGGCGCGAACGCGCGGTGTACGCGATTCGCGCGACGTGGTCGAGTACCATCGCGCCGGTGCCTTCGAGAAACACGTCGTCGTATTCGAGCCCCGAGTAGTCGATCACGTCCTGCACGCGGTATTCGGCCTTCAGCATCTCGATCACATCGGCCCGCCGCTCGCGGCGGCGGTTCGGGCTATACATCGGAAACAGCGCGATGTGCCCGCCCGGATGCGTCGAGAACCAGTTGTTCGGGAACACCGAGTCGGGCGTGTCGCGCTCGCCGTGGTCGTCGAACACATGCACGCGCACGCCGGCGTCCGTGAGCGTCTGCGCGGCGGCCGTGACTTCGTCGCGCGCGGCGGCCGACACCGACTGCGTGTCGTTCACGCCGCCGGCAGCCATGCGTTGGAACGCGTTGTCGGCCGCGGTCTGCGGGTTCGGCAGGAAGTGGTGCGGCCGGATCATCACGACGGCGGCCGGCGCCTGGATCGATACGAGGTTCATGAAAGGTCGAGGCGAGAGGCGGGGGAGGCGGGCGGCGCGCACGCCGCCGGGCATGACGATCAGCGCGCGAACGCGGCGACGGCTTCGGTCACGAACGCCGCATGACCGTGCGCGATCGCGGCCGGATCGTCGATCAGCGCGAACAGGTTCTTCGGATCGACGGCCGGCGGAATCAGCGCGATCTCGACGCCCGCGTTGTGCTGCTGCGCGAGCGCGTACAGGTAGCGCAGCGCCGAGTAGTCCTCGAGCGCGAAGCCGACCGAGTCGAACACCGTCACTTCGTCCGCGCGTTCGCGGCCGGTCGTCTCGCCCTGCAGCACGCGCCACAGTTCGGTCACCGGGAAGTCGGCCGGCATCTGCTGGATCTCGCCCTCGATGCGCGACTGCGGCTCGAATTCGACGAACACGCGACCCGCTTCCAGCACACCGGCCTCGAGCTCGGTCTTGCCCGGGCAATCGCCGCCGACCGCGTTCACGTGCATGCCGGGCTCGATCATGTCGGCCGTGACGATGGTCGCGTATGCCTTGTCGGCGGTGACGGTCGTCACGATGTCGGCACCGCGCACGGCGTCGGCGGTCGATGCGGCACGCACGACGCGCAAGTCAGGGTAGGCGGCGAGGTTCTGCACGAGCTTGTCGGTCGCGTGCGGATCGACGTCGAACACGTGGATCTCGTCGATGCCGAGCAGCGTGTGGAATGCGATCGCCTGGAATTCGCTCTGCGCGCCGTTGCCGATCAGCGCCATCGTGCGCGAGTCGCGGCGTGCGAGCGCCTGCGCGGCCAGCACCGACGTCGCGGCCGTGCGCAGCGCGGTGGTCAGCGTCAGTTCGGCGAGCAGCAGCGGGTAGCCGGTATCGACTTCGGCGAGCGCGCCGAACGCCATCACCGTATGCATGCCGCGCGCGGCATTGACGGGATGGCCGTTCACGTACTTGAACGCGAACAGCGACGCGTTCGCGACGGGCATCAACTCGATTACGCCGTCGCGCGAATGACACGCGACGCGCGGCGACTTGTCGAAATCGGCCCAGTGCAGGTAATCGGCGCGCAGCGTGTCGACGAGCTCTCGCAGGAACGGCGTGACGCCCGTTTTGGCGATCAGTCGGGCGGTGGCGGGAACGTCGAGGAAGCGAGTCATCGGTCTGTCTCCATTGTGTTGCCGGGACGGGTGTCCTGGCGCTCCGGTCGGCCGGGGCGGGCGCTGCGGCCCGGGCCCCGGCTCCATGAAAAGCGCTGGCGCGGCGTGTGCGGCCGGCCGATGAGTCATTATTTCCGCGAGTCGAGCCAACAAAAAGACGGCAAAAGTGGCAGATTTATCGATAGACTTGGCAAATTGCCGGCCCTATCCGGCAGTTTGCTCAATTTGCGCTAGTCGGAATGCAGGGTGTCCGGCACGCTGGCGGCCGGCTCACGCTCAACAGGAAGGTCCGTTCATGATTACGCTCGACGACGTCGACCGGCAGCTCATCGCGCTGCTGCGCGACAACGCGCGGCTGCCGGTCGTTGCACTTGCGAAGGAATTGCGGGTCGCGCGCGCGACGGTGCAGAACCGGCTGACGCGGCTGGAGAAGAACGGCGTGATCGTCGGTTATACGGTACGGCTCAAGCCGGCGGCCGAGCGGCACCGGATCCGCGCGCTGATGTCGATCGCGGTGCAGGGCAATCGCGGCGCGGAAGTGGTGAAGGTGTTGCGCGGGCATCCGAACGTCGCGGCGATCCACAGCACGAACGGGCGTTGGGATCTGGTCGCCGAACTGCACGCCGATTCGCTCGAGCACTTCGATCGCGTGCTCGGCGCGATCCGGTTGATCGACGGGATCGCGAATACGGAGACGAGCATTTTGTTGTCGACGCACAAGGCGTAGCGAAAGACGCGATGCGCGTCGAAGCACCGAAGCACCGAAGCACCGAAGCACCGAAGCACCGAACGACGCTCGTTCGAATGGCTTTCGGTTGAATGCGGTGACGGCCGAGCGCCTGTCGCACCACCATTTTCGACCGACGTGTGGCGCGATCTTCGGTAACGCTAAGCTTTGCTTGCGCGCGGCGATGTTGCCCGCGGAAACGTCAGCACCACCGCAAACCCACCCGCCTCGGGAAACGCGAACCCGACGCGTCCGCCGTGCGCTTTCATCACTTCCTGCACGATCGCGAGCCCGAGCCCGGACCCGGTGCGGCGCTCGCTTCCGTCCGGCGCGATCCGCACGAACGGCTGCAAAGCCGCGTTCCAGTGTTCGCGCGCGATGCCGCGACCGTTGTCGGTGACGGTCAGCGTCACCGCTCCCTCTGCGCTGCCCGCGGTCGCGACCGACACGACGATATCGTCCGCATGCCCGTGCAGCAGCGCGTTGTGCAGCACGTTCGACAACGCTTCCTGCAAGCTGATCGCATCGCCGTCGATCCACGCGTGCGGCGCATCGCTCGCGAACGCGACGGCGACGTCGCGCTCGTCCGCGAGCGGAATCGTGCGGCCGAGCACGTCCTTCGCGAGCGCGACGAGTTCGACCGGTTGCAACGGCACGACCTCGGTGCGATGGATCACCATCGCGTGGTTGAGAAGCTGCCCGGTGAGACGCCCGACGTCCGAGCTCGTCGCGCGCAGCGCATCGAGCCGCGCCGCATGACGCGCGGGATCGTCTTCCCCGTCGAGCAATTCGATCTGCGCGTCGAGCCGCGCGAGCGGCGTGCGCATCTGGTGCGCGGCGTCAGCGATGAAGCGCTGCATCGCGTTGATCCGCTCGGCGAGGCGGTGCATCAGCCCGTTGATCGACCCGATGATCGCATCGATCTCGCTCGGCGTATCGACGGCCACCGGCCGCAAGTCGGCCGGGTCGCGCGCGGCGATGATCGTGCCGATCTGCGCGAGCGGGCGCAGCCCGCGCCGGATCGCCAGCCCGCTCGCGCCGATCGCGAGCACGCTCATCAAGAGGATCAGCGTCCACACCTTGATGCTCATGTCGTTCGTCAGCTGCTGCCGCGCATTGGTTGTCTGCGCAACGGTCACGAGCGCCCAGCCCGGTGTGCTTTCCTCGGGCATGTAGCGCGCGATGGTCGCGGTGCGGATCCGGTGCCCCTGGTAGACGGCATTCGCGAAGGCGGGGCCCTGCTTCGCGGCCGCGAGCGTCGCCGGGCTCGCGAGATCGTTGTAGCCGGCCACGACGACCCCGCGCGAATCGACGACCTTGTAATAGACGAGGTCGTAGCGCGACAGCGTCGACAGCGCGGCGACCGGCGGATTCAGCGCGAGCACGCCGCCCTGCACGTACAGGTTCTCGGCGACCTGGATCGACGCGCCGGCGAGCAGCTGGTCGTACGCGCGTTCGGCGGCGACGCCCGCGTAGTAGCGCGCGATCGCGGCCAGCGCGAGCGCGCCGGTCGCGACGACGAGCGCGATGAACAGCAGCGTGCGCCCGAACAGCGTCTTCGGGAACCAGTCAATGCGCGGCAATCTGATACCCCATCCCGCGCGCGGTGCGGATCTCGACCGAGCTGCCCTGCAGCTTCTTGCGCACGCGCGTCACGTATTGCTCGACCGCGTTCGCGGTCGGCTCGTTGCCGAAGCTGAACAGCTGGTTCAGCAGTTCTTCCTTCGAGAAGATCCGTTGCGGGCGGCTCGCGAGAATCTCGAGCAGCGCGAACTCCTGGCGCGATAGCGACAGCGGCTGCCCGTCGAGTTCCGCGAGGCGGCTGCTGCGATCGATCACGAGACCGCCGAGCGTCAGCACGTCGTTCGCATGGCCGCTGTTGCGGCGCAGCAGCGCCTGCACGCGCGCATCGAGCTCGCGATAATCGAACGGCTTCACGAGATAGTCGTCGGCGCCGAGGCCGAGACCGCTCACGCGATCGTCGATCGCCGAGCGCGCGGTGACGAGCAGCACCGGCGTCGTGCTGCCCGATGCGCGCAGGTTGCGCAGCACCGCGAAGCCGTCGAGGCCGGGCAGGTTCGCATCGAGCACGACGAGATCGAAGCGTTCGACGCGCAGCAGGCTGTTCGCGGTCGAGCCGTCGGTTTCGAGATCGACGGCATGGCCGAGCCGCGCGAGGCGGCTGCGGATCGCCGCGCCGATTTCGGCATCGTCCTCCACGACGAGAATGCGCATGGTGCCGTTTGCAGGGTGAGGGTTAGGGGTTTTCCCGGGGCCGGGATGTCAGCATTTTCTCAGACTCGCTCGATAACCTGTGTTCAGCCGGAACGAGCGACGACGGCATTAATACCAGAGGAGACGACAACATGCAGCATGTCACGCGCACGACGAACGCGCGGCCGAATCCGCGCCGAAGCGTGATGCCGGCTGCCGCGTCGCCGTTTGCCGCACGCCGCGCGGAGCCGCGCCAATGCTGACGTCGGCCCGCCGCCGCGCGTTGCTCGCGGCCGGCCTCGGCATGCTGAGCACGCTCGGCGCGCCGTCGCTGGTGCGCGCGAAGCCGCGCACGGTGCGGATCTCGAAAGGCTATGGCGTGCTGTACCTGCCGCTGCTCGTGATGGAAAAGCAGCGGCTGTTCGAGCGGCACGCGGCGCGGCACGGGCTGCGCGACGTCGCGGTCGAATGGGTGCTGCTCGACGGCGGCAACTCCGTCAACGACGCGATGATGGCCGGCACGCTCGACTTCGCCGGCGCCGGCGCGCCGGGCTTCATCGAGCTGTGGGCGCGGGCGCGCGGGATTCCGAACGTCGAGGTGATCGGCATCAGCGGATTGTCGACGACGTCGCTGTCGCTCAATGCGAACCGCCCGGGCCTCGCGTCGCTGCGCGACTTCACGCCGGCCGACCGGATCGCGGTGCCGGGCATCCGCACGTCGCTGTCCGCGGTCGTGCTGCAGATGGTCGCGAGCCGGCAGCTCGGCGCGAAGCATTTCGCGCAACTCGATTCGATCACCGTGAACCTGCCGCATCCGCAGGCGATGCAGGCGCTGATCCGGCGCGAGAACGGCGTCACCGCGCACTTCACGTCGCCGCCGTTCTCGACGCTCGAGTTGCGGCAGCCCGGCATCCATCGCGTCGTGAATTCGGTCGACGTGCTCGGCCCGATGACGCTCGACGTCGTGTTCGCGCCGAAGCGGCTCGTCGATGCGGAGCCCGCGCTGGCCGCGGCGTTTCTCGGCGCGCTCGACGAAGCGAACCGGCTGATCGCGCAGGATCCGCGCGCGGCGGCCGCGCTGTATGCGGCGTCGTCGGGCGTCGGCGTGTCGCACGACGACGTGATGCAGATGCTCGCCGCGCCGGACACGCGGTTCTCGGTGCAGCCGAACCAGCTGATGGACTACGTCGAGTTCCTGTATCTCGCCGGCACGATCAAGGCGAAGCCGCGCGCGTGGCACGAGATGTTCGCGCCGATGCTCGACGATTACCGGACCGGCTGACGCCGGCCATCCGTTACCCGACCACGATTTCCTCGAACACCACCGCGCCCGCGCGTTCGTCGCGCGCGGCGCCGATTCAACCGACAAGCAACCGCTTCACGGAGGAGCCCGCAGTGAATGCCACCACCGAAACCCTGGACCCCGCGTCCGCCGAAGAACAGCGCATCATGTCGAAGATGGCGCGGCGCCTGCTGCCCA
Source organism: Burkholderia sp. SR8 (assembly GCF_052851275.1). Classification (NCBI taxonomy): domain Bacteria; kingdom Pseudomonadati; phylum Pseudomonadota; class Betaproteobacteria; order Burkholderiales; family Burkholderiaceae; genus Burkholderia; species Burkholderia sp. SR8. Next base: position 298,071 of record NZ_JAULUC010000004.1, read on the forward strand.
TCCTCGTCGTGATGTTCCTGATTGCGTTCATCGACCGGCAGAACGTCGGCTTCGCGAAACTGCAGATGGTGCACAGCCTCGGGATGACGGAGGCCGCATTCGGTCTCGCGTCGTCGCTGTTCTTCATCGGCTACCTGCTGTTCGAGGTGCCGAGCACGCTCGCGCTGCATCGCTACGGCGCCCGCGTGTGGCTCGCGCGGATCATGCTGACGTGGGGGCTCATCACGGTGCTGATGGGCTTCACGACGTCGATGCCCGCGTTCTGTTCGCTGCGCTTTCTGCTCGGGATCGCCGAAGCCGGCTTCTATCCGGGCGTGATCTATTACCTGACGCTGTGGTTTCCGCAGAGCTACCGCGCGAAGGTGCTCGGCATCTTCACGCTCGGCAGCGCGCTCGCGAACATGCTCGGCTCGCTGGTCGGCGGCGTATTGCTGAGCCTGAACGGCGTGTGGGGGCTCGCGGGCTGGCAGTGGGTGTTCGTGGCGACGGGGCTGCCGGCCGTGATCGTCGCGATCGTCGTGTTCCGCGTGCTGCCGGCGTCGTTCCGCGACGCGCCGTTCCTCGACGACCGCGAGAAGCAGATCGTCGCGGCCGCGCTGGAGCGCGAGAAGCCGGCGCAGGCCGAGCATGCGCAGCCGTGGAAGGCGCTGCTCGATCCGCGCGTGATGCTGTTCGCGGCGACCTACATGCTGATGTCGACGTCGCTGTACGGCGTCACGTACTGGCTGCCGACGATCGTGAAATCGTTCGGCGTGTCGAGCACGACGAACGGATTCCTGAGCATGCTGCCGTGGGCGCTCGCGGTGGTGCTGCTGGTGTGGCTGCCGTCGAAGCTGCGCCGCGCGAAGAGCATCCTGCGCACGATTTCGATCGTCGCGGCGCTCGGCGCGCTGGGCTTCCTGCTGAGCCTCGTGCTGCCGTCGACGCCGCTGCGCTTCATCGCGCTCGTGCTGGGCGGCGCATGCATTCCGCTGCTGTATCCGTGCTTCTGGTCGATGCCGCCGCGTTACTTCACCGGCGCGCGCGCGGCGGCGAGCGTCGCGGCGATCAATTCGATCGGCAACCTCGGCGGTTTCTTCAGCCAGAACCTGATGCCGTTCGCGGGCAAGGTGACGGGCACCGCGTTCGGGCCGATGATCGTGCCGATCGTGTGTCTCGCGTTGCTCGGGATCGGCGCGCTGGTCGCGTGGACGCGGTCGGAGCGAGGGATGGTGGCGGCGCGGGCGTGAGTATCCTTGACGGCCTCGCTATAGCGAACGGCCGACTGCCGTCGATTTGGGCGATGTACTACCATGCATTACATATGTAATGCATGGAGAATGCAATGAAAACGGCCACGATGCCCGCGCTGCGAGTCGACCCGCAGTTGCGCGAGGAAGCGGAATCGGTCCTGGCGGAAAACGAGACGCTGTCCGCGTTCATGGAGTCGGCGTTGCGCGATGGTATTGCTCGGCGACGCCTGCAGCGTGAATTCGTTGCACGAGGTTTGGCGTCGCGTGACGACGCACGGCGCACTGGCGAATACGTCGACGCAGCGGATGTTCAGAGCGAGCTCGAGAGCATGCTGAAAGCTGCTCGTTCGAAGCGGGCGGGCGATTGAGCTATCAGGTCCGATACACGCGAGCGGCGCGTGAGGACTTGGTGCGACTGTATCGATATCTGCTCGAACGCGATGCGGAAGCGGCAGCGGGGCCGTTGGAAGTGATCGAACGAGGTGTGACCATGTTGCGATTGTTTCCATTTACCTGCCGCAAGATCGATGCAAGCAATCCGTTCCTGCGCGAACTGATCGTTTCCTTCGGCACGTCAGGCTATGTGTCGTTGTTCGAAATCGAAAGCGCTGAACAAGTCACGATCCTCGCCGTTCGGCATCAGCGGGAAGACGACTACCGCTGAGCCGTCGCAGCGGCATGCCGCCGCTGCTTCCCCCTATCCCTTTATCCGCGACGTCCCCGTTCCTTCATGCGCAATCGCCACATGCGCGGACGCCACCGGAATATCCACCTCCACCGTCGTGCCTTCGCCGAGCGTCGTATCGATCCGCAGCGTGCCGCCGACGAGATACGCGCGCTCGCGCAGTCCCACGAGCCCGAACGACCCCGACTTGCGCGGGGCTCCCGGATCGAAGCCCGCGCCATCGTCGCGAATCGTCAGCGCGATCGTCTCGTCGCGGTAAAGGAGTTCGACGCTCGCGCATGACGCCGCCGCGTGCCGCGCGACGTTCGCGAGCGCTTCCTGCGCGATCCGGAACACAGCCGTCGCATACGGTTCGTCGAGCTGCAGCTCGCCCGGCGCCACGTGCAGCGTGCACGCGATCGCGTGACGGTGCTGGAAATCCTCCACGAGCCATTGCATCGCGGCCGCGAAGCCGAGGTCGTCGAGCATCAGCGGCCGCAGGTCGGATGCGATGCGCCGCGTGGCCGTCACCGCACCGCGCGCGAGCGCGTGCATCGCCGCGATCTTGCGCGCGAGCGGCGCGTCGTCCTGCGGCACGTGATCGAGCAGCCATTCGAGATCGTTCTTCAGCGTCGCGAGCGTCTGCGCGAGTTCGTCGTGCAGTTCGCGCGCGATCCGGCGCTGTTCGGCCTCGCGCGCGGTCGCGCTGATCGCCGCGATCTCGCGCAACTCCTCGCGCGACGCCTGCAGCGCCCGTTCGGCGCGCACGCGCTCCTCGACTTCGCGCCGCAGGTCGCGGTTCGACGCGCTCAACTGCGCGGTGCGCGCCGCAACGCGCTGTTCGAGGCGTTCGTTCGCGTCGTTGAGCTGCGCGCTCTTCTGCACGACGAGCAGATGCTGAAAGCGCGCACCGGCGAGCGCGCGCACCGTCTGCGCATGCAGCCGGCCGTTCTCGAACAGCAGCGCGAACAGCACGACGCCCGACGCGACGAGGCCGTAGGTGCGGCCGGCATAAAAGCCGAGGTCGAAGCGGCCATGGTTCAGCATCGCCGCCAGCGCGATGTCGAACAGCCAGCCGACGAGCACGATCATCACCCACAGGTCGAGCACCGAGTGGCGGTGCCGCTGCCGCCACATCAGCACGAGCGCGCCGAGGTTCAGCGTCCATACGGCGACGATCGCGTCGGTCATCGTCGACGTCATCCGGTTGCCCTGCATGATGCGCGGCAGCAGGTCGTGGCCGGCCGTCGCGAGCAGCGCGAGTGCGGCAGTCGCACCGGTCGTCAGCACGATGCAGAGCACGACCGGAATCGCGGCGCGGCGCTGTTCGAGCGATGGCGGGCGCGCACGCGGCGCCGCACGCAGCAGCACGTACGCGCCGACCGCCAGCGGAAAGCCGCCGTGCCAGAACAGATACAGCCACGCGGTGGTCTGTTCGCCCGCGCCGAGCAGGCCCGTCGGCGTGAACAGCCCCGGAAAGGTCAGCATGTGCGTGCCGGCCATGAAGCCCGTGAACAGGTAGCCGCCCGCGAGCGCGAGCAGCGATTTCTCGCGCAGGATCGCGTACTGGCCGAGCAGCAGGCCGGCCGTCACCATGTCGTTGACGACGATCGCCGACTGGTACACGGGAATGAAGCCCCACACGCGAGCAAGCTGCATGCCGGCGAACGGCGCGATGGCGATGAAGATCAGCGCCGACACGATTACCGTCGCGATCGCGAGCCGCCGCTCGCGCCGGCCGGGGGGCAGCGACGACATGAACAGGCGCGACGGGTCCCGTGCGCCGTTATCGTCGTCGCCGGCGGCGGCTGCGGAGCGGAAGCGGAACGCGGCCATCATGCGTCGTCGACGCCGAGGTCGAGATCGAGATCGTGACGCACCGCGTAGCGCACCAGCGCGGCTTCGTGCGGCAGCTCCATCTTCTCGAGAATGCGCGTCTTGTAGGTGCTGACGGTCTTCGCGCTCAGCGTGAGGTCCGATGCGATCCGCGTGACCGTCTGGCCGGCGACGATGCGGCGCATCACGTCGAGTTCGCGCGCCGACAGGCGTTCGTGCGGCAGCATGTCGGCCGGTGCACGCAGCGTGCGCGCGAGGCTTTCGGCCGTCGACCGGCTTACATAGATGCCGCCCGACGCGACCTTGGTGACGGCCTCGACCAGCTCGGCCGTCGCGCTGTCCTTGGTCAGGTAGCCGGTCGCGCCGGCCTTGAACGCGCGCGCCGCGTACTGCGTCTCCGCGTGCATGGTCAGCACCAGCATGCGCAGCGACGGCGCCTGCGCCCTGATCAGCCGGATCAGCTCGATGCCGGTCGGTCCGGGCATCGACAGATCGAGCAGCAGCACGTCGGCGGCGCGACGCTCGGCCAGCGCGAGCGTGGCAGCGCCGTCGCTCGCTTCGCCGACGACTTCGAAACCGCCGGCCGTTTCCAGGATGTGACGCAGTCCGTCCCGCATGACTGCGTGATCGTCAGCCAGCATTACCCTGATCATCTAGCGGTCCTCTTCGGGATGGCGCCGCGGGCTGCGCTGCCGGTTGCCGCCGCGGCCGTTCTTCCGATCCTCTGATCAATATATTCCGCCGAAGCGGGAAATGGTGCAGCAGAAGGACATTTTCGAGACATCCGGGCGGTGAATGTATCTTGAAAGGAAATAATCTGCGCGAAATCATACATGCTGCGGGGCCGGACGGGGCGGGCTATTGCCGCCGCCTTTCGATGGTCTGCCGGCCGCGATGCCTCGCGGTTCGCGCCCATTCGGAGATAAACTGGTGCCCGATTGCACCGTTCCGACCGCAGGAGCCGTCACGATGATCGATCTCGCCGAGATACTGCCGTCCGCGCTGCCCGATGCCGTCGCGTGGGCCGACGCGCAAGCGGCGCACGGGCTCGCAAGCGGCGTGCCGCTGACGCCCGCGCAGGCCGACGACGCGCGTACCGTCGGCGTCGCGCAGCCGGAGCGGATCCGCGTCGTGATCGCCGACCGGCTGCCGTTTCCCGACACGCCCGCGCTGGGCGCGATCGCGCGCGACACCGGGCTGCTGTCGCCCGGCACGATCGGCCTCACGCTCGGCCACGCGGTGTTCGTGCTGCGCGGCCACGACACGCGACGCCTGCTTACCCATGAATTCCGCCATGTGCATCAGTACGAGGCAGCCGGCTCGATCGGCGCGTTTCTCGCGCGCTATCTGCGCGAGATCGCGACCGTCGGCTATCACGACGCGCCGCTCGAAGCCGACGCGCGGCAGCACGAGTTCGACTGACGCCGCCGGCCGCCGCGAGCGCGCGCACGTTCCGATGAACGCTCCCGACGCCACCATCGGCCCGGTGCACGCGCACGGCGCCGTCACGCGGCGCGGCCTGCGATGAGCGAGACGATCCACGCGTGGCTCGGCGCGATCGGCGCCCATCCGGTGCTCGTGCTGGCGATCGTGTTCGCCGCCGCCTGTGCCGAGGCGATCGCGCTGATCGGCACGGTCGTGCCGGCCGGCGCCGTGATGTTCGCGGCCGGCACGCTGATCGGTGCGGGCGCGCTCGACGCGTGGACCACGATCGGCGTCGCGGCCGCCGGCGCGATCGCCGGCGACGGGATCAGCTACGAACTCGGGCGGCGCTACCGCGGCGCGGTCCGCAACATCTGGGTACGGCTGGGCTACGCGGAGGCCTATGCGCGCGGCGAGCAGTTCGTGCTGCGCCACGGGATGAAGAGCATCGTGCTCGCGCGCTTCCTGGCGCCGGTGCGCGCGGTCGTGCCGGTGGTGGTCGGCTGCGCGACGCTGCCGCGCCGGTCGTTCTATCCGGTCAACGTCGTGTCGGCGCTGATCTGGGCACCCGTGCACGTCGCACCGGGCATCCTGTTCGGCGCGTCGGCGGCGCTTGCCGCGGCGATCAGCGTGCGGGTCGCCGCGATCCTGCTCGTCGTGGCCGCGCTGGTCGCGCTCGTGTGGATCGGCGTGCGTGTCGCGCTGCGGCGCGGCTGGCCGTTGCTGTGCCGTGCGGGCAGCGCGGCCGTCCATGCGTGCGTGCGCCGCTGGCCGCGCTTCGGCGCGCGGCTGCACGACACGATCGTGAAGGTGCGCCGCCTGCCGGGCGCGGTGCCCGTGTTCGCGCTGCTGTTCGTCGGCTGCGTGTGGCTGTTCGCCGGCATCGTGCAGGACGTCGTCGCGAACGATCCGCTGGTGCACGCCGACATCGCGCTGTATGCGTTCCTGCAGAACCTGCGCACGCCGCCCGTCGATGCGGCGATGCGCGCGCTCGCGGTGCTGCACGGTCGCGATACGGGACTGATCGTCGCGGCCGCGTTTCTCGTCTGGCTGATGATCCATCGCAGCTGGGTGACGTCCGCGTGGTGGCTCGGCACGATTGGCATCGCGGTCGTGCTCGTGCCGGCGTTCGGCACCGGACTGCCCGGCACGACGCCCGCGAGCCTGCCGCCCGGCGCGCCGCACGTGTCGCTGCCCGACGCCGACGCGGCGTTCGCGATGCTCGCGAGCAGCGGCATCGGCTGGGTGCTGACGCGCGACCGGCCGGCGCTGTGGCGCATTCCGGTCGTGACGGCGGTGGTGCTGTGGATCGTGCTCGGCGGCTTCGCGCGGCTGTACGTCGGCGATACGTGGCTGTCGGGCCTGCTCGGCGGATGGAGCCTCGGGCTCGCATGGTTCGCGGTCCTGGCGGGCGCGTATGCGTACTGGCAGGTGCGCGAGCACGTGCAGCCGCGCGGGGCGCTCGTCGCGGTGCTCGTCGTGCTCGCGACGGCCGGCGTATGGACGGTGCCCGCGCAATGGCAGCTCGATCGCGCGGCGCGTCCGCATGTGGGCGACGTCGTCGCGATGACGGTCGACCAGTGGCTGCGCGGCGGATGGCAGCGCGTGCCGGCGCGGCGCACGGAGATCGGCGGCGATCGCGAGGAATATCTGCCGCTGCAATGGTGCGCGACGTCGGACACGCTCGACCGTCATCTTGCGCTGGCCGGCTGGCAGCGCGCGACGCCGTGGTCGCCTGCGACCGCGCTGCGCTGGTTGTTGCCGCAGACGCCGGCCGATGCATTGCCGGTGCTGCCGCGCTATACGCACGGCGAGAGCACGCGCCGCGTGTTCGTGCGCGTCGATCCGGCGCATCCGGACAGTCGGCTCGTGCTGCGGCTGTGGCGCTATCCGTACGTGCTGCAGGACGCGCTCGGGATGCGGCCGCTGTGGTACGGCGCGCTGTATCGCGAGACGCTGCATCGGCCCGCGCGCTTGATGACGATCGTGCGCACGGCGGCGGTCGACGATGCGGCGACGATCGCGCAGGCGCTGAATGTCGCGCCGAAGATCGAGCGGCCGCCGGCGGGGATGAGCGCGGCGCCGCCGGCGATGTTGCTGGTGTGGATGGTGCAGCCTTGATGCCGGTGCGCTGGATTGTGCGCGGGGGCTGTCACGCGGGGACGACGGACAGGCGCAGGCCGACCGTCTTGAGCACCGCGAGCAGGGTTTTGAGTGTGGGATTGCCGTTGGGCGACAGCGTGCGATACAGCGATTCGCGGCTGATGCCGGCCTCGGCCGCGACCGCGCCAAGTCCGCCATGCGCTTCCGCCACCGTGCGCAGCGCGAGCAGTCCGGCCGCCCGATTGTCGGGATCGTCGAGGGACTCCATCGCGACGCGCAGATAAGCCACCGCGAGCTCGCGGTCGGCACCGAGTTCGGCGACTTCCGCATCGTGGTGAGATACCGCGCCTTTGAGCTTCTTCACATCTGCCTCCGTTTCCAGTTCAACCAGTGTTCCTTTGCTCGCCTGATGTCGTCGGGCTGGCTGCGCTTGTCGCCGCCGGACAACAGCAGAACCAGCGCACTGCCGTATCGCGCGAAATACACGCGATAACCGGCACCGATGTGGATACGCAGTTCGATTACGCCGTCGCCGACCGGCTCGCAATCGCCAAAATTGCCGATCTGTACGTGGCGCAGGCGTTCCCGGATTCGCGCCTGGGTGACTTTGTCGCGCACGGCGTTCAGCCATTCCGTGAAAGGCTCGCGACCGTCGTCGCGCTGGTAGCGAAGCAGTTCGAACCTGGAGAGCATTGTAGCTTATAAGTCACATGGTGAACAGGGATACCGGCCTGGCCGGGGAGGAGTCGAATGGGGTCGATGAAGCGAAACGCGCGCCGGGCGGCGCACGGGTCGAGACGAGGCGCAACGAGAAAGCGCTGCACGCGGATGCACGCAGCGCCTTTATGGCTCTGGCTTTCGGGCATTGAGGCCGGCTTGCCGAACGACGATCATTTTTTCATTCGGAACGCGCGGCGGCGATTCGGCCTGATGGCCGGTCTCAGTGGTATGTACCGAGTGCTCGCCGGCCGCGCATGCTAAGACGAGCGGCAGCGCCTCGGCGGCAGTCGCTGGATAGAGAGGCGCTCCGCGCTCGGGTTTCTGGCACCATCGCGTGATACACGCGGCTCGCGGCTGGGCTGCTGCGATGCCGATTCATTCCGTCACCCGAAAGGACCCGCATGATCACGCTTCGCCCGATGACCGAAGACGACTTTCCCCGCTTCTGGCCCACGTACCACGCGATCGTCGCCGCGCAGGAGACCTATGCATTCGATCCCGCGCCGACGCGCGAAGCCGCACGCGCGATCTGGCTCGACGCGCCGCTCTGCACATGGGTGGCGGAAGAGGACGGCGTGCTGCTCGGCTCGTATTACCTGAAGGCGAACGCGGCCGGCCCCGGCAATCACGTGTGCAACTGCGGCTACATGGTCGACGAAGCCGCGCGCGGCAAGGGCGTCGCGCGGCTGATGTGCGAACACTCGCAGCAGGTCGCGCGCGAACGCGGCTTCCTCGCGATGCAGTTCAATTCGGTGGTCGCAACGAACGAGGTCGCGGTTGCGCTGTGGCAGAAGCTCGGCTTCGACATCGTCGGCCGCCTGCCGCGCGCGTATCGCCACGCGCGGCTCGGCTTCGTCGATTGCCTCGTGATGTACAAGTGGCTCGGCGACGCAGCGGCCGCCGACGCCTGATTTCGCCGTCAGACGGCGAACGCGCCGTCGAACACGATGCGCTCGTCGAATGCGAGCGTGCCGCGCGCGAAGATCAGATCGAGGTGGTGGCTGCCGTTCGCGCCGCCGCCGAGGCCCAGGTGCAGGCCCGGATGGCGTTCCTCGAAGCCGGCATTGCGGCCGTACAGCCCGCGGATCCCGAGGTTCGTGCCGATGCCGAATTCCTCGATGCGCCGGTGGTTTTCATGCCGGTCGAGATAGGTCGCGAAGTCGCGCCGGAAGCCTGCGTCGTCGCTGTCGAAATCGACGATCAGGCTGTCTTCGACGTGCAGCGTCGCGAGCCGCTCCGCCACGCGGTACTTGATCGCGAACGGTACGGTGCCGAGGAACGTGCCGCTGAACACGATCGAGCCGCGCAGATCGGTCACATGCGTTGCGATCTCGCCGGGTACGACGTCGAGGTTGCCCATCCCGTCGACACTCGTCCATTTCTGGTCCGGCGCGAGCGAGCCGGTCAGCGTGTTGCCGGCTTCGTCGATGAAGTGGACCTGCGATGCCCGCGCAGCCGCTTCGATCAAGCGGCCGTTGCGCGCGGCGATGTCGTCGAGCGATTCGGCGAACGCCTCGTCCAGATGCGGGCCGTAATCCTTGAACAGCACCGACTTGCTCCAGTGCTCGACGAGCGCCGGACGGATCGCGGCAAGGAACGGCGGGCCGCTCGGCGATGGCGTCGGCAGGCATGACGAGTCGTACAGCAGCACGACGAGGTCCGCCTGCGTGAGCGCGGCGGCAATGTCGGCGGCAGGCGTGCTTTCGAGGCAGAGGATCGTCGCGTCGAGCGAGTCGGGCAGCGCGGAAAACGCGCGCAGTGCGGTGTCGCGGTTGCGGGTGTCGTAGCCGACCAGCAGCTTGCCCGTCTCGCCGCGCGCGAGCTTGTCGCGCAGCGCCGGATGGAAACCCAGCGCGCGGTGCAGGTTCAGCATGCATGTCTCCGGAAGCGGCGGAAGGGCCGCAGCCCTTCCGCGGGAACGGGCTGGTGCTCAGACCGGCCAGAGCGCGGTGCCGAACGGCACCACGGCATCCTCGACCATCATGTCGACGGCCTCGGGGTGCGTGTCTTCCTGCATCCAGTCAAGCAATTCGATCTGCCGGGTTTCCTGCATGTCAATTCTCCTGTGGTGAACAGCGATTCAACATGAAAGCGCGGTAAAGGAATTACCGCCGCTCATTCGGTATTTTTTGAATACCGGACGAGTGGCGTCGATATTAGTCTGACGATTTCGTGAATGCAATGCATCGCAAGGTTTTTAGCGGGGACGTGCTAAACATCGGGCGTATTCGGCTGATCGAGGGATCAGCGCCAATAAAGCGAATCGACACGGGCGTATTTTTTTGCAGAATATCGGGGCCATGTCGAATTAATCGAAGCTTGATGTTTTTAAATCAAATCCAATTACGTCGATCGTTTCGATTTGCGATATTCGCGTGTGATGGATTCGCGGTTGCGCCGTACCGCATCGCGCGACGCCGGCAATGCGATCGCTCCCCGTGCGGTTGGCGGGCATGGTCCGGCACCGTTGCCGGCGTCAGCCGAGCAGCGCCTTGCCGAGCGGCTTCACCGGCTCGGAGCGAAGCACGAGCGAAGTGGTGACCGCACCGAAGCGGGCGATCGCGTCGACGATGGTTTCGAGCTGGCCGGGCGTTGGCACGAGCACCTTCAGCAGGAAGCAATCCTCGCCGGTCATCCGGTGCACCTCGATCACGTGCGGCATGTCGGCGAATGCATGCAACGCGGGCTTGATGCGCTCGTGCGTCGTTTTCAGCCGGATAATGGCCATCATTCCCAACCCGAGCGCGGCCGGATCGATTCGCGCGGTGTAGCCGGCGATGATGCCGCGTTCCTCGAGGCGCTTGACGCGCTCGGACGTCGCCGGCTGCGACAGCCCGACGCGCCGGCCGACTTCCGACAACGGCGTGCGCGCATTTTCCTGCAGCGCCTCGATGATCGAAATATCCAGGCGATCCAGTTCTCCGTCGGGCATCTCGGCCTTCCTGTTCCGTTAATTCATCGGGATTCTGTCCGAATATCCGATGACTTGCCATTCCGCGCGATTGTCCGGCCGGTCAGACTGGACGCTCTCATGTTGATGGAGGCGGGAATGGAGCGAAGCATCGTCATCGTGCCGGGGATCGGCAATTCGGACGCGGATCACTGGCAGTCGCACTGGGAAGCGGCGTGGCCGCGCGCCGCACGGATCGCACCGGCATCGTGGGACGCGCCGGACCTGCTCGACTGGATCGCGGCGCTCGATGCGGCTGTCGCGGCAGCCCCGACGCCGCCGGTCGTGGTGTGCCATTCGCTCGGCTGCCTGCTGTTCGCGCATTGGCGTGCCGCTGCGGTGCGCCCGGTGCACGGGGCGTTTCTCGTCGCGGTGCCCGATCCCGAAGGGCCGAATTTTCCGGTCGCTGCACAGGCGTTCGCGCGTTTGCCGGACGGCACGTTGGGCGATAGGCCGGTGCTGGCGATTGCGAGCACGGACGATCCGTACGATCCGTCGGGTCGTGCGATCGCGTGGGCGGCGGCGCACGGTGCGACGCCCGTCGTGCTCGGCGCGCGCGGGCATTTGAATGCGGCGTCCGGGTTGGCGGCGTGGGACGAAGGGCGCGCGCTTTTTACGGCGTTTACCGCCGGGTTGGGCGCGTAGCGAGCGGTGCGTACTGGCGTGTATCGGCACGCATCGGGAGCTCGGGAGCTCGGAAGCTCGGAAGCTCGGAGCGTTGGAGCGTCGGCACGCGTCGGTGCGCGCCGGCCGGCACAGGCCGGCACGCATCGGCTTCCTGGCGCGGCGTGCCCGGCGTTCGCGGGGCATCATCGCGTAGCGCCCAACGACCTCGCTGCCGCTCAAGTATCATCGCCCGATCGGCGCACCGGTTCCTGCAATCGCGATCGGCGCCTGCCACAACACGGCTTCCGTATCGACGACGCCACGCCACCCCGCGTCGCCGTTGCGGCCCCGAGGCCCCACGGGCCCCGAACCACGATGGAGACACCGCGATGCGCGCAGCGCCGCAACCGGAACACGCCGGCCGGACACGGCCGGCCGCCGGCGCCACCGAACCCGACCGCGCGGCCGCGTGGCGGCTCGCGATCTGCCTGTCGCTCGGCAGCGCGATCGCGCTCGGCCTCGCGCGCTTCTCGTATGCGCTGCTGTTGCCGCCGATGAAGGCCGATCTCGGCTGGACCTTCGCACAGGCCGGCGCGCTGAACACGGCCAACGCGGCCGGCTACCTGATCGGCGCGCTCGTTTTCCCGTTGCTGTCGCGCCGCTGGCGCAGCGGCACGCTGCTCTCGGCCGGCTGCGCGCTGACCGCGCTGCTGATGGCCGCATGCGGGCTCACGTCCGCGATGAACGCGCTGCTGGTCGAGCGGCTCGCAACGGGTGTCGGCAGCGCGCTGATCTTCATCAGCGGCGGCGTGCTGGCCGCGCGGCTCGCATCCGCGTCGCCGCGCGATGCGGGCCTGCTGCTCGGGCTTTACTACGGCGGCACGGGGTGGGGCATCGTCGCGTCGTCGCTGCTCGTGCCGGCGACGCTCGTGCATCGCCCCCACGGCTGGCAGCCCGCGTGGTTCGCACTCGCGTTCGCGTGCGTGCTGTTCTCGGCGATGGCCGTGTCGGCGGCGCGCCGGATCGAGCGTGCACATGCGGCACCCGTCGCACCGCGCGACGGCGCTGCGCCGGCCGCGACCGCGAGCCCCGCACGCTTCGCACTCGCGCTCGCGGGCTACGGCCTCTTCGGCGTCGGCTACATCGGCTACATGACGTTCATCGTCGCGCTGCTGCGCGGCGCCGGGATGAGCGGCACGGTCGTGTCCGCGTTCTACGTGATGCTCGGCGTCGCGACCGTCGTGTCGGCGCGGTTGTGGTCGGCGCTGCTCGACCGGATGCGCGGCGGCCAGGCGCTCGCGGTGCTCAACGCGCTGCTCGGCGTCGCGACGCTGATGCCGGCGCTGTTCGTGCACCCGGCGGCCGCATTCGCGTCGGGCGTGCTGTTCGGCGCGACGTTCCTGTCGGCGGTCGCGGCGACGACCGCGTTCGTGCGCCACAACCTGCCGCCGCAAGGCTGGGCGAAGGGGATCAGCGCGTTCACGACGATCTTCGCGTTCGGCCAGATCGCCGGGCCGGTCGCGATCGGCTGGGTGTCGGACAGCGCGGGGCTCGCACGCGGGCTCGTGTATTCGGCGCTGACGCTGTTCGCGGGCGCGGCGCTCGCGGCCGGACAGCGTGCGCTGCGCGCTTCGGCGTAACGCTTTCGGGGGCGCGGGGGCGCGTCAGGCGGCCCCGGCAATGCAACGCGATCGTTACCGTGCGCAGGCCGTGCGCGACACGCGATGGAACGCGCGGCTGAAATAGATGAGGCTGTCGCCGTCGTCGCGCACGCGGATCGACGTCGCCTCGATGAACATCACCGAATGCGAGCCGACGTCCTTCATCTCGGCGATCGTGCCCTGCAGGCTCGCGAGCGCATCGCGCAGCACGGGCACGTCCTGCTCGCCGCGATCCCATACCGGCAACTCGAAGCGGCGTTCCATCGGCAACTCGGTCATTCCCGCGAAATGCCGCGCGAGCAGTTCGTGCTCGGCCGGCAGCACGTTGATGCACACGTGCCGGTTGCGCTCGAAGATCGCGTGCATCGCGCTCGACCGGTTCAGGCACACGAGCAGCGTCGGCGGCGCGTCGGTGACGGAACACACGGCGCTCGCGGTAATCCCGCAGCGGCCGTGCGGCCCCGCGGTGGTGATCACGTTGACGGCCGCGCCGAGGTGGGCCATCGCCTGCCGGAAGGCCTTTTGCGCGTCGGTGGGTGCGGCGCGCGCCGGTTGCGGGGTGTCGGTCGTTGCGGACATGGGCGCTCCTGGATGGATGAAGGCGGCGATCGCGCGCGCTCGAGGCGGCAGCGGATCGTCGACGATGACCCAAGCGTACGTCGCGAAAAAGCCGGCGACCATTCGCACGATTGACGACGAAGCTGGCGTTCCCGCCAACGCGTCTAAAGGTTCTACCTAGATGCGCGGCGCGGTGCACGAAAAAAATGCGATTGCGGCATTCGCGCGGTACGTAAAGGGGTATTCAGCGCATTTTCGGCTCGTTATGATGTGCCGCACATCCCCGACGAACGACGCCGGCTTCCGATGCGGCGCGTGCGATACCGATACCGATATCTTGCGAGACACCCCGATGACGTCACCGGCTCCGATCGTATACATCGTCGACGACGACAGCGGCATGCGCACGTCGCTCGCATGGTTGCTCGAATCGGTCGGCATCGCGTCCGAAGGATTCGCGAATGCGGCCGATTTTCTCGCGCGCTTCGACGCGAACCTGCCCGCGTGCCTGGTGCTCGACGTGCGGATGCCGGAGAAAAGCGGGTTCGACGTGCAGGCGGAACTGAACGCGCGCGGCGCGACGCTGCCGGTGATCTTCGTCAGCGGACACGGCGACATCCCGATGTCGGTGCGTGCGCTGCAGAACGGCGCGATCGATTTCGTCGAGAAGCCGTACAACTCGCAGCAGATGCTCGAGCGCGTGCAACGCGCGTTGCGGCTCGCGCAGCAGCGGCACGCGGTCGGCCAGCGTCATCGCGAGCTGCGCCAGCGGCTCGATGCACTGACCGCGCGCGAGAAGGAAGTGCTGCGCGGCGTCGTCGACGGCAAGGGCAGCAAGCAGATCGCATCGGACCTGTCGATCAGCGTGAAGACCGTCGACGTGCATCGCGCGAGCATCAAGGAGAAACTCGGCGCGACGTCGATCGCCGCGCTCGTGCGCGACGTGATGGTCGTGTGGGGCGATGAGGGCGAAGCGCCGCGCTAGCGGTTCGGTTTGGTTTGGTTTGCATGTGGACGTGTCTGCGTGCAACGTACGACGCGACACGGCACGACACGACACGGCACGACACGGCACGGCACGGCACGACACGGCACGGCACGACACGGCACGACACGGCACGACACGGCACGACACGGCACGACACGGCACGACACGGCACGACACGGCACGACACGGCACGACACGGCACGACACGGCACGACACGGCACGACACGACACACGCACCGCACCGCATCGCGTCTGCCAACGCAAACGCACGAGCACGAGTACCGCACGGCGCCCGCCGACACCGCACGCTCGCCGCTCGCCGCGATTCACCGCATGTACAACCCGCCGTTGATATCCCAGCACGCGCCGTTCGCGAAATGCGCGTCGCCCGACGCGAGCAGCACGGCCGCATCGGCGACGAAGCTCGCCGACCCGAGCTTGCCGCCCGGCAGGCTCGCGAGCACCTGCCGCAGCTTCTCCGGCGCGACGCTTTCATAGACGATCGGCAAATCGAGCGGACCCGGCGAGATCGCGTTGACGGTCACGCCCTGCGCGGCGAGATCGCGCGCGAACACCTTCGTCAGCGTCAGCGTGCCGCCTTTCGCGGCCGCATAGTGCGCGCCCGTCGCCGAGCCGCCGTTCTGCCCCGCCAGCGACGCGATGTTGACGATGCGGCCCGCGCCGCGCGTCGCGAAGTACTGGCCGAACACCTGGCAGCCGAACAGCACGCTGCGCAGGTTCACGTCGATCACCTGGTCGAACTGCTCGGCCGTGATCTCCATCGCGGGTACGACCTTCGATGCGCCGGCATTGTTGACCAGCACGTCGACCGCGCCCCAGCGCGCGACGAGCGCATCGCGCGCGGCTTCGAAATCGCGCTTCGACGTGACGTCGAGCGGCAGCGCGAGCGCGCGTTCGCTGCTCGGGTCGAGGTCGTGCGCATGCGTGTGAATGGCATCGACGGCGATATCGGCCAGCGCGACGCGATAGCCGGCCGCATGAAAGCGTTCGGCGATGACGGCGCCGAGCCCGCGCGCGGCGCCAGTGACGAGGACGACTCGGTCTGACATGGTGCGTGATTTCCCGGTTCGCGAGCGCGCTACCGAAGCGGCGCCCGCATCGTGATTCATGCGGCGAGTGCCGCCTCGAAGTGCGCGGCGACCGCGCACACCTGTTCGTCCGCGCCGTTGCGTCCGACGATCTGCAGCGCGGCCTTCAGCGGTGTACCCGCGAGCGGCAGCGGCAGGCTGAGCGCAGGATGTCCGCTCAGGTTGAACGGCCGGATCAGCGACGACATCGCGATGACCGACACACCGTCGCGTGCCTGCGCGAGCGTGATCGGCAACGCGGGCAGCGTCGGCAGCACCAGCACGTCCGCGTGTTCGAGCGCGGCGTCGACCTGCGCGGTGAAGCGCGCACGCACGGCTTCGGCTTGCGCGAGCGCGGCCGGCGTCGTCGTCGCGGCCATCCGCAGCCGTGCATCGAGATCCGCGCCGAGCTTGCCGGTTTCGACGAGATGACCGAATGCGCGCGACGTTTCCGCATTGATGACCGCGAGCCCCGCGGCGAATGCATCGGGCATTGCATCGAGCACGACGTCGTGCGCGCGCAGGCCCGACGCCCCGATCGCCGCGTCGAGCGCGGCGGCGATCGCCGGATCGGCATCGACGACCGCATGCGCGATCGTGCAGCCGGCAGCAGGCGCAGCCGCACGCGCGCGATCGAAGCCCGGCGCGATGGCGATCATCACGGCCGCGAGCGTGCGCACGTCGCGCGCGAACGGCCCGACGCAATCGAGCGTGGTCGCGGCCGGCGCGACGCCGCGCCGCGATACGCGGCCGAAGGTCGGCTTCAGGCCGACCACGCCGCAGCACGCGGCCGGTCCGCGAATCGAACCGCCGGTGTCGGTGCCGAGCGCGGCATCGACCGCGCCGAGCCCGACGAGCGATGCGGAGCCGCTCGACGAGCCGCCCGGAATGCGCGCCGGGTCCTGCGGATTGACCGGCGTGCCGGTGTAGTCGTTGATGCCGGTCATGCCGAACGCGAGCTCGTGCATGTTCGCCTTGCCGGCGATCTGCCAGCCGGCGTCGAGCAGCAGCCGGACCACGTCCGCATGCTGCGCGGCGGGCGCTGCATCGGCGAGCGCGCGGCTGGCCGCGCGGGTCGGATGGCCGGCGATGTCGATCGTGTCCTTGATCGCGATCGTGGGGCCGGGGCCGCCCAGCGTGAAGGTATCGATGAAGCCTGTCATGGATGCGATGGCGTACGAACGCGTGAAAGGGTTCAGGGCCGCGGCGCGGCGGCGAACGGCCAGGGGCCGTCGAGCACGCGCTCGGTGCGGAAATGGCGGATCAGCCAGGTCGAGCCGTCGCGGGCCGGCGCGAAATCGATCGTCAGCCGCGCGGCGATCAGCTCGGCCGTGCCGTCCGCGTAGCGCGACGCCTGCAGCATGATCCAGCGGCCGCGCGCAGTCGCACGGTCGAGGTCGACGTCGATCGACTCCGACGTCAGGAAATGCAGGTTCGCCGAGAAATGCGGATCGGGCGGCAGATAGCGGCGCAGCATCGCGACGATCGCGTCGGTGCCTTCGAGGCGGCCGAACTTGCGCACGTACTGCGGGCCGATGCCTTCCCATATCGCGTCGGACGTGAACAGCGCGGCGAGTGCCGCGCCGTCGCCGGCATCCTCGGGCACGTCGCACAGCGCCATGTAGCGCGTGATCGTCGCGCGCACCGCACGTTCGGCGTCGAGCGCCGCGACGCGCTGCGCGAGCGCTTCGAGCGCGCGCGTCGAATCGGGTCCGGTCGTCATCTGCGTCACGCCGCGGGTTTCGCGGCCGGCGGCACGGTCAGCGCACGGCCGACGCGCGCCTCGATCTTGCCGTAGCGCCACAGGTTGTATTCGCCGACCGGTGTCGTGCGATACAGGTTGCACACGGCGACCGTCGTGTCGAAGTCGGCGACGTCGGCCATGATGTAGAACGTCCACGGCGCGCCGTCGGCCTGGCCGACGACGAGGCGGTCGTCATCCATCACGCCGAGCACGCGCACGCCGGGCATCGCTTCGACCGCGGCGAGCATCGCGCCGTATGCTTGCCACACTTCGCCGATCTTCTCGCGCGGCAGGTCGAAGAAGTTTTGCGACACGCCGCAGCAGAACAGCACGCGCAGCGGCAGCGGATTCGAATCGGACATGGAAGGTTCTCCTGAAGAATGCGTTGAGCGGCGTCGAAGCGCATCGACGCGGATTACAGATAGCCGGGGAACGGCGTGACGCCGGTGAACACCGCACCCGCGCCGTCGAAATTCCCTTCGCCGAGAAACGCGTGCTGCGTGACGACCAGCGCGTCGCGCAGCAGCCGCTGCAGCGGATGCGTACGATAGATCGCGGCCGTGCCGCCGAGCCGGTACGCGCGCTCGACGACGCTCGCGCCTTCGCGGGCGATGTGCGTCGCGGCGAGCCTGAGCAGGCTGACCTGCTCGGCCGTCACCGGGTTCCCGGCGAGAATCGATTGCCAGACGGAATCGGTCGCGTCGTAGAAGAACGCGCGCGCCGAGCGCAGTTGCGCTTCGGCTTTCGCGAGCTCGATGCGGAAATACGCGCGGTCGGCGAGACGCGGCGCGCCGGTCGTCGTCTGGCGGCCGCCCGACATCCGGTTCGCGACGTCGAGCGCCGCGCGCGCCAGGCCGAGGTTGACCACGGCAAGCACCTGCGCCGCATACGCGACGGTCGGATAGCGGTACAGCGGCTCGTCGACGGTCGGTTCGCCGCCGCGCACGAACGTCCACGCTTCGGGCACGAAGCGGTCGTCGACGCGCAGGTCGTGGCTGCCCGTGCCCTGCATGCCGACCACGTTCCAGTTCTCGACGATCTCGACTTCCGCCGCGCGGAACACGGCCGTGCGCGGCTTGTTCGGTGCGGCATCCTGCGCGCCGGGCACCGCGATGCCGACGCCGAGCCAGTCCGCGCCCTTGCAGCCGCTCGCGAACTTCCACGTACCGTTCACGCGCCAGCCGCCCGGCGCCGCCTGCGCCGGCTGCACCGGGAACAGGCCGCCGGCGAACACCTGATCGGGGCCGCTCGCGTACAGCTCGGCCTGGGTTTCGAGCGGCAGCGCGGCCAGATAGACGTTCGCCGAGCCGAAGCTCGCGACCCACGCGGCCGATCCGTCGGCGATCGCGATCCGCTCGATCGTGTCGAGGAACGCGGTCGGCGCGAGCGCGTCGCCGCCAAAGCGGCGCGGCGTGCCCGCGCGATAGATGCCGGCTTCCTTGAACAGCGCGATCACGTCGCGCGGCACGTGCGACAGGCGGTCGAATTCGTCGCGACGCGCGGCGACGGTTTCGATCGCCGCATCGAGCGGCGACACCCGCGCGGCGGCTTCGCGGACCGCATGCGGCGAAGTGGACGCGGCGTCGATGGCGAGGGCGGCGTGGGGCATGGCTGTCTCCTGGGATGGGGTTCGATGGCTGGGCAAGTAGATGCAACCAGTCTAGAAACGCCGAAAACACGCAGCAATTGGGGCGTAAGGCCGCGCGACTGGTGTCGCTCCGTGCCGGCCTAAAGAAATCTTCAGGTGCGGGCCGCGCATCGCGGTGCTATGTTGGACGTCCGGCTGCGCGACGCCGCGCGCCTTCATCCGAATCCGATCATGAGTTTTCCCGACGAAGACGATTTCCACCGGCTGCTCGACGCGCTGACGACCTGCGTGCTGCTGCACGATGCGCAGACCAAGGCGATCGTGTGGGCGAACCGTGCCGCGTGCATCGCGCTCGGCTTTTCCGTCGAGGAACTGCTGCCGCTGAAAGCGCCGGACATGACGCGCCCCGAGCCGAAATACCGGCGCGAGATCGCGGTGAGTGCGTGGGATCGCGCGCTCGTCGACGGGCCGCAGGTGTACGAATGGTGCTATCGGTCGCGCACGGGCGTCGACATGCTGTCCGAGGCCACCGCGACCTACGTGCCGCTGCGCGGGCGCGACGTCGTGATGGTGCAGTTCCGCGACATCAGCGCGGAAGAGGCGGTCCGCCAGCAGCTGCGCCGCTACGAGGCGCGGCTGCGCGAGTTCATGCAGGACCTCGACGAAGGCATCGCGGTCGTGACGCCGGACGGCGGCGTGCAGTTCATCAGCGAGTCGGGCCGCCGCGTGCTCGGGCTCGCGCCGGACGAACCGCTCGGCGCGGTGCTCGACTACTGCGCGGACGCCGATCGCGACCGGCTCGTCGCGCAGTTGCGCGACGCGCCTTCGGCGTATCCTTCCGCACCGCAGCGCTACCGGATCGTGCGGCGCGACGGCTCGCCATGCTGGCTGCGCATCCTGTGCCGGCAAGTCGAGATCGAAGGCGATCTCGACGGCTTGCTCGTGCAGTTTCGCGACGTGAGCGACGAAGTCGCGATCGAGGACGCCCGCCGCGCGGAAGCGCGGATGCTCGAATACGCGGGCCGCTACAACGCGATGGGCGAGATGGCGACCGTGATCGCGCACGAACTCAGCCAGCCGCTCGCGGCCGTGCGCAACTTCATCGAGGGCGCGGTGCAGCGGCTGAACGCGCGCGGCGCCGTTGACGACGCGATCTGGGGGCTGCGCAGCGCCGATCGCCAGGCCGAGCATGCGGCGCTGATCATCAAGAGCGTGCGCGAGTTCATCGTGAAGCGCGAGCCGGTCGTCGCGCTCGCCGACCTGCGCGAGATTCTCGCGGACGTCGCGTACTTCATCGAGCTGCGAGCGAAGGAAGCCGGCGTGACGGTCGCGATCGTGCAGGCCGCTGCGCCGCTGCCGATTCGTTGCGAGCGCGTGTTGATCGGGCAGGTGATCCTGAACCTCGCGTTCAACGCGATCGAGGCGTTCGCCAGCTGCGAGCGCGCGCCGCGCACGCTGACGCTCGGCACCGCGAACGTCGACGGCCGCGCGGAGCTGCGTGCGATCGACAACGGGCCCGGTATCGCCGAAGGCGCGCACGACCGGCTGTTCGACGGGTTTTCGTCGTCGAAGGCCGGCGGCAACGGGATCGGGCTGTCGCTGTGCAAGAGCATCGTCACGCGTCACGGCGGCAGGATCGTGGCGAGCCCGGCCGACGGCGGCGGGCTCGATTGCCGCGTGACGCTGCCGCTCGCCGACGCAGCGCGGGTGTAGCCGCTGCGGTGCGTCGCTTACGCCGCGGGTTTCACGTGTGTCATTCCGGATGTCGCGTGCGTCGCGGCTGTCGCTTGCATTACGCGAGCCGCGCGCATCACGGCAGGGCAGCGACGCGCGGCGCATGATCAGCGCCCCAGCGCCCGCGCGGTTCGACCGCCGATCCCGAAGTCGGTGTTCGGGATGTCCTTGATGATCACGCGCGTCGCGTGCAACGGCGCGTCGAGCACGTTCGCGGCCGCGTCGGACAGCGCCGCGATCAGCGCGCGTTTCTGTTCGTCGGTGCGGCCGGCAATCAGGATCGCGACGATCACCGGCAGCGACGGCGGCGCGCCGTCGGCGGCCGTGCGTCCGCCGAGGCCGATATGCGTCGCGGGCAATTCGGTGAGCAGCACGCGCACCGATTCGAGCGGTGCGGCGATCGCATCGACGGTCGCACCGCTGAGCCGCGCGATCAGCTCGGCCTTGCGAACGTCGTCATGGCCGGCCGGCAGGAAAACTTCGAGTGTAGGCATGGTCGTCCGAAAAGGTGAAGGTCACTGGCTCACCGTTGCGCTGGCGATGGCGGACCGGTGGTCGCTCGAAGGTGAAGGTGCCTGGCTCACCGTTGTGCTGGCGGCGGCAAACCGGCGGTGTCCGCTCACAGGTGAAGGTGACCGGCTCACCGTCGCGCTGCCGACGGCGAACCGGTGCACGCTCACCGATGAAGGTGGCCGAATCACCGTTGCGTTGGCGACGGCGAACCTGCGCCCATTCAAAGGTGAAGGTGCCCGGCTCACCATTGCGCCAGCGACGGCGAACCGGTTGGCGCTTACAGCAGGAAGCCGATCGCGCTGAGCGCTTCGGTCGAATCGATCAGGCGTACGACCTTCTCCGCGATCCGCATCTCGCCGTCCGCATCGACGTGCAGCTTGTGCGTGACGTCGGCCGCGAACAGCGTCGCGACGCCGCGTTTATACGCGACGACGACCTGCGCGGACTTGAGCTCGACGGTGCCGGCGCTGCTGCTTTCCAGCGTGAAGCGCGACACGGTGCGCACCGTGCGCGCGGCGTCGGCGGCCGACGCCGAGTAGCCCGACACCATCCGCTGCACGCGCTTCTCGCGCATGTCGTGGTCGTCGAACACGTAGTTCAGCGTCGCCGCGAAGTCGGTCGTGTCGGGATCGATCGGCACCACGTAGTGGCCGGCCGGATCCCACAGATCGAGCCACGCGCGGTAGTCGCGGCGGTCGAGCATCTCGGCTTCGCGCCACACGAACTCGACCGCGCGGGCGAAGGTCTGCTCGGAAAGAAGAGCGTTGCGGTCGTCCATCACTGTTGCTCCATCATTTTTCGCCATTGCTGGTATGCCTCGCGCATCCCGGTTTCGTCGGTCGCATGCGCGGTCTTTTCGCCGTTCGCGGCGGTCGTCTCGCGGTTCAACCCGCGGTTCACGAGGATCGGCACGTCCGGCCCCGCATGCGCGCCGCGCTGCACGCGCTCCCAGGCTTCCGCGTCGTCGGGGCTGCCGAAGCCGAACGGGCCCTGGAAATGCTCGTGAATCCGAAGCCGCTCGCGGTTCGCTTCGTCGGGGCCGCCGTCCATCGCGAGCGCGACGTGACGGATCTCGGTCTCGTTCGCGGAGATCGGCCGCAGCACGCGGAAGAACGCCATCGACAGCGCGAGGTTCGGGAACAGGTTCAGGTTGAAGCCGACGCCCAGCAGCGAGCGCACGATGCGGCGCACTTCTTCCGGCGTATGGCGTTCGGCGAGTTTCGCGGCGAGCGGCGCGAAGCGTTCGGGCAGCGGCGCGCCGTCGTCGTCGTCGAGATCGATCAGTTCGGGCATCAGCACCGCGAGGCTGTGGCCGTTGCCGAGCGCGCGGCAGAACGCGTGCTCGCTCGTCATGAAGCTCGTGATCGCGGCGGCCGTCTCGTCGTCGATCGACTTCATCCACGACTTGTGCACGACCGGGAAGTGATAGAGGTCCGTCGTGTTCTCGAGCTGGATCTTCCAGTTGCCCTTGAACTTGAACTTGTGCTCGCCGTTCGCCTTGATCGGGTAGCCGGCGCCCTGCTTCATGAACAGGTCGATCCACGGCTTCGCGCCGCCGAGAAAATCGTCGAGCGGTTCGATGTCGTCGTTGAAGCTCGCGAAGATCAGCCCCTGGTACACGCCGACGCGCAGCTTCACGAGCGGCAGGTCGCCCTTGTCGCATACGCCTTCGTAGCCGTCGCCGTACGGCAGCGCGCGCAGCGTGCCGTCGAGCGCGTACGACCAGCTGTGATACGGGCACGTGAAGCCTTTCGCGTTGCCCTTGTGCGACTCGCACACGGTCGCACCGCGGTGGCGGCAGCGGTTCTGCAGCACGTTGACCTCGCCGGTCTTGTCGCGCACGACGATCACGGGCTGGCGGCCGATCGTCGTCGTGACGAAGTCGCCCGGGTTCGGCAGCTCGCTTTCGTGCGCGACCCAGATCCAGGTGCGGTAGAAGATGCGGTCGAGCTCGGCTTCGAACAGCGCGGGGTCGTGATACATCGCAGGCGCGATGCGATCGGGCTGCGCGAGACCGTGCAACGCGCGGGTGTCGATCGTCTGGTAGGAAATGTCGCTCATCGTCGTCGTGGGGAAAGAGTCGCGAAAATCGGGCCGCGCCGTGCGCAGCGTCCGATGACGAGTCTCGTCTTCTGCTGTATATCCGTCAAATTGATCTAAAATTGCCAATCAAATAAATGTGGCAAATGAAGGAGGTCACGATGACATCGGTCGATCATCTCGATCTGAACCTGTTGCGGGTGTTTCAGGCGATCGTCGAGGAGCGCAGCCTGACCAAGGCCGGCGAGCGGCTCGCGCTGTCGCAGCCGGCCGTCAGCTATTCGCTCGGCCGGCTGCGCACGCTGTTCGACGATCCGCTGTTCGTGCGCACGCGCGCGGGGATGCAGCCGACGCCGGTCGCGCTCGAACTCGCGGGGATCGTCGGCAAGGCGCTCGACATGGTGCGCGTCGCGCTGCGCTATGCGGAGCGTTTCGACCCGGCGACGAGCACGCGCACGTTCCGGCTGTCGCTGTCGGACGCGGGCGAGATGGCGTACCTGCCGGCGATCTGCCAGGCACTGCGCGAGCGCGCGCCGCGCGTGACGCTCAGCGTGCAGCCGCTGCCGGTGGACGAGATCGAGGAGGCGCTGCGCGCGAGCCGGCTCGACTTCGCGATCGGCAACCTGCCGGAGCTGATGCCGCGCACGCGTCACCAGGTGCTGTTCGAGGAAACCTACGTCTGCATGACGGGCCGCCGGCGCGGATTGCCGGCCGGCGCGGCGCTGAGCCTCGAGCAGTTCGTGCGTGCCGCGCACGTCAACGTGAAGTCGGTCGAGCACAGTCACCACGCGCTCGATGATGCGCTGCGCGCGCAGGGCGTCGGCCGCAACGTCGCGCTCGAAGTGCCGCACTTCGTCGCGCTGCCGAGCGTGCTGTCGGTCACCGATCTCTTTGCGACGCTGCCGAAGCGGCTCGCGCAGATCCTGAACCGCGACAACGCGTTCCGGCTCTATGAGCTGCCGGTGACGCTGCCGCCCGCGCCGGTCACGATGCACTGGCACGAGCACTTTCACGAGGACGAGGGGATCGCGTGGATGCGCGCGCTGCTCGCGGAGATCGTCGAGCATTTCGACGAATGACGGTCGGGCGGTGCGCGGGTGACGCCACTGCCGCGGCTTGGGCTCAGCCGCCAGCGTAGCGGCGCATCCGGACATCGGTGCACCGTTGCGCGTCTGAGCGCTGACGCGCTGACGCACCGGCGCATCAACGCATCAACGGCGACAACGCGACAAAAGCGTCACCGCCCTCGACGCATCACAGATCGAGCACGAGCACCGCAGAGCGCGCACGCGACACGCAGCAGCAGATCACCGCGTTGCTCGCGCGCTCGGCCTTGCTCAGACAGTGATCGCGATGATCGGGTTCGCCGTCGAGCACCGGCACCATGCACGTGCCGCATACGCCTTCGCCGCATGACGTATCGACTTCGATGCCGACGCGTGCGAGTGCGTCGACGATCGACGTGTCGGGCGCGACGCGCACCGATTGACCGCTGCGCTGCAGGCGCACTTCGAAGCCTTCAGCCGCAGCCGGAGCGGCATCCGTCGCCATGTCGGCCGCGGCCGGTTCCGCCGCGAAGCGTTCGAGATGGATCGCATCTTCCGGGATCCGCGTGGCCGCGGCTGCGACGACCGCGTCCATGAACGGGCCGGGTCCGCACGTATAGACATGCGCGTTCGCGTCGATCGATTCGACGCAGCGCGCGAGTTCGGCCGCCAGCGCAGCGGGCACGATCCCGTAATGGAACGTCACGTGCGACGCGAACGGTTCGGCGGACAGTTCGTCGACGAACGCCGCATGCTCGCGGCTGCGCGCGAAGTAGTGCAACCGGTAACGCGCGCCGCGCTGCTCGAGCGCGTACGCCATCGACAACAGCGGCGTGATGCCGATCCCGGCCGCGACGAGCACGTGCTCGCTCGCGTCGTCCGTCAGACGAAACAGGTTGCGCGGCGCGCCGATCGACAACTCCGCGCCGACGCACACGTCGTCGTGCATCGAGCGCGAGCCGCCGCGCGACTGCGCTTCCTTCTTCACCGCGAACAGATAGCTGCCGCGCTCGTCGGGGCGGCCGCACAGCGAGTATTGCCGCGTGACGCCGGACGGCGCGGTGACGTCGATATGGGCGCCCGGCTCATACGCGTCGAACGGCTGGCCGTCGACGCGCGAGACCCGGAAACAGCGGATGTCCTGCGCCGCGTCGATCAGCGCGTCGATCCGGACCTGGTGGCGGTTCGCTTGCATGGGGTGTTCCGTGGGGTAAGGAAAACCGGCGCGGCGGATACCGCGCCGTCATGCAACCGAGAATAGGGATGGGCGACACATAAATCAAATCGATTAAAAAGCGATGACTGCATCAACGGGATGGATGATAGCCCCAGTCAGTATGCGGCGACCGCGCGGCCGCCGCGACGTCGACGACGTCGCCGATCGCGCGGCGAGCGCGCCGAACACGGATCGACCAACAGCACAACTTCAGCGGGCGGCAACGGCGCTGCCGCCGTCGACGGCCGTATCGGCCGAAGCCGCGGCCGCCGCATGCCCGCGTTCGCGATCGAGGCTGCGCCGGTACTGCCGGCAGCCGAGCGCGAGCAGCACGGCCGCAAGCGTGGCCGCCGCGACGTTGACGATTGACATCGAATGACTGACCGCCGCCGGCGCGCCGAACACGCGATCGGTGAACAGCGCGACGACGGTCGTGCCGATCCCGAGCGCGATCAGGTTCGACACGAGCAGGAACAGCGCGGAGATCTGCGCGCGCATCTGGTTCGGCGCGAGCGTTTGCATCGCGGCGGTCGACGTCGGCATCGGGAACGACGCGAAGAACATCGCGACGACGAGCATCGCAAGCGACGCGGGCAGGCTGTCGAGCTGTGTGAACAGCGTCGCGGGAATCGCCATGCATGCGGCGCCGATCGCGCCGGCGCGCATCGGCGCGTCGGTGCGGCCGCGGCGCAGCAGCCAGTCGTTGAGCCAGCCGCCGCAGAACACGCCGGCCGTATTCGCGACGAGCAGCACGATGCCGAGCGTATAGCCGGCTTCGACGGCGGTCATCCCGAAGCGGCGGATATAGAACGCGGGCGTCCAGCTCAGCAGGCAGTACAACGTCATCGCATAGAACGAGAAGCCGAGGTAGTGGCACGCGAAGGTCGCGCGATGCATGCCGACGAAGCGCAGCGAATCGCGCATCGACACCCGCCGCACGGCGCCCGAGCGATCCTGCGCGAGCCCCTTGCGCTGCGGATCGCGCACGGTCGCGGCGAACAGCAGCGCGACGAGGATTCCCGGCAGCCCGACGATCAGGAACGTGACCTGCCATGCATGCACCTGGCCGACGACCGGCAGCGTGAACGCGCTCGCGTGCTTGAGCAGCGCGATCACGTAGCCGCCGATCAGGAACGCGACGCCGCCGCCGATGAACGAGCCGAGCGAATACACGGCGATCGCGCGGCCGAGCTTCTCCTTCGGAAAGTAGTCCGCGAGCATCGAATACGCGCCGGGCGACAGTGCGGCCTCGCCGACGCCGACGCCCATCCGCGCGATGAACATCTGCACGAACTGCTGGCTGAGCCCGCACGCGGCGGTCGCGACGCTCCACAGCGCGATGCCGAGCGAGATGATGCGCGGGCGCGCGTAGCGGTCCGCGAGATACGCGACGGGCAGCCCCATCACCGCATAGAACAGCGAAAACGCGAAGCCGTTGAGCAGGCTGAACTGCGTGTCGGTCAGGTGCAGGTCGCGCTTGATCGGTTCGATCATCAGGACCAGCACCTGCCGATCGACGAACGAAAAGACATACGCGAGCATGCAGATGACGACGACATACCATTCGTACGTATAGCGCTTGCCGTCGGCAGCGCGGGCCGTGGGTGCGGACATGCGGATTCTCCTGGAGCGGGCGGTGGGAAAGCGCGGCGCGGGCCTTGCCGGCCAGGCGCCGTCGCGGCGCGAATGCGTGCGGGTGACACGATCGGAGAGGCAGCGTAGTCGGCCAAATTCAGCCGCCATAGCCGGAGTGACAGCGGCGCCACACGGACATTTACCGACCCGGATAAAGAAAACACCGAGGCCGGGCGCGCGGGCCGCCGCGCAGCGTATGTGCGGCGCGGCGCGCGCGCATCATGCGGCACGTCTATAAGCGTTATAGAGCGGATTGCGTCGACCTCCGAAATTGTCGTTCCTAGACTCGGCCCGTTTTCGATCGGCAGCGTTCGCATCGACAGGCGAACGCGCTTCACATCGAGCGGCGCGATGCCGACGGGCGCCGCACTCTCTACGGGACGACCAAGATGAATCATCCGAACGGGCGGGCCGACCGGCTTGCCGTACCGCTTGCCACGCTCGTTGCCGCGTTTGTCGCGTGCGCATCGCTGCCCGCCGCCGCGCAATCGAGCGTGACGCTCTACGGCCGCGTCGATACCGCGATCGAATACGCGAACGCCGGGCCGAACCATGTGGCGCGCATGGGCAGCGGCAACCTGTGGGCGTCGCAATGGGGGCTGAAGGGCGTCGAGGAGCTCGGCGGCGGCTACGCGACGATCTTCAAGCTCGAGGACGGTTTCAATGCGGCGAGCGGCGCGCTGTCGAACGGCAGCGCGCTGTTCGGCCGCGAGGCGTGGGTCGGCATCACCGGGCCGTTCGGCGGCGTGCAGTTCGGCGAGCTCTACACGATCCTGCACACGACGCTCGTCACGTACAGCCTGCCGGGCCTCGGCGCAGGCCTTGCGTGGGGCAATGCGACGAACAACTTCGTCGGCCCCGCGTTCCTGCGCGTGCGCAACTCGATGCGCTACACGTCGCCGCGCTACGCGGGCTTCATGCTGCGCGCGATGGCCGCGCGCGGCACCAACGGCGCGGCCGGCCAGCCGGCGACGCTCGGCGATACGTACGGCGCGGGCGTCAACTACGTGCGCGGCGGCCTGTCGGTCGACATCGACTACATGCAGCAGAAGTTCAGCCCGGTAGCCGCATCGACGCTCGGCGTCACGAGCGCGGCCGCGAACGGCAACTACACGCTCGGGGCGATCTCGTACGACTTCAACGTCGTGAAGATCGCCGCGCTGTACATGCGGCATCGCGGCGGCCCCGACGTCGCGGCCGCGATCGACAGCCAGAGCGCGTATCCGCACAGCGACACGATGGAGCTGAGCGCGACGGTGCCGATCGGACGCGCCTCGCTGCTGCTGAGCATCGGCCATTACCGGAAGGTTGCCGACAGCGACGGTAACGCCGATTCGTACGGCATCCGCTTCGACTATCCGCTGTCGAAGCGCACCGTGCTGTACACGGGCGCCGCGATGGTGCGCAACGGCGCGCATGCGCGTTTCGTCGTGAACGGCGCGGCGGGCGGCGGCGTCGCGGTCGCGACACCCGGCGCGACCGCCAGCTCGATCGTCGCGGGCATCCTCACGTCGTTCTGACCGGCGGCGCCGACGCCGGCCCGCATGCGTGCCGGTGCTGGCGCCCGCGCCGGCCTGCGACGCTATGCGCACGCGGGCGGCTGCGGTGCGAGCCATGCGTCGAACGGCGCCTGCCGGCCGATATCGAACAGTTCGAGCAGCAGCGCACGCAGCCAGCGATGGCCCGGATCCGCATCGAAGCGCCGGTGCCAGTACGCGTTGACGGCCCATTCGCCGGCCCCGGCAATCTCGTAGAGCGTGCACGGCTGCCGCGCCGAGAACGTGATCGCGATCGTTTCCGGCAGGATCAGCGCGTAGTCGCCGTGCTCGAGCAGTGCCGGCACCACCATGAAGTCGGGCAGCGCGGCGCGCACGCGCGGCATCAGCCCGTGCCGCTCCAGCAACTGCATCGACTGCGGATGCGACGTCACGGCGACGAAGCGCAGTGCGTCGGGCGCGTCGCCGTCGAGCACGAAATCGTCGGCGAGTGCGACGCGCTGCGCGGTGCGGCGCGGCATCAGCAGCACGCAGCGCTCGTGCAGCAGCGCGGTGCGCTGGAAGTGGCTCGACGCATCCGCGAAATGACCGAGCGCGAAGTCGATGCGCCCCGATTCGAGCGCGACGTTCAGCTGGCATTCGTCGACGTGCAGCGTCTCGATCACCGCGCCCGGTGCACGCCGGTCGAACGCTGCCAGCAGCGTCGGCAGGAACGCACTCGCCGCGAAATCGCTCATGTGCAGGCGGAACACGCGCTGCGTGCTGTCCGGCGCGAACCGCGAGCCTTCGTCGAGCACGTGTTGCAGGATCGCGAGCGCCTTGTCGACCGATACCGCGAGGCGCTGCGCGCGCGGCGTCGGCTCGACGCCGGTGCCGGTGCGCACGAACAGCGCGTCGCGAAACATCAGCCGCAGCCGCCCGAGCGCGTAGCTGACGGACGGCTGCGTGACACCGAGCCGCAACGCCGCGCGGCCGACGTGCCGCTCTTCGTACACCGCGCGAAACGTCTTCAGCAGGTTCAGGTCGAGGTCCTGCACGCGCAGGCCGTCGGATGCGTCCGCGTCGTGCGGCGCGGGTTCCGGACGGCCCGGCGGCCGGCTGGCGACGCGGTGCGTCATCGTGTTTGCCTCGCGGTGACGGAAGGCGCGTGGCCGTAACGCCGCGCATACGCCTTCGCGAAATGGCCGAAGCCGTGAATGCCGTGCGCGATCAGCACGTCGGTCACGCTGCACGCGTCGCCGCGTTGCAGCGCCGCGTGTACGGCGGCCAGCCGGCGCTCGCGCACGTAGGCGGCCGGCGTCGTGTCCAGGAATGCGCGGAATGCATGCTGCAGCGTGCGCGGTGCGACGCCCGCGACGGCCGCCAGCGTCGCGAGCGCCAGCGGGTCGCCCAGATGTGCGTCGACGTGATCGCATGCGCGCCGCACGTGGGCAGGTAGCGGCGGCGTGCCGCGCGCGAGCGCGTCGCTGTACGAGTGTGGCAGATGCGTGAGCAGCAGCGACATCAGCCACGCGGTGAGATCGGCGCCGAACGTCGTCGCCGCCGCCCCGATGCCCGGCTGCGCGCCGAGCCGGCACAGGTAGTCGAACGTCGGCAGCACGAGCGCCGCGCCGATGCCGTTGCCGCTATCGCTTCCCTTTCCGCCGGCCGCGAGATCGAACTGCAGCGGGCGCGTGAGCGTCATGTGCAGCATGTCCTGCAGCTTGCGTTCGAGCGCGCCGCGTTCGAGCCGCAGCACCAGGTTGCGGCAATCGGGACTCGTGCTCAGCCGGCTCGCGAGCGCCGGCGACGATACCGTCAGCTCGCCCGGCCCGGCGCGCGCGACCATGCGGCCGGCCTGCAACTCGCATGCACCGGACAGCGTCAGCCGGAACAGGAAATGATCGGCATCGTCGCCGAAGTCGATGCGCGTTTCGCGGCCGTAGCAGAGTTCGAGCAGCGCGCCGTGATGCAGCGGCACCTCGTACAGCTCCGCATGAAACGGATCGCGGCCGGGCGCGGCCATCCGGTGCGGCCCGAGCCGGTGCGCGACCGCGCGTTCGACTTCGTCGGGTGCATGCAGCGTGCCGAGCCGGTTCGGCGCATGCCGGGAGAGGGCGATATCCATGCGGGAGCCTCGTGTCGGGGGCGTTGGCGCGGCGCGCCGCTGGTTGCGCCGATGTTGCCGCGATTGCGTTGCGCGAACCGGCGTGCCGTTGCGCGTTTTGAAGCGACGCGATGCATGCGCCCGCGTACGCTCGGAACCATTCACTCACCGGGAGACAACGATGAAGGTATGTGTACTGGGCGGCGGTCACGGCTGCCATGCGGCGGCGATCGACCTGTTCGAGAAGGGCCACGACGTGACCTGGTGGCGACGCGACCGCGAACCGCATGCGCGGCTGCGCGAGCTCGGCGCATTGCACGTGACCGACTATCGCGGCAAGCGCGCGGTGCCGCTCGGCGATGCACCCGGCGCGATCCGCTTGACCGACGATCTCGCGGCCGCGCTGCGCGGCGCGCGGCTCGTCGTGGTGCCGCTGCCGGCCGTGTCGCACGACGCGCTCGCCGCGCAGGTTGCGCCGCTGCTCGAGGACGGCCAGGTCGTGTTCCTGCCGCCCGGCACGTTCGGCAGTTTCGTGTTCGCACGTGCAGCGGCCGATGCCGGCAACCGTGCGCGCGTCGCGTATGCGGAGACCGGCACGCTGCCGTACCTGGTGCGCAAGCACGGCGACAACGAGGTCGTGATCAGCGCTTATGCGACGCGCCTGCCGACCGGCGTGTTTCCGGCCAATGCAGCCGGCTGGGCGTTCGACGTGTTGCGCGCCGGCTATCCGTCGGTCGAGCCGATCGAGGACGCGCTGTCCGGCGCGCTGATGAACGCGGGCCCGGTGATCCATCCGCCGCTGATCTTGATGAACGCCGGACCGCTCGAGCACTTCGACGCGTGGGACATCCACAACGAAGGCACGCAACCGTCGATCCGCCGCGTGACGAACGCGCTCGACGCCGAACGCATCGCGGTGCGCGAAGCGCTCGGCTATCGCGCGCCGCATTTCCCGCTCGCGGACCACTACGCGAGCGACGGCGACGAATGGATGTACGGGCGCGGCGCGCACGGCAAGCTGACCGATAGCGGCGACTGGCGCGAGAAGATCGATTTGCGTACGCATCGCTACATGCTCGAGGACACCCGGCTCGGGCTGTCGTTCATCGTGTCGTGCGGGCGCTGGGCGAACGTGCCGACGCCGGTCGCGCAGGGGCTGCTGAGCGTCGCGTCGGCGGTGACCGGCCGCGACCTGTATGCGGAAGGGCGCACGCTGGACGGGCTGGGCGTTGCCGCGCTGTCGCGCGACGCGATGCGCGCGCTGCTCGATGCGGGGTACGTCGCATGACGGCCGCGACCGATCTGACGCGCGTGCACGTGCTCGGTGCGGGACGCATGGGGCAGGGGATCGCGCTCGTGTTCGCGTTCGCGGGCCTCGACGTGACGCTGATCGACTTCAAGGCACGCGACGCGCACGGATGGCGCGTGTTCGAGGACCGCACACGCGGCGAGATCGCGCGGCCGTTGCACGCACAGATCGCGCTCGGCCGCATCGACGCCGCACAGGCCGACGCCGTCGTCGCGCGGATCGAACTGGTCGCGCGCGACGGTGCGGCGGACGCGGTGCGCGACGCCGGCATCGTGTTCGAAGCGCTGCCCGAAGTGCTCGACGCGAAGGTCGAAGCGCTGCGCTGGCTCGGCGAGCATGTCGATGCGCGCGCAACGATCGCATCGACGACGTCGACGTTCGTCGTCACCGAGTTGCAGCGCCATGTCGCGCATCCCGGGCGGATGCTGAATGCGCACTGGCTGAACCCGGCGCTGCTGATGCCGCTCGTCGAGATCAGCCGCAGCGACGCGACCGACGGGCGCGTCGTCGCCGCGCTGGCCGCCCTGCTCGAGCGTGTCGGCAAGAAGCCGGTGATCTGCGGGCCGGCGCCCGGCTACATCGTGCCGCGCATCCAGGCGCTCGCGATGAACGAGGCCGCGCGGATGGTCGAGGAGGGCGTCGCGAGCGCGGAGGACATCGATACCGCGATTCGCACCGGCTTCGGCCCGCGTTTCGCGGTACTCGGGCTGCTCGAGTTCATCGACTGGGGCGGGTGCGACATCCTGTACTACGCATCGACGTACCTGGCCGGCGAGATCGGGCCGCGCTTCGCGCCGGCGGACAGCGTCGTGCGCAACATGGCAGCCGGGCGCGACGGCGTGCGCACCGGTGCCGGGTTCCACGACTATGCGCGGGTCGACGTGCCGGCGTACATGCGACGGCGGCTCGGCGAGTTCGCGCGGCTGCTCGATCACCTCGGGCTCGCGCCCGAATTCGACGGGGCGCGGTGCGATCGCGGTGCGTGAGCGCCGCACGGCGCGCAGCCGTGCGGTGAGCGCGATCATCGCGTGTCGCCGTGCGTGCCGGAGACGGATGGGGTGCGCGTTTCGCGCATCACGCACAGCGTTGCAACGGTGACGAGGCCGAGCGCAATGAGGAACAGCGACACCGGCCACGACGCGTGATAGCGCGCGAGCAAAGCGGTCGCGATCAGCGGCGACATCCCGCCCGCGAAGATCGACGCGACTTCGTGACCGAGCGCGACGCCCGAATAGCGCACTTCGGTGCTGAACAGTTCGCCGACGAGCGCGGGCAGCGTGCCGATCATCGCGCCGTGGCTGACCGCCGTGCCGACCGTCAGCGCGAGCCACACGAGCGGCGTCGCGCGCGTGTCGAGCAGCCAGAAGAACGGGAACGCGCAGGCGACGAGGCTCAGCGCACCGATCAGGTACACGGGCTTGCGGCCGATCCGGTCGGACAGCCGGCCCCACGCGAGCATCGCGGCCATTTCGACGATCATCGCGATCATCACGCCGGTCAGCATCACGCCGTTCGGGATGCCGACGTATTTGCCGTAGACGAGCGAGAACGCGAGGAAGATGTACGCGCCGCCGTTCTCGGCGACGCGCAGCCCCATCGCGAGCAGGATTTCCTTCGGATGACGGCGGATGCATTCGACGATCGGCAGATGCGTGTGCGCGCCGCGCTTGCCGGCCTGCTCGTAGTCGCGGCTTTCGGGCAGGTGGCGGCGGATATAGATGCCGATCGCGAAGATCGCGATGCTCGCGAGGAACGGCAGCCGCCAGCCCCAGGTGCGGAATGCGTCGTCCGGCAGCGCCTGCGCGGCGAGAAACGCGGCCGACGACAGCACGAAGCCGCCGCCGACGCCGAGCTGGCTCCACGCCGCGTAGTAGCCGCGCTGTTCGGGCGGCGCGTTCTCGCTGATCATCAGCACGCCGCCGCCCCATTCGCCGCCGGACGCGATGCCTTGCAGCAGCCGCAGCACGACCAGCGCGGCCGGCGCCCACAGCCCGACCTGCGCGTAGGTCGGCAGCAGGCCGATCGCGAACGTCGACGCGCCCATGATCAGCAGCGTCCAGACGAGCGACGCCTTGCGCCCGTAGCGGTCGCCGACGTGGCCGAACACGATCCCGCCGAGCGGCCGCGCGACGAAGCCGAGCGCGAACGCGGCGAATGCCGCGAGGCTGCCCGCAAGCGGCGAAGCGCCGGGCGGAAAGAACACGTGGCCGAACACGAGCGCGGCCGCCGTGCCGTAGACGAAAAAGTCATACCATTCCATCGCGTTGCCGGCGACGGAGGCGATGACGATCCGGCGAAGCTGCCGGTCGGCGAGCGGCCGGGCGGCGCTCTGGGACTGCACGGTGTCGGTCGGGTACATGGCGGACTCTGAAGGGGGCGGGGCGCGTGCCGTCTTCGCGATGCATGCGGCACTGCGGGCTAGTGTTGTCGGCACCGCCGCCCCGGTCAAATCCGCAGAAAAAGGGCAGTGTCATCACTCCCGCAAATGATGGTCGCCGCGCGCGCGGCCGTCGCCGCACGCGCCCCGCACCCG
This sequence comes from Burkholderia sp. SR8, assembly GCF_052851275.1. Lineage (NCBI taxonomy): Bacteria > Pseudomonadati > Pseudomonadota > Betaproteobacteria > Burkholderiales > Burkholderiaceae > Burkholderia > Burkholderia sp. SR8. Next base: position 332,840 of record NZ_JAULUC010000004.1, read on the forward strand.
CTTACCGCTCGATCTGCCGGTTCCAGCGCGTATCCCACTGCGCGCGGCGCGCGTTGATCGCGGCCCAGTCGACCACCGTCACCTTGCGCACCAGATCGTCGACGTTGCCGAGGCTCTGCTGCATCGCCGCCGGCATCTTCGCGAGACGGTTGGTCGGGATCTGCTTGCCGGCCTCGGCCGCCTTCGTCTGCGCGGGCGCGGACAGCAGGAACTGCGCGAGCTTCTGCGCGAGTTGCGGATCCGGATTGTTCGCGACCACGCACAGGTCGACGAGCAGCAGCACCGGGCCTTCCTTCGGGTTCGCATACGCGACCGGAATGCCCTTGTCCTGCAGGTCGCCGACCCCGGTCGGCGTCAGCGGGAACAGGCCGGCTTCGCCCGTCTGCACCATCTCGGAGATCTTCGCCGAGTTCGGAATGTATTCGACGACGTTCGGCCCGACCGTGCTCGCCCACTTGCTGAAGCCGGGTTCGACGTTCTGTTCGCTGCCGCCGAGCAGCCGGTTGATCGCGAGGAAGCCGTGCAGCCCGAACGTGCTGCTCGACGCGGACTGGAACACGACCTTGCCCTTGTATTTCGGATCGGCGAAATCCATCCACGACGTCGGCGGCGCCCAGCCCTTGTCCGCGAACAGCTTCTTGTTGTACGCGATGCCGGTCATCCCGAGCTGCACGCCCGCACCGACGTCGTCCTTCATCCGCGCGAACGGGTACAGCTCCTTCAGCACCAGCGAATCGTCGAGCTTCTGGCACACGCCGAGGCTGACCGCGCGCGCCATCACGCCGTCGTCGAGGAACGCGACATGGATCTGCGGCTTGTTGCGGTTCGCGAGCAGCTTCGCGAGCACGTCCGACGACGTGCCGGGCACGACGACGACCTTCACGTTGTTCGCCTTCTCGAAGTCGGGCAGCACCTGGCTCGTATAGGCCTTTTCCATCGGGCCGCCGTTCATGCCGACGTAGATCGTCTTCGTTTGCGCGAACGCGGGCGCACTGGCGCCTGCGACGCAGAGGGCGGCAGCCGCCGCGATCGTTCCGAGCAGTTTCATTTTTGAGTCTCCTCTTGACGGAAAGGGGCGGTCGGCGTCGCTTCGCGGACGAAGCGGCCGATCGAGAATGCATCGAGCGGCGTGGCGGTTTCGCCGGCCGTGACGAGATCGGCGAGCACGTCGCCGACGCCCGGCGCGAGCAGGAAGCCGCCGCCGGAAAAGCCGAATGCGTGCAGCAGGTTCGGCGTGGTGCGGCTCGCGCCGATGACCGGGTTGTGGTCCGGCGTGCAGCCTTCGACGCCGCTCCACGTGCGGATCAGCAATGCGTCGCGCAGCGCGGGCAACAGCGCGCACGCATCGCGCATCACCGCGCGCGTCGTGTCGACCGACGGCTGGCCGAACTCGCCGTCGCCGCGGCCGCGGCCGCCGCCGATCACGCAGTTGCCGCGCGCGACCTGCCGCGCATACACGCCGCCGCCGTACACGCCGAGGTTGTGCGTGATGAACGGCGGCAGCGGTTCGGTCACCCACATGTTCGGATAGATCGGCTCCATCGGCACGGCTTCGCCGAAGCGTTCGGCGATCGTGTTCGCCCACGCGCCGGCCGAGTTGAGCAGCCACGTCGCCGTGCACGCACGGCCGCCCGCATCGACCTGAAAACGCGTGCCGTCGTGCCGGACGTCGTCGACCGGCGTGTGCTCGAACACGTCCGCGCCGGCCGCGCGGGCCGCATGCGCGAACGCGGGCGACACGATGCGCGGGTTCGCATGTCCGTCGGTCGCGCACAGCGAGCCGCCGAGCGCCGCACGGCCGAGCCACGGATAGCGGCGGCGGAACGCGTCGCCGCGCATCACCTGCAGCGGCAGGCCGTGCTCGCCGGCGAGCGTCGCGTAGGCGTCGAGCGCATCGAGATCGGCGTCGCTGCGTGCGAGCCGCAAATGGCCCGACACGACGAATTCGCCGTCGATGCCGATCAGCTCGGGCAGGCGATCCCAGATGCGCCGCGCGCGCAGCGCGAGCGGCAGCTGTTCGACGGGACGGCCCTGGCAGCGCACGCCGCCGTAGTTCACGCCGCTTGCCTGCGCGCCGCAATCGCGGCGCTCGAACAGTGCGACGCGCAGCCCGCGGTGCGTCAGTGCGAGCGCGGCCGACGCGCCGACGAGCCCGCCGCCGACGATCGCGACATCGTAGTGGTGACGAAGCTCACTCATCGCGCGCCTCGTCGGGAATCGCTGCGACGTCGTCGCCGGCGAGCGCGGCCGAGATCGGGAACGGCTTCACCGGCGGTTGCGCGCGCAACCGACCGACATCCGCGAGCGGGCGGCCGGTTTCGGCGGCCAATACGAGCGCGGTCGCATCGCCGCACATGCGGCCCTGGCAGCGCCCCATGCCGGCGCGCGTGAGCGCCTTCAGCCGGTTCAGCTCGGTTGCGCCGCCGCCGCGGATGCAGCGCCGCAGCGTGCCCGCGTCGATTTCCTCGCAGCGGCACACGATCGTGTCGTCCGGGCAGCATGCGGCGAGCGTGGCCGGCGGCGCGAACGCCGCTTCGAGGCCCACGCGGAATGCGCGGAGCCGGGCGAGCGTGCGCTCCAGTGCGGCTGCATCGGGCTTGCCGGCCCGCGCCGGCGATGGCGACGGCATCGCGATGCCTGCATCGTCGAGCAGCGCGAGCGCCGCGCGGCGCCCGGACGCCTCGGCCGCATCCGCACCCGCGATGCCGGCGCCGTCGCCCGCGACGTAGATGCCGCGTACCGACGTGCGCCCGGCCGTATCGCGTTCCGGCAGCCATGCGCCGTTGAGCGGATCGAAGCGGAACCGGCACCCGGCGAGATCGGCGAGCTGCGTTTCCGAACGCAGCCCGAAGCCGAGGCCGAGCGCGTCGCAGTCGATCGTCCGCGGCGGCGCGTCGCTGCCGGCCGCGCGCCACGCAAGCCCGCTGACGTGCCGTTCGCCGAGCACACGCTCGAGCGTCACGCCGGTTTCGATCGCGACGCCGTGCGCGCGCAGCCAGCCGATGTAATAGAGCCCCTTCGCGAAGGTCGACGGCATCCGCAGCAGCGCCGGGGCGGCGGCAGCCTGCCGGCGCAGCGGACTCGTATCGAGCACGGCCGCGACGTGCGCGCCGGCCTTCGCGTACTGATACGCGACGAGATACAGCAGCGGCCCCGTGCCCGCGAACACGATGCGGCTGCCGATCGCGCAGCCCTGCGACTTCAGCGCGACCTGCGCGCCGCCGAGCGTATAGACGCCTGCGAGCGTCCACCCCGGCACCGGCAGCATGCGATCGGTCGCGCCGCTCGCGACGATCAGGTGGGAGAACGGCACGGTCGTCTCGCGGCCGTCCTGCAGCGTGTCGACGCGGCCTGCGCCGCACGCCCACGCGAGCGTGTTCGGCCGGTAGTCGACGTGCGGCAGCAGCGCGGCCATCGTCCGGTGCACGGCGTCGGCCTTCGCGGCCTCGAAGCCGTACAGCGCGCGCTTGCCGCGCGCGAACGTGCCGCCGGCCGGCGGCTGGCGATAGATCTGGCCGCCCCAGCGCGCGTTCTCGTCGATCACGACGGGATGCAGCCCCGCGTCGACGAGCGCCTCGGCCGCGCGCACGCCGGCCGGCCCCGCGCCGACGATCACCGGTCGCAGTACATCGCTCATGATGCGTCTCCGTCCGTGGCGTGTTGCGCGCCGGTGAGAATGCGCATGCCGTCGGCGATCGGCGTCGAGCATGCGCGCACGCGCGCGCCGGCTTCGGTGCGCACCCAGCAGTCCTGGCACGCGCCGATCAGGCAGAAGCCTGCGCGCGGCTTGCCGCTGAATTCGCTCACGCGCACGCGGCGCTGCGCGACGAGAATCGCGGTGAGCACGGTGTCGCCGGCGAGCGCGTGTGCAGGACGGCCGTCGAGCGTGAACGCGACGGCGTCGCGCTCGCGCTCGGCGACGCGCACGAACTGCGCGCCGTCGTCCACGGTGCCGGTTGAACGGGAAACGGAAGTCATCGTCAATGTTGGCCGATCAGGATGCGGTTCAGGCCGTACACGCGATCGAGCAGCAGCATCGCGCCGGCGGTGATGAAGATGACGAGCGCCGATACGGATGCCATCATCGGATCGATCGATTCGGTCGCGTACATGTACATGCGCACCGGCAGCGTGACGGTCTGCGGCGACGTGACGAAGATCGACATCGTCAGTTCGTCGAAGCTGTTGATGAACGCGAGCAGCCAGCCGCCGGTGATGCCCGGCACGATCATCGGCAGCGTGATGCGGCGGAACGTCATCCACGCATCGGCGCCGAGCGAGCACGCGGCCTGCTCGACGCTGCGGTCGAGGCCCGCGACGGACGCGAGCACGAGCCGCATCACGAACGGCGTGATGACGATCATGTGCGCGACCACGAGCCATGCGAACGAGCCGGTCGCGCCGATCAGCGCGAAGAAGCGCAAGAGCGCGATGCCGAGCACGAGGCCGGGGATCACGAGCGGCGACAGCAGCAGCCCGTTCAGGAACGCGCGGCCGGGAAACGTCGCGCGGCCGATCGCGAGCCCCGCCGGCAATGCGATCGCGAGCGACAGCGTCGCCGATGCGAACGCGAGCTTCACGCTGTTCGCGAACGCGGTGACGAAGTCCGGATAGTCGAGGATCGCGCGGAACCAGCGCAGCGACAGGCCGTGCGTGGGCAGCGTCAGCGTTTCGTCGGGCGTGAACGCGACCAGCACGACGATCGCGAGCGGCGCGAGCACGAACAGGATCACGAGCGTGTGGAATGCCAGCGCGACAGGGCCGTTCTTTCTCATCGGGAAGCGCCTCCGAGGCTGCGCGCGTAGCGGCGTTCGAGCACGCGGTAGTAGGTGAGCATCACGACGAGGTTCGCGACGAGCAGCAGCACCGCGATCGTCGCGCCGAGCGGCCAGTTCAGCGACCCGAGGAATTCGTCGTAGACGGCGGTGGCCGCGACCTTCAGGCGGCGTCCGCCGAGCAGGCCGGGAATCGCGAATGCGCTCGCCGACAACCCGAACACCATCAGGCTGCCGGACAGCACGCCCGGCATCAGTTGCGGCACGACGATGCGGCGCAGCGTCGTGAACGGCGACGCGCCGAGCGACAGCGCCGCATATTCGGTCTGCGGATCGAGCCGCTGCAGCGCCGTCCATACGGGAATCACCATGAACGGCAGCATCACGTGCACGAGCGCGATCACGATCGCGAACGTCGTGTATTCGAGCTTGTACGGGCCGAGGCCGACGAGCGCGAGCGCCTGGTTCACGAGCCCGCTGGTGTTCAGCAGCATGCTCCAGCCGAACGCACGCACGACGACCGACACGAGCAGCGGCGCGAGGATCACGAGCAGGAACAGCGAGCGCCACGGGTCGCGCATCTTCGACAGCACGTACGCTTCCGGCGTGCCGATCGCGACGCAGATCGCGGTGGTCAGCGCGGCGATGCCGAACGTGCGCGCGAAGATCGTATGGAAATACGACGAGCCGAGCACTTCCGCATAGTTGCCGAACTGGAACGCGGCGATCGGGCCGGTGGCCGGATCGTAGCGGTAGAACGTGAGCGCGAACGTCATCGCGAGCGGCACGAGCACCAGCGCGGCGAACAGCGCGAACGCGGGCGCGCACATCAGCCACAGCGGCGCATGCGCACGCCAGGTCGCGCGCGGCGCGCGGCCGCCGGCCGCACGGGGAGGTGCGACGTCGGCCGGCGCCGCGGCCGCGGCGGCGCTCGGCAGCGGGCGGGTAGGCTGTGCCATTCAGACCTCCCGGCGCATCACGCGCACCGCGTCGCTGTGCCAGTCGACGCCGACCGGCGCGCCTTCCGCGAGCGGCTCCGCGCCTTCGTTCTGGCAGCACACGAGCACTTCGCCGAGCGCGCTGTCGACGCGGTACAGCCACTGGCTGCCGAGGAAGAAGCGGCTCGTGACGGTCGCGGCGAAACGGCCCGCACCGGGCGCGCACAGCCGCAGCTTCTCGGGGCGGATGCAGACCGACACCGCATCGCCGACGCGGATGTCGCGCTCGCGCGCCGGCAGGTGGGCGGTACGCCCCGTTTCCGCGAGATCGTGGCCGAGGTCGATCCGGATCGCATCGCCGTCGTGCGCGACGATCGTGCCGGGCAGCAGGTTCGCCTTGCCGATGAACTGCGACACGAAGTGGTTTTCCGGGCGTTCGTACGCGCGGTACGGCGTATCGGTCTGCGTGATGCGGCCGGCTTCCATCACGACCACGCGATCGCTGATCGACAGCGCTTCCGATTGATCGTGCGTGACCATGATCGTCGTCGTGCCGATCTTGCGCTGGATCGCGCGCAATTCGAACTGCATTTCCTCGCGCAGCTTCGCATCGAGGTTCGACATCGGCTCGTCGAGCAGCAGCACCGGCGGCTCGATCACGACCGCGCGCGCGATCGCGACGCGTTGCCGCTGGCCGCCGGACAGTTCGCGCGGAAAGCGGTGCGCGAGCGCGTCGAGGCGCACGAGCGCCAGCGCGGCGCGGATGCGCTCGGCGCGCTCGGCCTTGTCGACGCCGCGCATGTCGAGGCCGAAGCCGACGTTCTCGGCGACGCTCATGTGCGGAAACAGCGCATAGCTCTGGAACACGATGCCGAGCCCGCGACGGTTCGGCTTCATGTGCGTGATGTCGTGCCCGTCGAGCGCGATGCGGCCGCGCGTGACGTCGACGAAGCCGGCGATCATCTGCAGCGTCGTGGTCTTGCCGCAGCCCGACGGCCCGAGCAGCGACACGAATTCGCCTTGTTCGACCGACAGGTTGACGTCCGCGACGGCGGTGAGCTCGCCGAACGATTTCGTCAGATCCGTAAGCGTGAGAAACGACATGGGAAGCTCCGGGTGCGCACACCGGATGGCCGGTGTGTCATTGACGCGGACTCTAGCCAGCCATATTTCGGAGCGTCAATTTCGAATTCTGCTCAACGAGAGGAATTTCCAAAAAATTCCATTGAACGGAATGGATCGACGAAACGATCGCGAACCGTTCCGTTGAATGAAGGGCCGCAGGACGATGAAAGGCGCCCGTCAATCCCGTGCACACCCGGATGCCCGGCGTTTTTCGGCGGGACGACAATGGCGGCTCGCCTATTCCATTGAACGAAATCATCGAGGAGAGCCGGCATGCAGGAACCCCATTCGCGCGGAACGTCGGCTGCCGCGCGCATGCCAGACCGGGACGCGGACGCGGCTACCGATGCGACAGACGCCGCCGACACGCGCGGCGCTCCGGGCACCGGCATGCTGCAGCGCGCGTTCGCGATCCTGCGCGCACTGGCCGGCATGCAGCAGGACGGCGTGCGCGTCACGCATCTCGCGAAGGCCGTCGGCCTCACGCAGGGCACCGCGCACCGGATCCTGCAATCGCTGATCGCCGAAGGGATGGTCGAGCAAGACGAGCAGTCGAAGCTGTACCGGCTGAGCGTCGACTTCTTCGCGCTCGCCGCGCTGGCCGGCAACCCGAGCAGCATGCGCACGTTGTGCCGGCCCGCGTTGCTGCGGCTGTGCGCGAGCCTCGGCGAGACGATCTTCCTGCTGGTGAAGAGCGGCTTCGATGCGGTGTGTCTCGACCTGTGCGAAGGCCCGTTCCCGATCCGCTCGTTTACCGGCGACATCGGCGGGCGCATCGCACTCGGCGTCGGGCAGGGCAGTCTCGCGATCCTCGCGTTCCTGCCCGAAGCCGAGCGCGAGGAAGTGATCCGCTTCAACGTGCCGCGCATTCGCGGCTACGGCGTGCTCGACGAGGTGTACCTGCGCACCGAGATCGAACGCGTGCGGCAGCTCGGCTACGCGGGCCGCAACAGCGGCGTGCTCGACGGGATGGCCGGCGTCGCGGTGCCGATCCTCGATCGCACCGGCTATCCGGTCGGCGCGCTGAGCGTCGGCACGCTGGCGTCGCGGCTCGACGACGACCGGATGCCGATGGTCGTCGAACTGCTGCGGCGCCAGGCCGACGCGATCGGCCCGCGCACGAATCCGTTCGATGCGGCGCTGCGGCGACCGATGCACGGCCTGTCCGGGAAAACCGTATAGACGCATCGCGCGTCGCCGTTTCGTCAGCTTGCTTACGCAAGCATTCACGTCTGACCAAACCGCGCCGCGTCCGGCGGGCCTCCACGCTTTCCATTGGCTTGCGGGCGCGCGCTTTCTCCGCCTTTTTCCGCTTCGTTCGCCTCCATTCGATTTTCAACTGCCGGCCAGTTGAACATTTCATTTCTTGATGCGATTGCGGCTGGATACCATCCAGCCACTGTCTATACAAGCCGACCGGCGCGTATGGCCAGCATCGACAAAAACACAACACAACATCGACAAGACGGTTTGGAGCGGAGACGACGGAGATGGTGCGAATGATGAGCAGGAACACGGGTGTCGCGTGCTTGAGCGCGACCGTTGCGATGGCGTTCGCCGGCGCCGCGCACGCGCAGTCGACGGTGACGCTGTACGGGATCGTCGACGCCGGCGTGACCTACGCGAACAACGCGAAGGGCCACGCGTTGTGGCAGTTCACGGGCGGCAACGAGTCGGGTCCGCGCTGGGGCTTGATCGGCAGCGAGGATCTCGGCGGCGGCCTGAAGGCGAACTTCCGCCTCGAGAACGGCTTCAACGTCGCGAACGGCGCGCTCGGGCAGGGCGGCCGGATGTTCGGCCGCTCCGCGTGGGTCGGCCTGAGCGGCGCGAACTGGGGCGCGGTGACGCTCGGCCGCCAGTACAACTCGACGCAGGACATCCTCGGCTCGCTGCAGATGAGCAGCTTCCTCGCGCAGTACTCGACGCACCCGTTCGACAACGACGACATCAACAACACGTTCCGCACCAACAACGCGGTCAAGTACGTGTCGCCGACGATCGCCGGGCTGCAGGCGAACCTGTTGTACGGGTTCTCGAACTCGACGGGCTTCGCGAACGACAACAGCTGGAGCGCGGGCGTCACGTACGCGCACGGCCCGCTCAATGCCGGCGCGGCCTATGCGCGCGTGAACCATCCGGCCGCGAGCGCGACGGGCGCCGTCGCATCCGACAACTACTACCCGGGCTCGGCGTCGGTGTTCGGCGCGGGCCTGTCGAGCGCGGTGCGCCAGCAGATCTGGGGCGCGGGCGCGAGCTACGCGATCGGGCAGGCGACGCTCGGGCTGCTGTACACGGGTTCGAACTTCGGCCAGGCGACGGGCGGCGCGCTGCGTTTCGGCAACTACGAAGGCAGCGTGCGCTACCTGATCACGCCCGCGCTGATGGCCGCGGCCGGCTACACGTATACGAAGGTCGCGCGCGGCGACGCCGGCGGCCACTATCAGCAGGTGTCGGCCGGCTTGCAGTACCTGCTGTCGAAGCGCACCGACGTGTATGTGAACGGCTTCTACCAGAAGGCGTCGTCCGGTGTCGGCCACGCGTGCATCGACGGGACCGACGGCCCGTCGTCGACGACGTCGCAGGTGGCGGCGGTAGTCGGCATCCGCCAGAAGTTCTGATGTCCTGACGCGTTCGCGCGTCTTCCGGAGGAGACAACGATGAAATTCAAACTGTTGCTGGCGGCGCTGCCGTTCGTCGGGATGTACACCGGCGGCTCGATTGCCGAGGTGCGGCCGCTGCTGTTCGGCCTGCCGTTCCTGCTCGTGTGGAACCTGATCTGGATGGCGGCCACCGCCGCGATCCTCGCGATCCTGTTCCATCTCGACGAACGCGATGAACGCGACCAGCGCGGCGAGCACAGCGCGCACGAAGTGGCCCGCGCCGGCCGCACGGGAGACGCGCGATGAACGCCTCGATCGTCATCATCGCGGCGTTCGCCGTGTTCGCGCTCGCGATCGGCGTGATGGCGCGGCGCGGCCGCAAGCTCACGCTCGAGCAGTGGGCGGTCGGCGGGCGCGGCTTCGGTTCGCTGCTCACGTTCCTGCTGATGGCCGGCGAGGCGTTCTCGACGTTCTCGTTCCTCGGCGCGAGCGGCTGGACCTACAGCAAGGGTGTGCCCGCGTTCTACATCCTGTCGTACGGCTGTCTCGCATTCGTGATCGGCTACTGGATGCTGCCCGCGGTGTGGCGCTACGCGAAGGCGCGCGGGCTCGTGTCGTTCGCCGACTACTTCGCGTCGAAGTACGACAGCCGCGCGATCGGCGTGCTGGTGTCCGTCGTCGCCGTGTTCGCGATGGCGTCGCTGCTGATGATCCAGCTGCGCGGCCTCGGCGTGATCGTGTCGGAGATGTCGTACGGGCTGATTCCGCAGGCCGCTGCGATCTGGATCGCCGCGACGCTGATGGCCGTCTACATGGTCGTGTCGGGCATCCACGGCTCGGCGAGCATCGCGATCTTCAAGGACGTGCTGATCCTCGCGATCGCGATCTTCCTCGGCCTGTACCTGCCGATGCACTACTACGGCGGCCTGGGCGAGATGTTCGCGAAGATCGATGCCGCGCATCCCGAACTGCTGCGCATGCCCGAGCACGGCTTCAACCTGAGCTGGTACAACTCGACGATCCTGCTCACGTCGCTCGGCTACTACCTGTATCCGCACGGCTTCACCGCGATCTACGTCGCGAAGGACGAACGCGCGCTGCGCCGCAACGTGATCCTGATGCCGCTGTATCAGGTGCTGATCGCGTTCCTGTTCCTCGTCGGCTTCGCGGCCGTGATGACGGTGCACGGGCTCGAAGGCGCGCAGACCGACCTCGCGCTGCTGCGCCTCGTGAAGCAGACGTTCCCCGCATGGTTCGTCGGCATCGTCGGCGGCACGGGCCTGTTGACCGCGCTGGTGCCGGGCTCGCTGATCATGCTGAACGCGTCGACGACGATCGCGCGCAACATCTACCGCGAAGGCTTCGCACCCGATGCGACCGATCGCCAGGTGACGCGCGTCGCGCGGATCGCACTGCCGATCTTCACGCTGGTGGTCGTGTATTTCGTGCTGCGCGGCGGCGCGACCTTCGTCACGCTCGCGATCTTCTCGTCGAGCCTGCTCACGCAGCTCGTGCCGATGCTCGCATCGAGCTTCCTGAAGCGGCCGTTCGGCACGCGGGAAGGCGCGTTCGCGGGGATCGTCGCCGGAGCGATCGTGATCGCGATGACGAACTACTACGGCGTGACGCTCGCATCGCTGTTCCCGCGCGCATCGACCACGCTGACGTCGATCAACCCGGGGCTCGTCGCGCTCGCAGTGAACGCGGCGGTGTTCGTCGCGATCAGCGCGGTGCAGCGCAAGCTGAAGGCGCGGGTGGCTGCACCGGTCCGCTCCGCGTGACTATCCGTGCGGCGCCCTGCCGCCGAGCCGCCGGGCAGCCGTCCGGCGGCTTTTTCGTTCGGCGGCACGCGCATCATTTCGAACCGAAACAGGACTCCATACGATGACTACCGAAGACAAGGCCGGCGACCGGCGCGAAGCAATCGACACGCTGATCGCGAACGGCTGCGTGATCACGATGGACCCGCAGCGGCGCGTGATCGAGAACGGCGCGGTCGCGGTGCACGGCGATCGCATCGTCGCGGTCGGCGATACGGCCGAGCTGCAGGCGCGCTATCGCGCCGCGCGCACGATCGACGCGCGCCGCAAGGCCGTGCTGCCGGGCCTGATCGATTCGCACGCGCATGCGGGCCATGCGATGCTGCGCACGATCGGCGGCGCGGACGGCGATGCATGGTCGGCCGCGGCCGAAACGATCTACACGCGCGCATCGGACGAAGCGTTCTGGGAAACCGAATCGCATCTCGCGGCGCTCGAGCGGCTGAAGGCCGGCGTGACGACGGGCGTGTCGCTGCTCGGCGGCGGCAATTCGATCATGCGCGTCGACGATCCGGTCTACGCACGACGCCATTGCGATGCAGTCGTGCGCACCGGCACGCGCTCGATCGTCGCCGTCGGCCCGTCGCGCCCGCCGTCACCGCGTGCTTACACGCGTCACACGCCGGGCGGCAGCGATACGCGCGACATCGATTTCGACACGATGTACGACGTGTGCGAGCACATCGTCGACGAATGCCACGGCGACGCCGACGGTCGAATCCGGATCGCGATCACGCTGCCGGTGTATGGGCCCGAACACGATCCGGAACTCGCGCAGTACGAGCGCGAGTTCCGCGACCAGGCCGCACGCTACGGCGCGCTCGCGCGCGAGCGCGGCCTGACCTTCACGCAGGACGGCCACCGCGCCGGCACGCTCGCGTTCGCGCATCGCGAGCTCGGGCTGCTCGGCCCGACGTCGTTCATGTCGCACAGCATCGACCTGACCGACGACGACGTCGCCGCGTGCGTGGCAACCGGCACCGCGATCGTCCACAACCCGAGCGCGATCATGTCGATCGTCGGCCGCTGCCCGGTGCCCGAACTGATCGATGCGGGCGTGACGGTCGCGATCGCGTCGGACGGCGCGGCGCCCGATCGCGGCTACGACATGTTCCGCCACATGTGGCAGTGCATGCACTACCATCGCCGCCATTTCCGCGACCCGGACGTGCTGCCGCACGGCAAGGTGCTGGAGATGGTGACGATCGATGCGGCGAAGGCGCTGTCGCTCGATCGCGAGATCGGCTCGCTCGAAGCCGGCAAGCTGGCCGACGTCATCCTCGTCGACCTGTTCCGCCCGCACATGATGCCGATGAACATGCCCGTGTACCGCGTCACGTGTTTCGCGAATGCGGCCGACGTGTGCATGACGATGGTCGGCGGCCGCGTGCTGATGGAGGACCGGCGCGTGCTGTCGGTCGACGAGCGCGAGATTCTCGAACGCGTGATGACGGTCGCGGAGACGACGATCGCGCGCAGCGGCCTGCGTCACCTGCTCGACGAGCCGAAGACGCTGTGGGGGCGTAGCCGCTATTGAACGCCGCAGCGTTCGCGGCGATTCGCGCGGCGCAGCGTCGGCGCGGCCGGCCCGGTTCGGGCCGGTTTTTTTTGAGATTGGCGTGGACGGACATGCTAGGATTTCCGTCAAACAACTCCGGAGACTGCTATGCCGTTCATCTGTGAAAACGTTGAATGCCGTGCCGTGCTGGCTCGCGGGCAAGTCAGATCCAGTCGCGAAGACGCCGGGTGGTGCTTCTACTGCCCGGACTGCAAGGCCAGGAACGAGTTGAAGGATATCGGCGTGCCCGGCGGTCCTGTCGAGTTGATTCAGCCGGAGCGGGCCGGCCCGCCGCACCGCGTCATCGCGACGGCCCGAGCGTTGGCGGATGGCCGCTTCGCGGCCCAGCTGCGCGTTCAGCGCGCGCTCGCCGTGAAAGGAACCTACGCGGCCGAAGAGCGCTGGGAGGAGCTCGGCGTATTCCCCGATGCACAGGAAGCCGTCGCGCATGCGAAGTCGTTCGCGACGGACCTGCTCGGACGGGCCGCGTAGTCGCGCGCGGCATACCTGCCGATCGATATCCTGCCGTCACGGCGCTCCGCTGCGGTGCGGCTGCCGCGACGTGCGGCCAGGCCCTGGCCGAGCCGCCTCGGCCGGGCGGCATCACGCCGCCGCGCTTTCCCGCAGCCGGAATTGCGCGACGGCGTCGCTCAGCCTCGCGCCCTGATCCTCGAGCGACAGCGCCGCGGCGGCGGCTTCTTCGACGAGCGCGGCGTTGCGCTGCATCGTCTGCTCCATCTGGATCACGGCCGCATTCACCTGTTCGATGCCGGACGTCTGCTCGTCGAACGCGATGCTCGTTTCGCCCATGATCGCGTTCACGCGCTCGACCGCGGCGACGAGCTCGGTCATCGCGGAGCCGGCGAGTGCGACGAGACTGCTGCCGTCTTCGACGCGCTTCGTCGAATCGCCGATCAGTTCGCGGATCTCCTTCGCCGCCGACGCACACCGCTGCGCGAGCCCGCGCACCTCGGTCGCGACCACCGCGAAGCCGCGCCCCTGTTCGCCGGCACGCGCCGCTTCGACCGCGGCGTTCAACGCGAGGATGTTGGTCTGGAATGCGATGCTTTCGATCACGCCGACGATGCCGGAGATGCGCGCCGAGCTGTTCGAGATCGACGACATCGTTTCGACGACGCGCTGCATCGCGTCCCCGCCACGCGTTGCGATCCCGGCGGCGCCCTCGGCGTAAGTGCGGGCATCGCGGGCGTTGTCCGCGTTCTGGCGCACGGTGGCGGTCAGTTGCTCCACGCTCGCCGCGGCCTGCTGCAGCGACACGGCCTGTTGCTCGGTGCGCGCGGACAGGTCGACGTTGCCGCTCGCGATCGTGCGGACGTCGCCGACGATCGTCTCCGTGCTGGTGCGCACTTGCGTCACGGTTTCGACGAGGCCGTCCTGCATCCGCTTCAACGCGTTCAGCAGATACGCCATTTCGTTTTCGCCGGGAATCGCGACGGTGCCGGTCAGGTCGCCTTTCGAGATCCTGTCGAAATGCGCGACGGCGAGATGGATCGGCGCGATGATCGCCTTCGCGAGCACGCGCTGCGCAACGAAGCCGATCGCCAGTGCGAACGCGGCGACCGCCGCCATCGCCCACACGATCCGGTGGAAGCGCTCGCCGGCCGCCTCGTAACGCGCCTTCTGGCGCGCGACCTGGAACGATTCGAGCGCGTCGATCGCATCCTGGTACGCGGTGAAGAGCGCCGGCGGCGTATTGCGGTGCGTGTCGAGGAAGTCGAACGAATTGTCGTGGTCCAGTTGCGACATCGCCTTCAGGAACACCTGGTCGAGCAGCGTGCGGCGACGGGTCTGCAGCGTATCGAACAGCGTCTGCTCGTCGGCGTCGCGCGCATGCAGCCGCGCGTACGCGTCCAGTTCGTCGTTGCTCTGCTTGAGGAGCGTGTGCAGCTGCGCGATCTCCGTCTTCGCGGGCTGGCCGGCGCTGATGATCTGCGCGACGTCGCTCACGCGTTCGCGCAGCACGAGCATCCGCTCCGAGCTGGTTTTCAGGTGCAGCAGCGACGCGGTATCGTCGCGGTACATCGCCTCGAGCGAGTGGTTGCCGGCGTAGAGCGCGGCAATGCACGCGCCGACGACCAGCACGAGCAGCGCCGTATAGCCGGCGATGGTCGCGACGAGTCCGCCGCGGATGGTGAGTTTTCGCATGACGTTCCCTTGCCGGCGGCCCGAAGGGCGGCCGACGGCGGATATGAATTCCGGATCACGAACGACGACGGGCGCCGCGCGACAACGCGGGCGCCTGGACTGCGAACGGGTTAACGGCGGGGGCGCGCGAAAGATTTTGTCTGCACGCGACGTCGATATGCGCGTGCGCGACACGCGCGTGTTGTCCGCGATCTGCCCTCCGCTTTCGCGCGATGCCGGACGGAACGCGCGTCGTGCGTGAAAACGCCGGATCGAAGAGAAGGGGGGAATCCGGCGTGACGGATCGCGCGACGGTGCGCGGACAGCCGAATCGCGATCCGATCGCGGCTGCCGCGCACGCCGCGAATCAACTGCCTGTCTGGAACCCGAGCGCCGCCGCCTTCGCGCGCAACTCCGAGAAACGTTCGGCCGTCGGATTGGCCGCCATTTTCGACGGATCCACGCCGGACACCGAGCTCGACGGCGAAGGCGCGGTCGCCCCCGCGCACGCGCCGGCGAACGGCCCTTGCGCGACCGTGAATGCCGGCGCGTCCGTGCGCGGCGCGCCGGCGAGATCGAGCGCGTACGCGAGATTGAAGGTCGCCGGCGCGCTGCTGCGCACGCCGAGCGGCTTCAACCCGAAACGCCATTGCAGCAGCGCGTGAATCGAACTCGGGTCGAACGGATAGCGCGTCACCGTGCCCGCGCGAACACGCGGGCCGAGCAGCGCGAGCGGCACGCGACAGCCGAGCTTGCCGTCGTTGCCGAGTGCCAGCTCGTTGTTGCTGATCGGCCGCGTCGGCGGCACCACGTGCTCGAGAAAGCCGCCCCATTCGTCGTACACGACGATCATCAGCGTGCGGCTCCAGTTGGGGCTCGTGCGCAGCGCGTCGTACACCTGGTTCAGAAACGCCTGTCCGTTGCGGATGTCCGCATGCGGATGGTCGTCGGCGGACGTGCCTTCCTGCTCGCCGGCGAACGCAGGGTCGACCATGCAGAACGCCGGCAGCGTTCCCGCCGCCGCATCCGATAGGAAAGAGGCGAACGGGTGCGAGATGCCGAGATAGCGCGTACCGTACAGCGCTGTGAACGGTATGTCGTGATAGTAGTAGTTGCAACCGACGTGGGCGTCGCTCAGGTTGTCCCAGATCGTGCGCAGCGACGAGTTGTCGACGGTGTCGGTGAGGCGGTCCGTGGCGCCGCTGTGCAGGTAGATGCGATTCGGAAACGTATTGGCCAGGATGCCGCTGAAGTAGAAGTCGCCGACGGTGTAGCTGCTCGCCACCGCGCTGAAGAACGGCAGGTCCGCCTGCGTGTAATAGCCGATGGGCAGCAGGTCGCCCTGCGTGAGGCTCGTGCCCGGCGTAAGCAGCCAGCCGTTCATCTCGCCCGACGCCAGTTGCGTGCGGCCGCCCTGGTACGTGTGGTTCGGGTCGTGGTACGCGCACGCCTGATAGCCGTATGCGGGATTCGCCGACAGCGAGAACGGCGCGTAGGACGCGCCGAATGCATCCTTGAACTGCTGGTTGGCGGGCATGCCCTCGGCGCCCGGGACCCAGCTCATGTAGTGATCGAACGAACGATTCTCCATCGTGACCAGCACGATATGGTCGATGCCGGAACTGCCGGGGTCGGGCAACGTCGGCCGCGGCAGGTTGTAGCGGTTGCCGCCGTTCGGCGACGGCGTGTCGCCGATCGACGGTGCGGCCGCATTGCCGTCGGGGCTCGAGATGTCGCCATCGCCGCCTCCGCCGCAACTTGGCAGCGCAACGCTGCCGGCCACCGCGGCAACACCGGCGAGAAAACGGCGCCGATCGTAGCGCCGATACGCATTCGTCTCGTCCATGACTGCGTCTCCTTCATTATTGGATGCGGCGCTGGCCAGCCCATCACGCATCGCAGCCGCGGAGCGACGCGTACTCGCGGTCGCAAGGAATGCGAGCGGCCCGAACGCGCAAACCCCGTGCCCGCCGGCATCCATCGGTGCGCGTTCGTCACTGCGCCGCAGTGCGGGGAGCGCGTTCGCAGGGCCGTTGCACCGGCAGTACGGCGTTCGCGTGACGACCGCGGCGCTTGCGTTCGGTGCAGCGCATCATTCATTGACATGTCGATGACGATGCAACGTCATACGTTTGTTCGACGCCATTGCGCGCCGCGTCGAGCAAAAAGGAAGCGATGCATGAGTGGCCGATGCAAAGGGGCGTCGCACGCGCGCGCGACGCCCCCTTGCACACGCGGCCGGCTGCCGCCGGCCATGCGCGTCAGTTGTAGATGTCGAATGAGAAGTATTTCTTCGCGATGCGCCGATACGTGCCGTCCTGGATCAGGCTCGCGAGCGCCTGGTTGATCTGCTTGCGCAGCGCGTCGTCATCCTTGCGCACGCCGATCGCGGAGCCGACGCCGAGCGTCTTCGGATCGTGCAGCGGCGGCCCCGCGAATTCGAAGTTCGCGCCCTTCGCGGTCTTCAGGAAGCCGAGATCGGCCTGCACCGACGATTGCAGCGACGCGTCGAGACGGCCGGCGATCAGGTCCTGGTAGACGAGGTCCTGCGTCTGGTACGTGCGCACGGTCACGCCCTTCGGTTCCCAGTACGTGCGTGCATACGTCTCCTGCGTCGACCCCTGCTCGACGCCGACGCTCTTGCCGGCCAGCGATTCGGCCGTCGGCTGCAGGTTCGTGCCGCGCCGCGCGACGAGGCGCGGCGGCACGTTGTTGATCTTGTCGGTGAACGCGATCTGCGCGAGGCGTTTCTCGGTCACGCTCATCGACGACAGCACGCCGTCGAACTTGCGTGCCTTCAGTGCGGGGATCATCCCGTCGAACGCGTTCTCGACCCACACGCAGCGCACCTTCATCCGTTCGCAGATCGCATTGCCGAGGTCGATGTCGAAGCCGACGAGCTGGCCGTCCGGCGCGAGCGATTCGAACGGCGCATAGCTGGGATCGACGCCGAGGCGCAGGACTGCCGGGTCTTTCGCGGCGGCGGCGCCGGCCGTCAGCGCGAGCGCGACGGCGATGACGAGCTTTTTCATGAATGTCTCCATACCGATTGATGTTGTCTGACGTGAAGCGACAGGCGGCCGGTGGGCGTGACGGCCCGCGCCCGGCCATGCGCGGGCGGCCGGACGCGCGCCGCAAGATGACGGCGGCCGTCCGGATCGGGGAATCCGGTGATTCGGCGTCAGTGCGCGGCGCCGGCGACGCGCGCCATGCTGCGCCGGTAGCCGCCGGGCGAGAACGCGGCGTTCAGCGCAGCCATCGCCGCGATCACGCCGACATGCAGCCACCACGCGATCGCGAAGCCGCCGCCCGCGTCGCGCAGCCAGCCGATCAGCCAGGGGCTCGACGCGACGGTCAGGAAGCCGACGCCTTGCACGAATGCGGCGAGCGCGCCAGCGAGCCGCGCATCGGGCAGATGGTCGAGCGTGACGATCAGGCTCATCGAGAAGAAACCGCCGAGCCCCAGGCCGACGCCTGCGACCCACAGCCACGGCGCGAGCGCGGGCAGCGCCGCGAAGCCGGCGAAGCCGGCCGCCTGCAATGCGAGCGTGAGCCACAGCACCGGGCGGCGATCGGACGATCGTTTCGCGAGCAACGGCATCGCGAGTGCGCCGCCTGCCTGGAACAGCGCCATCCACGCGAGCAGGTTGCCGCTCGCCTGCGCGCTCATGCCGACGCTGCGGTAGAACGCGGGCAGCCACGCAACGAGGCTCGCGTAGCCGCTGTTGCTGAGCCCGAAGAACAGCGCGAGCTGCCATGCGCGCGGAATGCGCACGAACGCGGTGACGCGTGCCGATACCGTCGCGGCATGCACCGCCTCGCGCGGTGCCTTTGCGCGCCACAGCGCGAGCGTGACGAGCGCGGGCACGGCCCACACGGCGAGCGACAGATGCCAGCCGCCGTGCGCGGCGAGCCACGGGCTCGCGACCGCGCCGAATGCGCCGCCGCCGACCAGCGCGGCCGAATAGAGGCCCATCGCGAGCGGCAGCCGGTCGACGAACCAGCGCTTCGCGAGGCCCGGCGCGAGCGACTGGATGACCGCGACGCCCGCGCCCGCGACGATCGCCGTGACGACGAGGCCCGTGCTGCTGCCGGTCCACAGGCGTGCGGTGCAGCCCGCCGCGATCAGTGCGAGCGCGGCGAGCAGCGCGCGCTGTTCGCCGACACGTCGCGCGAGCCTGACACCGATGCCGGCGACGACGCCCATCAGCACGAACGGCAGCGTGGTCAGCAGCGCGGCCGCGCGAAAACCGAGGCCGGTATCGGCGCGCACGACGTCGAGCACGGGACCGAACGCGGTCAGGAACGGACGCAGGTTCAGACCGGCCAGCACCAGCAGCGCGAGCGCGCCATGGGACACGGAAACCGCGTGCGTGCGGGGAACGGCTTGCGCGGTGCCGGGGTCGGTCATCGGAATGCTCCAGGGGGAAGGCCATTGGCCCTGTGATGCGATGCCGAAAGGGTAAAGGCGCGCCAGTCCGGATGAAAATTAAATATTCGACTGGGAATCAGTGCGGAACGTGATGGCGTCGCGCGACGACACGGGGCTGGGCCGGCATGGCCGGCGCGGCGCCGGCGCAGGTCGGCGTCGCGGATCGGGGCGGCGGCGCCGGCGAGCGGCTAGGCCGCCGGCGCGTGCGGCTTGCGCACGGCTTCCCGCGCGGCGACGAGCGTCCGGATCCGTGCACGGTCGGCCGGCGTCGCGGGCGTGAACACCACGAGAACCAGGTCGGGCCGGCCGATCACCGCGAACGCCGAGTATTCGAGCGCGATCCGGCCGGCCTGCGCATGACGGATCTCCTTGGTCCCTTCGTGCTGCGAACGGATGTCGTGGTCGCGCCACATCGCGTCGAATTCGGCACTGGTCGCGCGCATCTCGTCGACGAATGCCTGCACGGCCTGCGTCGCGCCGGAGCGGGCGACGTCGGCGCGAAACGCACCGACCGCGAACCGCGCGACGCGTTCCCAGTTCGGCTGCGCGTAACGCACCGCGGCGTCGACGAAGATCAGCCGCAGGATATTGCGCGCGGCCGGCGGCAGCGTCGCGTAGTCGGTCAGCGTCGCGGCGGCCGCATCGTTCCATGCGACGACGTCCCACGTGACCGTGCGCACGATCGCGGGGCTGGCGTCGAGCGAATCGAGCACGTGCTGCAGGCCCGGCGTCACGCCGCTGCTCGCCTGATACCGCACTTCGGGCGGATGGCCGAGGCCGATCAGGAACAGATGCTCGCGTTCGGCGTCGTTCAGCAGCAGCGCGCGGGCGAGCCGGTCGAGCACGTCGGCCGACGGGGCGCCGCCGCGCCCCTGTTCGAGCCACGTGTACCACGCGGCGCTCACGTTCGCGCGCTGCGCGACCTCCTCGCGCCGCAGGCCCGGCGTGCGGCGGCGCGCCACGGGCAGCCCCAGCGCGGCCGGGTCGAGTTTCTCGCGGCGGTCCCGAAGGTACGCGCCGAGCAGGTTGTCGGATGCGTCTGCCATAGCCTGTTGGTTCGTTTACCGGTAAACCGTCACGTCTTCACTGCATGCGACGGACGACAGATAGTAAGCCTCCATTTCATCGGGAGGTATCGAACATGCGTGTATTCGTTACTGGGGCGTCGGGTTTCGTCGGTTCCGCCGTGGTGGCCGAGCTCGTGGCCGCCGGGCATTCGGTGCTCGGCCTCGCGCGTTCCGACGCGGCCGCCGCGGCAGTCGCGGCCGCGGGCGCCGACGTCCATCGCGGGTCGCTGGAGGATCTGCACAGCCTCGCGCGCGGCGCCGAGGCCGCCGACGCGGTGATCCATACGGGATTCAACCACGACTTCTCGCGCTTCGCGGAAAACTGCGAACTCGACCGCCGCGCAATCGACGCGATCGGCGCGGTGCTCGCGGGGTCCGCACGGCCGCTGCTCGTCACGTCCGGGCTCGCGCTCGTCGCGCCCGGCCGCGCGGCGACCGAGGACGATCCGCACGTGCCGGTGTCGCCGGGCTATCCGCGTGCGTCCGAAGCGGCCGCCGCCGCGCTCGAAGCGCGCGGCGTGAACGCGTCCGTCGTGCGGCTGCCGCCGTCGGTGCACGGCGACGGCGATCATGCGTTCGTGCCGCGGCTGATTGCGTTCGCGCGCGAGAAGGGCGTATCGGCCCATGTCGGCGACGGCGGCAATCGCTGGCCGGCCGTGCATCGGCTCGACGCGGCACGCGTGTACCGGCTCGCGGTCGAACGTGGCGTCGCGGGCGAGCGCTATCACGCCGTCGACGATACCGGCGTGCCGTTTCGCGAGATCGCGGCCGTGATCGGCCGCCGGCTGAACGTGCCGGTGGTGGCGAAATCCGCCGGGCAGGCCGATGAACACTTCGGCTGGTTCGCGCGGTTCGCGGCAATGGATGCGCCAGCAACCAGCGAGCGCACGCGCGCATTGCTCGGCTGGGCGCCGACGCAGCCGGGACTGCTGGCCGACATCGACCGGCCGCGCTACTTCGAAGTCTGACGCACGCGTGCGACGGGCGTGCCGCGGTTGCCGGCCGGCACGTTCGTCGCCGCCCCGCTCAGACCGTGACGACGATCTTCCCGACCTGCGCGCCGGCTTCCATGTAACGATGCGCGTCGGCGATATCGTCGAACGCGAACGTGCGGTCGATCGTCGGCTTCAGCGCGCCGGCGGCGAGCCCGTCGGCGATGAAGCGCTTCGCGCGTTCGAGTCGTTCCGCATCGCCGGTGATCTCGAACAGCTCGTAGCCGCGCAGCGTCAGGTGGCGCGCGAGCAGGTCCATCACCGGCACCGGGATGTCGCGCGTGTCGAGCGCGCCGTACTGGAAGAACGTGCCGTTCGTGCGCAGCGCGCGCAGCAGGTTCGCCGCATCGGGGCCGCCGACCGGGTCGAACGCGATGCGCGCGCCGGTGCCGCCCGTCAGCTCCGCGACCTGCTGCGGCAAATCGGCCGGACTGCCGGCGATCACGTGCGCGGCGCCCGCATCGAGCAGCGCCTGGCGCTTCGCATCGCTGCGCGTCAGCGCGATCGGCACCGCGCCGACGCGGTTCGCGACCTGGATCGCGGCGAGCCCGACGCTGCTCGACGCGGCGCCGATCAGCACCGCGTCGCCGCGCGCGAGCCCGCCGAGTTCGAGCAGCGCGCCCCATGCGGTGACGAACATCATCCACGTCGCCGCGGCTTCCTCGAACGACAGGTTCTGCGGATGCCGGACGAGCGCATGCGCGGGCACGTTGACCACGTCGCCATACATGCCGTAGTCGGCGAACGAGAACGCGGGCACGACGCTCACCGCGTCGCCTGCGGAGAACGCCGTGACGTCCGGCCCGACCGCAGCGACGACACCCGCTGCTTCGTAGCCGAGCGACGCCGGAAAGCGCGGCTGGAACGTGTATTCGCCGCTGCGGTACATGACTTCCGCGCGATTGATGCCGATCGCCTTCACGTGCAACTGCACTTCGCCGGGGCCGGGCGCGGGCACGTCGACGGTGTCGATCTGCAGCACGTCGGGGCCGCCGGTACGATGGAAACGAACGATTCGGGACATGGAGCACTCCTTCGATGAACGGGTCGATGAAGGAGCACTGTAGGCGGCGGCCCGTGCCGGATAAACGCGCGCCGCGATCACTGATTGTTATTCGCCGAATAACAATCGCAGCACCGGCGCGCGCTTGCATGCGCTACGCCGGATAACGACGCGCGAACACTTCCGTGAGCCAGTCGATGAACACGCGCACCTTGTCCGGCAGATGCGCGCGGTTCGGATACATCGCCGACACGGGTTTCGGTTCGGCGCGAATGCCGGGCAGCAGCTCGATCAGATGACCCGAATCGATATGCGGCTGCAGCGCGGGGCGCAGCGCGTGCACGATGCCGAGCCCGGCCAGCCCGCACGACAGCAGTGCTTCGGAGTTGTTCGTGAGGAGGCTGCTCGGCAGCTTCACGTCGACGCGTTCGCCGTCCGGGCAGAACGTCCATTCGAGTATCTTGCGGTTCGCGCCCGTGAAGAAATTGACCGCGCGATGCGTGCGCAGGTCGTCGAGCGTGCGCGGCAACCCGTGGCGGACGATATACGCAGGCGATGCGCACGTGACCATCGGCACCGCGCCGACCGTGCGCGCGACCATGCTCGAATCCTTCAGCGTGCCGACCCGCACGACGCAGTCGATCCCTTCGCCGATCAGGTCGGCCGGCTGGTCGCTCGCGCCGAGCACGAGTTCGATCTGCGGATAGCGCTGCTGGAATTCCGGCAGCGCGGGAATGATGACCGTCTTCGCGAGCGCGATGGCGATATCGAGCCGCAACCGGCCCTTCGGTACGGTGCGTTGCTTCGGGAACGACGCGAACGCGTCGTCGATGCTGCCGAGCAACTGCACGCAGCGCGCATAGAACACCTCGCCTTCGGCCGTCATGCTGACACGGCGCGTGCTGCGGTTCAGCAGCCGGATGCCGAGTTCCTGTTCGAGCTGCTGCACGGCTTTCGTGACGGCCGGCCGATGCAGCTGCAGCGCGTCGGCGGCCTGCGTGAAGTTGCCGCGTTCGACGATCTGTACGTAGATCTGCATCGTTTGCAGACGGTCCATGGCATTTGCGGGTGTCGTGACGAACGGCGATCTTCGCACACGGTTCGAAGCCGGTGCGCGACGGGCGGCGGCGCATGCCTGTGCCGAGCGGGCAGGGCGGGTGCCCGCCCGTCGTCGGTCATTGAACCGGATGCAGATCCTGCAGCAGCGTCGGCAGCAGTTCCGACACGGTCGGATGGATGTGCATCGCGCGGCTGATCGTCGTGTACGGCGCGCCGGCGGTCATCACGTCGAGCAGCCCGTGCACGACCTCGTCGCCCGTCACGCCGAGGATCGACGCGCCGAGAATCGCGTGGCTGTCCGCGTCGACGATCACCTTCATGAACCCCTGGCTCTCGCCTTTCTCGACCGCGCGGCCGACGCGCGTCATCGGGCGCGTGCCGACCAGCAGCCGGCGGCCCGTCTTCTTGGCTTCGGCGAGCGTCATGCCGACGCGGCCGAGCGGCGGATCGATGTACATCGCATAGGCGGGGATACGGTCGGACACCTTGCGCGGATCGTCGTCGAGCAGGTTGGCCGCGACGATCTCGTAGTCGTTGTACGCGGTGTGCGTGAATGCGCCGCGGCCGTTGCAGTCGCCGAGCGCCCAGATGCCCGGCACGTTGGTGCGCAGCTGGTCGTCGACCGTGATGTAACCATGCGAGTCGGTCGCGACGCCGGCCAGCTCGAGGCCGAGATCGTCGGTGTTCGGCACGCGGCCGACCGCGAGCAGCAGGTGCGAGCCCGCGACTTCGCGGCCGCCGCCGGTGCCGTCGAGGCCGACCGCGATGCCGTCGCCGTCGCGCCGCGCGTTCAGGCAGTTCGCGTCGAGCTGCACGTCGATGCCTTCGTTCGCGAGAATCTCGCGCACGGCATCCGACACGTCCTCGTCCTCGCGGTGGATCAGCCGCGCGCCTTTCTCGATGATCGTGACCTTCGACCCGAAGCGGCGGTACATCTGGCCGAATTCGAGCCCCACGTAGCTGCCGCCGATGATCACGAGATGTTCGGGCAGGAAGTCGACGTCCATCATCGTCGAGTTGGTCAGGTACGACACCGAGTCGAGGCCCGGCATCTTCGGGATCTGCGCGCGTCCGCCGACATTGATGAAGATGCGCTCGCCCTCGAGCAGTTCGTCGCCGACGCGCACCGCATTCGGGCGCTCGAATCGGGCATGACCCTGAAACACCGTCGTGTGATCGAGGCCGCGCACCCACTGCTCGACACCGTGGTTCGAGCGGCCGGAGACGCGGTCCTTGCGTGCCTTCACCGCTTTCATGTCGACGCTGACGGGGCCGACCGATACGCCGTATTCTTCGGCGCGCCGCGCGATCTGCGCCGCATAGGCGCTCGCGATCAGCGTCTTGGTCGGGATGCAGCCGGTGTTCACGCAGGTGCCGCCGAAGCGGCCGCGCTCGATGATCGCGACTTTCATGCCGGCGCCCGCGAGCCGCGCGGCAAGCGGCGGGCCGGCTTGTCCGGTGCCGATGACGATCGCGTCGAAGTGTTGCGTCATGACGTCCTCCTGCGCTGGTTCAACGTGGGAACGGGCACGCGCAAGCTGCATGCCGCAGCGGCGCGCGCCGGAACGGCGACGAGCGACTATGGTAGACCCGTTGGCCGGTGCACGCGAGCGAAGGCGGCGCGGCTACGGACGCAGCGCAGGATCTATTCCGTGCGCTTCCATGCGCTGAACGAAACCGGCTTGCGCGGATCCGCACGCACCGTGCTGACGGAATCCGGCTTGCCGGCGAGCGGGAACGATTCGGTATGGATGTCGCTGGAGAACAGCCACGCGCGCGTGCGCGGCTCGTAGCGGAACGTCACGTAGTCGCTCCAGTGCTGGCCGCACGCGACGTCGTTCTGCACCGTGAAGTAACGCCCCTTCACGGCGATTCCGCCATCGGCCGCGTTTTCCGGATCGAACGGGTCGCATTGCAGCGCGTCGTTCGCGCGCATCACGACGGCATCGTTGCGCGCGGCGAGCCGGTAGCTGCGGTCGTCCTGTTCCTCGTAGATGAGCAGCGGGCGCGGCGACGGCTGTTCGCGCGTGTCGGTCGCGCGATGCACGACGACGAGCACGGTGTGCCGCCCGTTGTCGAGCGCCGGCCCCTGCCGCGCGACGAACGGCTGGTAGCCGGCCGGCAATTGCGCGGCGATCGACGGCGGCAACGATGGCAATGCCGGGGAGGCGGCCTGCACATGGCAGCACCAGGCGGCGAGCAGCGGCAGCACTCGCGCTGGGCTAGCCGCCGCGGCCCGTGCGCGCATCGCGGCCATCACAGATCCCGCCCGAGAAACGCGGTGCCGGGCACCGGATTGAACGCGACGGGCGGCGCCGGCGTGAAGCCGAGCGAACCATACAGTTGCCTTGCGGCGACGAATTCGGGCAGCACGTCGAGACACATCCGCGCATAGCCGGCCGCCTTCGCGTCGCGCAACAGCCGCTCGACGAGCTGGCGGCCCACGTCCAGCCCGCGCGCTTCGGGACGCACGTACACGCGCTTCATCTCGCACGTGGTGGCATCGATTTCGCGGAACGCCGCGCAGCCGACCGCGCGCTCGCCGCGCGATGCGAGCAGCAATTGCCCGCGCGGCGCCGCGTATTTGCCCGGCAGCGCGGCAAGTTCGGGCTCGTAGTCCTGGAACGCGAGGCTGACGCTCGGGCTCGCGATGTACTCGCGGAAGATCGCTTCGACGGCGGCGGCATCGTCCGGATAGCGGGCGGCGCGGATTTCGATCATGGCTGTTGGCGATCGCAGAAAAGGGCGGGAACGGCAGCCAGCATAGCAGCGCGCGGACGCTTTCGGCGGCCCGCGAAGCGTGCCAGAATCAACGGCTCATCGTCGGAACGCGACGCCACGCGGCACGATCGCGTCGCGATCCGGCACACGCAGGCGCCGGCGCTTCGGCGTCGCTGATCCAAGGAGACTTCGATGACTGCATCGGCTGCCGTACTGGCTATCCTGGCCGCGCTGTGGCTCGGCGCGATGATTCCGGGCCCGAGTTTCGTGCTGGTCGCCCGCAATTCGATCGGATTGTCGCGCCGCGACGGGCTCGCCACCGCACTCGGGATGGGCGTCGGCGGAATCGCGTTCGGCGGCGTCGCGCTGGCCGGGCTCTACACGCTGCTGCAGGCGGTCGAATGGCTGTACGTCGGGCTCAAGCTGGCGGGCGGCGCGTACCTGATCTACATGGCATCGAAGATCTGGCGCGGTGCCGACCGGCCGATCGCGATGGACGATGCGCGGGCCGTCGCCGGCGGCAGCGCGCGCAAGTCGTTCTGGACGGGCCTCACGACCCAGCTGAGCAACCCGAAGACGGCGATCTGGTACGGCAGCATCTTCGCCGCGCTGTTGCCGCAGCATCCGCCGCTGTGGTGCTATCTCGTGCTGCCGCCGCTCGTGTTCGGCGTCGAGTTCGGCTGGTACACGATCGTCGCGCTGTGCTTCTCGACGCGCCGGCCGCGCGAACTCTACCTGCGCGCGAAGAAGTGGGTCGACCGCGTCGCGGCCGGCGCGATCACGCTGCTCGGGCTGCGGCTGATCCTGAACGCGCCGAAAGCGGGGATCTGACGAAAGGCGGTGCCGCTCGAACGCGGCACCGTCGCATTCCTGACGCGCATGCCGCAACGGCCGGCCATTCCGGCCGGCAGTGGCCCATTCAACGGGTCCAGCCGGTCCGTGCGATCCAGCCGTTCCGCGAAATCGCAGAACGGCTCGATCCGGCCGACCGGCAATCCGCCGCGAGTCGACGGCCCCGAGTCGCCTGCTCAGTCATCCGCCGCGAGTCGCCGGCCGCGAGTCGCCTGCCCAGTCATCCGCCGCGAGTCGCCGGCGCGAGTCGCCTGCCCAGTCATCCGCCGCGAGTCGCCGGCCGCGAGTCGCCTGCTCAGTCATCCGCCGCGAGTCGCCGGCTCCGAGTCACCCGCCCCGAGTCATCCGCCGCGAGTCGCCCGCCGCGAGTCGCCGGCCCCCAGTCGCCGGCCCGGTCACGCGCCCCGCGTCGCCCGGCCCCGCGTCGCCGCGACCGCCGCGTCCTGACCTCACTCTCTCCGCCGTCCCGCGCAGCCTCCCGTCAGCCCGCCGGGAACCGCTCGAGCAGCGCCGCGAACCGCGCGTCGTCCGGAAATGCGGTCACTTCATACCGCACCGGATGGTGCGCGGTGGCCGTCATCAGGTCGCCGCATGCGCGCCGCAGCTCCGCCATCGGCACGTGGGCCGACTGCCGCGTCGCTTCCCGGTAGAGCACGACGATGTCCGCGTCGGGCAGCAGCGTCGGCACGCCGTCGCTCCACACGCCGACGCTGAACAGCTCGCCGTTCTGCCGCCGGTACACGGTGTAGCTCGCAACGAAGATGTCGATGCCGTTGCGCTTGTTCAGATCGTCCAGCAGCGTCCGCTGATCCTGGTAGTCGCCGGCGAGTTCGTCCACGCGCAGCGCGTGCAGCTTCGCTTCGAGCCCCGCCGGCACGAAATTGCGCCACGCGGCACCGTCCCAGCGCAGCATCAGCGCCGGCAGCGGGCGCGGCTGCGCGCGCGCCTGTTCGGCAAGTTCGACCATCGTCGCGAGCCCGGCCGTGTTGCGGTCGCCGGTCAGCAGCAGCACCGCGCGGTTCGGCGCCATCACGACCGGCGCACCGGAAATGGGCTGGCGGTGCAGCAGGTCGGTCAGCAGCAGCCGCGCCGCGTCGTAATAGTCGCCGAACTGCGACACGAACACGCCGTCGCGCAACGCGGCCCACGGCGCGGACGACACGCCGCGCAGGTTGTCGATCGCGATGTCGCATGCGTCGTCGAAGCTGACGCCCCATTCGGCGAGCCGTGCGTCCGTCAGCCGCGCGACGCTGAATTCGCCGTCGTATGCGATGCCGATCTCCAGGTTCTCGCACAGCGGCCGGAACGCGACTTCCGACGCGGCCGGCTGGCCGGCGAGCTGCAGCGCGACCACGCCGCGCTCGGTCGCGCTGCGGATCACCGGCCGCAGCCGCGCGCGGACGTCGGCGAAGTCCGACGGAATCTCGTGCTGCATCATCGCGTTCGCCTGGCGCTTGAGCGTCGCTTCGCGCTCGGCCGGTGTCGCGCCCGCATAGTCGCGGAACAGGTTGTGCAGGTTGATGATGTTCGACGGCGCGTCGGCCTGCACGAGACGGCCCTTGTCGTCGTCGTGAAGCCACTCTCGCGTGTCGCCGGTCGCACGCAATGCGGCGATCAGGCGTTCGGCGAAGTCCTGCCGGGTCGGCGGTTTGCTGAAGCGCTCGCGCAGGCGCGCGACGAAGTCTGAGAGCATCGTGTGCGTTCGGGCAGGCCCGTCTCTTGTTGGTCTTTCGTTGTCATGGGCGGCGGCACCCGTCTGGCGGGACGCTGCCTGCTACCCGCGGATATCGGCCGGATATCCGCGACGCGTCCGGCGACCCGCACGCCGGCTGCCGGGCGGCGCGGGCCCGCATCGGGGCGCGATCGCGCAGCGGGTGTCGCGATGGTACCGCAGGTCCGTGGCGGAATCGCGGTTAATCGAGCGCGGCCGGCGGCTGCGCAGCGGCGCCCGGCGCGGCGGTTCCGGACGGCCGCCGGCGCGTCGTCGGGCGTTCGGGGCGGCGCCGGCCGCCGCGCCGGTCTCGGCGACGCGGGCCGCAAGCCTTGTGCGGCGGGCGTTCGCGCCGGATGCGCGGCGTGCGGTGCCGGATCGCTTCCGAGATTCTGGCGGCCGACCGCCCGGCGACGTGTAAACTGCTGCCTTTTTTGACGGTTTGCAGCATGGTGCAAGCATCCCCGCGCCCGGCGCTGAGCGGCCCGACGCTCGTCCGGCTGCTCGCGCGCCTGACCGATGCCGACGTCGCCGAATCCCGGCAGACGCTGTCGGACCGCCTGAGCCAGTGGCTCGGCTGGACCGACGCGATCACGCTGTCGTCCGCGCTGACGGCGAGCCCGCCCGGCGTCGCGGCCGGCGTGCGCGGCTACGACGCCGAGCGCGACTGCGCGCGCGTGCGCCACGACCTCGCACAGGCGATCACGGCCGCGCACCGGCCGCGCACGCGGCGGCGTCCCGGTGAGTTGCCGCCGCCGGCCGCCGAGACGGCCGATTTCGCGGATTTTCGCCAGAGCTGTCTGTCCCTGCAGCAGGAGATGGAGACCGCGATCGGCCAGTTGCGCGGCCGTCTGCGGGTCGCGCTCGCCGCGCGTTCGTCCGGGATGGCGCGGCTCGCGACGCTCGACGCGATCATGGAGCGCGTGCTTGGCGCGCGCGAACGCAGCCTGCTGTCCGCGGTGCCCGCGCTGCTCGGCACGCGCTTCGAGCGGTTGCGCGACGCGGAGCGGCAGGCGCTCGCCGATGCGCAAGCGGCGGCCGGCGCCGATGGCGACGGCGATGGTGGCGCACCGCCTGCCGCGGCGATCGTGCCCGGCACGTGGCTCGACACGTTCCGCGACGAGATGCAAAGCATCCTGCTCGCCGAACTCGAAGTCCGGTTTCAAACGGTAGACGGGCTGCTCGCGGCCCTTCGTACCTGCTAATCAATACGCTATGTCCAGAATTCGTCTCGATCTCGTTGTGTTCATCGCCGGTCTGCTCGCAGTGGGCTGGATCGGCGTCGGTTATATCGCGTCGAACCCGCTCGCGACGGCCGTCACGCTGCTGATCGCCGCGTGCTACGTCGCCGGCGCGTGGGAGCTGCTGCGCTACCGGCAGGCGACCGCCACGCTGTCGCGCGCGGTGGCCGGCCTGACCGAATCGCCGGCGAAGCTCGACACGTGGCTCGATACGCTGCACCCGGGCCTGCGCGGCGCCGTGCGTGCGCGCATCGAGGGCGCGCGCGTCGCGCTGCCGGGCCCGTCGCTGACGCCGTACCTCGTCGGCCTGCTCGTGCTGCTCGGGATGCTCGGCACGCTGCTCGGGATGGTCGTGACGCTGAAGGGCACCGGCGCCGCGCTCGAAAGCGCGACCGACCTCGACGCGATCCGCGCATCGCTGATTGCACCGGTGAAGGGGCTCGGCTTCGCGTTCGGCACGTCGATCGCGGGCGTCGCGACGTCCGCGATGCTCGGCCTGCTGTCCGCACTGGTGCGGCGCGAACGGATCGACGCGGGCCAGCAGCTCGACGCGAAGATCGCGACGACGCTGCGCGTGCATTCGTCCGCCCATCAGCGCGACGAATCGTTCCGGCTGCTGCAGCGCCAGGCCGACGTGATGCCGGCGCTGGTCGACCGGCTGCAGACGATGATGACGACGCTCGAGGCGCGCAGCGTCGCGCTGCACGATCGCCAGATCGAAAGCCAGCAGGCGTTCTTCGACCGTACCGAGCGTGCGTATGCGGCGCTCGCGTCGAACGTCGGCGACGCGCTGAAGGAAAGCGCCGCCGAAAGCGCGCGCGTGGCCGGTGCCGCGCTGCAGCCCGTTGTCGCGGCGACGATGACCGGGCTCGCGCAGGAAATGGCTGCGCTGCGCGACACCGTGACGGGCGCCGTGCAGCGTCAGCTCGACGGGCTGACCGACGGCTTCGAGAAGACCGCCGGGAACGTGACGGCCGTCTGGAACCGTGCGCTCGACGCGCAGCGCCACGCAAGTGACGCCGCCGCGCAGCAGCTGCAGACGACGCTCGGCCAGTTCACCGACACCTTCGCGCAGCGTTCGGCGGACCTGCTCGACGGCGTCGCGACGCGCCTCGAAGCGACCGAAAGCCGCCTGTCGGACGCGTGGCGCGACGCGCTCGCGCGCCAGGAGCAAGTCGGCGAGACACTGGCCGGCCAGCATGCGAAGGCGCTGGGCGAGGCCGCCGCGACGTTCGAGCGGCATTCCGGTGCGGCGCTTGTCGCGATGCGCGACTCGCACGACGCGCTGCAGACGCAACTGGCCGCGCGCGACGACGAACGCCTGGCGGCGTGGCACGCGTCGCTGGCGACGATGGCTGCGCGGCTCGGCGAAGAATGGCAGCGCGCGGGTGCGCACAACGCGGACCGTCAGCAGGCGATCTGCGATGCACTCGCACAGACGACGCGCGAGCTGACCGCGCAAGCGTCCACGTTCGAACAGCGCTCGACGGACCTGCTGTCGACGATCCGCGATTCGCACACGGGGCTGCAAGCGCAACTGGCCGCGCGCGACGAAGAACGTCTGTCCGCATGGAACGACTCGCTCGCCGCGATGGCCGCGAAGCTCGGCGACGAATGGCAGCGTGCAGGTATCCACAGCGCCGGCCGTCAGCAGGAGATCTGCGATGCACTCGCACAGACGACGCGCGAACTGACCGCGCAAGCGTCCACGTTCGAGCAGCGCTCGAACGAACTGCTGTCGACGATCCGCGATTCGCACACGGGGCTGCAAGCGCAACTGGCCGCGCGCGACGAAGAACGTCTGTCCGCATGGAGCGCTTCGCTTGCCGCGATGGCCGCGAAGCTCGGCGACGAATGGCAGCGTGCAGGTATCCACAGCGCCGGCCGTCAGCAGGAGATCTGCGATGCACTCGCACAGACGACGCGCGAACTGACCGCGCAAGCGTCCACGTTCGAACAGCGCTCGACCGACCTGCTGTCGACGATCCGCGATTCGCACACGGGGCTGCAAACGCAACTGGCCGCGCGCGACGAAGCACGTCTGTCCGCATGGAACGACTCGCTTGCCGCGATGGCCGCCGCGTTGCGCGACGAATGGGCGCACACGAGCGCACAGGCCGCGATGCGCCAGCAGGACATCTGCGACACGCTGGCCCGCACTGCGAACGAGATCACCGCGCAGGCGCAGGTGCACGCCAGCGACACGATCAACGAAATCTCGCGCCTCGTGCAGGCCGCGTCGGAAGCGCCGAAGGCCGCGGCCGACGTCGTCGCCGAACTGCGTCAGCGCCTGTCCGACAGCATGGTGCGCGACACCGCGATGCTCGAGGAGCGCAGCCGCCTGCTCGCGACGCTCGAAACGCTGCTCGGCGCGGTCAACCACGCGTCGACCGAACAGCGCACCGCGATCGACGCGCTCGTCAGCACGTCGGCGGACCTGCTCGATCGCGTCGGCGCGCGCTTCAACGACACCGTCGATGCCGAAACGCGCAAGCTCGATTCGGTCGCCGCGCAGGTCACCGCGGGCGCCGTCGAGGTCGCGAGCCTCGGCGACGCGTTCGGTGCGGCCGTGCAGGTGTTCGGCGAGTCGAACGACAAGCTGCTGAATCACCTGCAGCGCATCGAAGCCGCGCTCGAGAAGTCGCTCGCGCGCAGCGACGAGCAGCTCGAGTATTACGTCGCGCAGGCGCGCGAGGTGATCGACCTCAGCATGATGTCGCAGAAGCAGATCGTCGAAGACCTGCAGCATCTCGCCGGTCGGCGCGTATCGGTCGGAGCGTAACGCATGCACGACGAAATCGACGACGGCGCGCCGGCCGCGCCGGTATGGCCCGCGTTCGCCGACCTGATGTCGGTGCTGCTCGGCGCGTTCGTGCTGATTCTCGTCGGCGTGATCGGCATGCAGTTGCAGCTCACGTCGAAACTCGAGGAAGCCGTACGCGCGCGCCAGCAGGAAGCGCAACAGCGCGAGTCGCTCGAGAAGGCGCTCGCCGGGCCGCTCGCGGCCGGCCGCGTGACGCTCGTGAACGGCCGCATCGGCATCAGCGGCAACGTGCTGTTCGCGCTGAACTCCGACCAGCTGCAGCCTGAAGGCCGCGATCTGCTGAAGACGCTGGCCGGGCCGCTCGCCGCGTACCTGAAGACGCGCGACGAGATCCTGATGATCAGCGGCTTCGCCGACGACCAGCAGGTGCGCGCCGGCAACCGCCTGTTCGCGGACAACTGGGAACTGTCGGCCAAGCGTGCGCTGACGGTCACACGCGCGCTGATCGATGCCGGCGTGCCGGCGCCGTCGGTGTTCGCGGCGGCATTCGGCTCCGAGCAGCCGGTCAGCTCGAATGCCGACGATGAAGGCCGCGCCAGGAACCGCCGCGTGGAGATCGCGCCGGTGCCGCGCAAGACCGCATCGAACGGAGGAAAGGCGAAGTGACCGGCGACGCGACGCACGTGCGCGCGACGCTCGACGCGTGGCGCGGGCAGGGCGCGGACCGGCTCGATCCGGTGCGCTTTCATCGGCTCGACGCGCTCGAGAAACGTGCGGCCGCGCTCGACGGCGACGCGCGCGCGTTGCTCGATGCGCGGCTCGCGACGCTGCTCGACGCTTATGCGGACATCGTTGCGCGAGCCGCTGAAGCGGCACCGGCAAGCGCGAACGCGGCGCCTGCGCGCAGCCGCCTGGGCGAACTCGTCGAGCAGCTCGCACGCGACGCGCAGGCCGACCGGCGCGGGATCGATCCCGGACTGATCGACTACTTCCGCACGATGTGGTCGAAGGTGCGTACCGAACAGCAGTACCGTCAGTCGCTCGACCAGGTGCCGCGCAACGCGGGGCCGCTCAATTCGAACAGCCTCGTGCACCGGTCGCTCGCGACGATGCGCGAGCTGTCGCCTGAGTACCTGCAACAGTTCCTGTCGTATGTCGATGCGTTGGCGTGGCTCGAGGACCTCGCCGGCGGCCCCGCGCAGCCGGAGAAGGAAGCGCCGCGCGCGAAGGCCGCGAAAGCGGCGAAGCCGGCGAAGAAGACCGCGCGCACCAAGGCGCGATAACGCAAGCGTTCGAGCCGCGGCGGCGCTCGTCGTCTAGCGGCCGGTCGCCTGCTCGTCGAGCGCCGCGCGTAATGCATGCAACGCGTCGCTCAACGCCGACGCGAACGGCCGATGCGCGGCGATGCCCGCCGCATCGAGCTGGCTGCCGAGGATCGGCAGCGCGATCGACGCGCGCTCGACGATGCGCGCGGACATCACCGACAGCGTCTCCCGCAGCGCGGCGTCCGCATGCGTCGCGCGCGGCGACGCGTTCAACACCGCGACCGGCTTGTACACGACGGCTTCGCATCCGACTACCCAGTCCAGCGCGTTCTTCATCACGCCCGTCACGCCGTGCGCGTATTCCGGGCTCGCGATCAGCACGCCGTCGGCGGCGTTCAGCCGCTCGATCAGGTCGCGCACCGCAGCCGGCGACGGATATTCGGTATCGGGATTGAACAGCGGAAATTCGCCGAGACGATCGAAGCGCGTGATGCGCATCCCGCGCGGCGCGACGAGCGCGGCCGCATCCAGCAGCGCCGCGTTGTACGACTGCGCGCGAAGGCTGCCGCACAGCGCGACGATGTCGATGCGGCGCGCGGAATCGGTTCGGGGGTCGGTGGGCATCGAGGAGCGTGTGTCGGCAGTGGGCTGGCGCGGCGGCGTCGTGCGAATCCGGCCGATTATCGCATCGGTGCGCGAGTGGCGTGGCGCGCGTGGGCCGCGGTGCGCACGCGTGGCCGGGCGCGTCCATTCTGCAGCCGTGGCTCGTCCCGACATTCTCCTGCATCGACGCCCGTCATCCCGGTCGCGCGTGCCAGCTCGCGCAGTGCCCATCCGTTGCCGAGCAGCAGCCGGCGCGTATGCAGCGCACCGTGCACGTCGTCCGCCACGGTTTCGCCGAGGTAGCGCAGCGCGCGGCCTTCGACGTCGACGAAGCCGTGCCGGTAATCGTTCGCGAGCGCGGTCCACAACCGCGCGGCGCCGACCGATTGCCGCGCGCCGCTGATCAGGCACAGTCCCGCGTCGAGTCCCCATCGATACAGCGCCGTCGCGACGCCTCTGCGTTGCGCGGACCCGCGCAGCCGCGTATGCGGCGCGCGCAGGAAGCGGTCCGCGCGGCGCGGCAGTTCGGGCAGCCGGTTGAAAATCGTGTAGCCGGCGAGCTGCCGCGCCGCCGGATCCTCGATGTAAAGGAAGAATTCGCCGTCCGCTTCGCGGTGGCGGACGAGCAGGCCCGAGTCGCCGAGCGCGACGGCCGGCAGGCCGTGCAGTCGATGACCGGGCTGGTGCAGACGCGCGTAGAGCATGTCGAGTTCATCGTCGATGTCGTGCTGGGAATGCTGTACGTCGATACGCATGGCAACAGGCGCCCGTCCCGGGCGCATCGAGAAAGGGGTTCATCGCAACAGGGGAAGGAAACGGAAGCGGCCCCCGGGCTCGGCGAGCGAGCCGGGGCCGCGAATCAGCTGGGGATGTGCTGGAAACCGGCGGCGATCGCGGCGAGGCCCGCGATGCAGAGTGCGAACAGGATCACGACTTTGTGGATCACGCCTCTCTCCTCAAGAACGCGCGGCGACGCAGGGCGCTGCCGCGGAGACGGTGACGGCGGGCACGGCCCGCGCGGCCGTCGTGCGGAACGACGGTCGAAGGTCCGGGCGACGCGCGCACGGCGGACGGTCAGCACCATACGCGACGGCCAGTGGCCGGGCAACCGCACTGCGGGAGAAAAGCGACGAAACGCGCGGAAACGGGGTGCTTCGCGACAATTCGTCGCAACAGGGTTGCCCGTCGCTGCGTTACCGCGCCTGTCGCGCGCCGAACGCCTGCTTGATCCGCGCGAACACGCCGTGCTGCGCGATCCATTGCGCATACGCGCGATAGTCCGGGTCGCGCATCAAATGGCGTTCTTCGGTCTTCGCGCGCGTGTAGTAAATCAGGTTGACCGCGACGAGCCCGGCGCAGTGCATCAACGCGACCTGCCAGCCAAGCGGCTCGACGAACGGCACCGACACCATCCAGTACGACAGGTTCTTCGTGATGTACGCCGGATGCTTCGTGAAGCGATACGGGCCCGACGTGATGATCCCGCGGTTCGTCAGGTTCGAGAAACGCAACCCGAACGAGATCGTCGACAGCGCGTACGTCATCAGCAGCAGGATGATCGCCGCGCCCCAGATCACGCGCAGCGTCGGCGCGGACAGCAGCCAGTTGTCCCAGAACAGCGAGCCTTCGTAGCGGATGTAGTTGTTCGAGATCAGCGACCAGAACGGCTGGTAGCACATCAGCGCGGCGACCCAGCCGAGCGTCGTCGGCTCGACGGTGCGCACGTGGCTGTCGAGGATGCGGAACGTGCACAGATAGCCGACGGTGCCGAACATCAGGTCCATCGTGAACGACAGGTCGTACAGGAACACGAACGTCGCAAGCGTCATCGGCGCGTGCAGCGCGTTGGCGAGCGACGCGCTCAGGTGATCGGCGTCCTTCGACAGGTAGACGGTCATCAGCGGCAGGAAGAACGCCTTCACGCCCCAGCCGGCGAGCATCTCGCGCACGGGCTGCCAGCTCGCGGGCTTCTCGCGGCGGAACAGGTAGCGGCCCCACAGCAGGTACGCGTCGTCGGTCTCGCGCTGGTGGCGATCCATCCACGCGAAGTAGAACGGCGCGGCGACGATCACGTACGGCGCGAGCGAGCGCAGCAGCGACCAGAACGGCAGGTAGAACGCGCCGTGATATTCGGGAAGCAGCCAGTAGATCGTGCCGATGCCGGCGTAGATCGACGTCAGCGCGCCCAGCCGCGTCGCGACGCGCGCGAGGCCGAGCGGACGCACGGCTTGGCGCGACAGGCCCGCGCTCGGGCGCAGGTAAACCCGCGAGATGAAGATTTCGTGCAGCGCGATCGTGCCGATGATTGCGAGACTGGCGACGACCGCGCGCGTGGCAGCGTCGAGGCCCGGCTGGTCGCGCGTGATCCACAGCGCGAACAGGCCGGCCGCGATGCCGAGCAGGCCGGCGCGGAACGGCGTGGCGGAGCGGGGCGGGCGGTCCTGGACCGCGGCGATGCCGTCGATGGTGGAGTTCATGATCGGATCCTCGTCGGGGTGAGGGCCGGCGCCCCCGCTTCGCGGGTGACGCCGGCCGTCGGCCGGGCTGTGATTTGAAATGTGCCCGGCCATTGGCCTGTGGTTCTGATGCGTGAAGCGTTACTTCTTGGTGGTAGTGCCGCCGAGCAGGCCGCCGAGCAGGTTCGTCACCGGCGCGAGCAGATTGGTCGTGCTGCCGGTGGTGCCGCCCGAACTGCCGGTCAGGCCCGCCGCGACGGTACCGCTGCCGGACGGCGTCGTCGCCGTGCCGGTCGCACTGCCGGGGCTGGCCGTGCCGACCGCGCCGAGCGAACCCGCAGCGGAGGTCAGCGAACCCGTCAGCGTGCCGACCGGGCCGCTCGTCAGCGCGCCGCCGAGGTTGCCGGTCAGGCTGCCGCCCGGCGTCGTGACCGTGCCGGTGAGGCTCGCGCCGAGCGGCGTCAGCGCGTTGACGAGGCCGGTGACCGGTGCGAGCAGGCCTCCGACACCGGAGCCGCTGGTGCCGCTGGTGCCGCTCGTGCCGCTGGTGCCGCCCGTACCGCTCGAACCGAGGCCGCCGAGCGCACCGGTCACGGTGCCGAGCAGGCCGGTGATCGGGGCGAGCGGCCCGCCGCTGGTGCCACTGGTACCGCTCGTGCCGCTCGTGCCGCCGGAACCGCTCGAGCTGCTGCCGCCGAGCCCGCCCGTCAGCGTCCCGAGCAGGCCGGTGATCGGGGCGAGCGGGTTGGTGCCGCTGCTGGAGCTGCCGCTGGACAGCAGGCCGCCGGTCGACGTCACGGTATTGCCGAGCTGCGACACGCTGTTGCCGGCGCTCGTGCCGACCGGGTTGCCGGTCGCGCTGCCGACCTGCGAGCCGGCGAGGCCGAGGCCGCTGCCGAGCGTGCTCAGCAGGCCGCTGAGCGGGGCGCCGAGCATGGTCGCGTTGCCGAGCGTCTGCGTGGCGCCCGGCGTCGTGACGCCGCCGGTCAGCGTGTTCGTGATCGGGTTGATCACGCTGCCGAGCTGCGTTTCGAGCTGCTGCACCGGCGCGCTGTTCAGTGCCGTGTTCAGTGCCGATGCGGTGGAGTTGACCGCGGTGCCGACCGTGTTGACGAGATCGCCGACCAGCGTCGTCGCCGGCGCGAGCGGCGCCAGCGGACCGGTGCCGAGGCTCGTCACGGCATTGCCGAGGTTGTTGACGGCGCCGCCGGCGCCGGTCAGCAGGCCGGTGGTCGACGTGAGCGTCGGGCCGAGCGGGTTCGGCGACACGCCGATCGAGCCGAGGCCGGCCGCGACGCCGTTGCCGAGCGACTGCACGCCGTTGCCGAGGCTCGTGACCGCGTTGCCGATGCTGGTGGCCGTCGCCGTGTTGGTGCCGGGAACCTGCACGCCGCCGATCTGCGAACCGCCGTTCGCGACCGTCGTGCCGAGGTTGGTGACGAGCGAGCCGGTTTGCTGGAGGACGTTGCCGAGGGGGGTGACGTTGGTGCCGGAGGTGCCCGAGGAGGTACCCGACGTGCCGGAGGACGTACCCGAGGAAGTACCCGAGGAAGTACCCGAGGACGTACCCGAGGACGTACCCGAGGAAGTACCCGACGTGCCGGAGGACGTACCCGAGGAGGTACCCGACGTGCCGGAGGACGTACCCGAGGTGCCGGAGGAGGTACCCGACGTGCCAGACGAGGTACCGGAGGTGCCCGACGAGGTACCCGACGTGCCAGAGGAGGTACCGGAGGTGCCCGACGAGGTACCCGAGGTGCCGGACGAAGTACCCGAGGTGCCGGAGGAAGTACCCGACGTGCCGGAGGAAGTGCCCGAGGTGCCGGAGGAAGTACCCGACGTGCCGGAGGAAGTACCCGACGTGCCAGAGGACGTACCGGAGGTGCCGGAGGAAGTACCCGACGTGCCAGAGGAGGTACCGGAGGTGCCCGATGTACCGGAAGTGCCCGAGGTACCGGAAGTGCCCGAGGTACCGGAAGTGCCCGAGGTACCGGAAGTACCCGAGGTACCCGAACTACCGCCACCCGACGTCCCCGACGAGCCGCCGCCGGAAGTCCCCGAAGTCCCCGAAGTCCCCGACGTGCTCGGCTTGATCGACGGCGTCACCGGACCGTCGACCGAGCCGCAGCCGTACAGTGTGACGAGCGACAGGACGGCGAGCGATACCGTCGTTTTCTTGAAGTAATGGTGCATGGTGCCCTCGACATTGGAAGTTATGTCCGGGCCATTACTGCAAATTTCGCGCCATGGCATTTTCCGCGCGGTGCACCTGCGGTTTGTTGCGGGAATCGGGAAGATCGTCGCGATTTAAACGGAGGAATAGGGCTTTCGCGCGACGGACGCGACAGGCGGGCCGGCGGCGGTTGCCGCGATGTTCCCGCAAGGCGCCGTAACGCGCGGCCGGATGTTACGTAGCGTTCGCCCGGCAGACCGGCCCCAGTCCGCCTAGACCC